>JAHJOG010000067.1 GCA_018820395.1 Gammaproteobacteria bacterium | reverse complement strand
GGCCGCCAACATCAAGGAGATCGCCAAGCGCGGAAAGGATCCGCTGGCGGGGCCATTGAACCTCGGTGTGATCTATACGATCGGCCCCTACCTGCTGCCGGATCTGGTTCGGCAGAACATCGAGCGCACTCCGCAGATGCCGCTGGTGCTGCAAGAGAATTTCACGGCGAAGCTGCTCGAGATGCTGCGCACGGGCGAGATTGACTGCGCGATCATGGCCGAGCCCTTTCCCGACACCGGCCTCGCCATTGCCCCTCTCTACGACGAGCCGTTCATGGCGGCTGTTCCCGTCCATCACCCGCTTGCCGAGCGCGAGTCCGTGAGCTCCGAAGAATTGAAGAAGGAAACCATGCTGCTGCTGGGCACAGGCCATTGCTTCCGCGATCATGTGCTGGAGGTCTGCCCGGAATTTGCCCGTTTTTCCAGCAATGCCGAAGGCATTCGGAAGAGCTTTGAAGGCTCCTCGTTGGAAACGATCAAGCACATGGTTGCGGCAGGGATGGGCGTCACGCTGGTTCCCGGGTTGTCGGTGCCGGTGGACGCGCTGCGCCCGAAAACGAAAGCGCGCAAGGAGTCCGGGCAGTTGATTCGTTATATTCCGGTGCGCGACGCACAGGAGCGCGAGCCACCCACGCGCCGGGTCGTGCTCGCTTGGCGCCGTAGCTTTACCCGTTATGAAGCCATCGCTGCTTTGCGCAATGCCATCTATGCGTGCGAGCTGCCGGGCGTCAAACGACTCTCTTAAAAGATCGAGCGTTCGGCCTACGCGCCAAGCCGAGGAATCCATGATCGCTGCGATAGAGTCCGGCTGTTGCGAAGCCGGCGCGCGGCTTCTAGAGTTTGCGGTCATTCAATTGTTCAAGGAAAGGTCTCCAACATGGCTAAAGCCCTCAAGAAATCCAAATCGCCCATCACCGCCGCCCCTGCCGCCTCGGCTGGCAAGGTGCCAAAGAAAGGCGATGCGTTGGTGGCGATGGAGTCCGGCAGCCGGAACGCGCCGATCATCAACATCGGAATCGATCGCCAGGATCGTGCAGCGATCGCCGAGGGCCTGAGCCGCGTGCTCGCCGACACGTACACCCTCTATCTCACCACCCACAACTTTCACTGGAACGTGACCGGTCCGCACTTCAATTCGCTGCATGCGATGTTCATGGTCCAGTACACGGAACTCTGGAATTCCACCGACGTGATCGCCGAACGCATCCGAGCGCTCGGGCACTACGCGCCGGGCTCGTATGCCGAATTCAGCAAGATCGCCACTGTGCCGGACGTTCCCAAGGATCCGCCCAAGGCAACGGAGATGGTGCGCATCCTGGTCAAGGGGCATGAAACCGTATCGCGAATTTCGCGCGAGTTCATTCCGGTGGCCGAAGAAGCAGGCGATGACCCGACCGCCGACATGCTGACCGCACGCTGCACGGTGCACGATCAGACTGCCTGGATGCTTCGCTCGCTGCTCGAAGAGTGAGCGCGTCGGTTCCCGGCGCGGCTGGACGAAAATCGGAAGATGTCCGATTCGACCTTCGGCGCGCCGCGGAGCCGCCTGTCTCATTACCTTGACCTGATTCGCTGGAACCGGCCTGCTGGCTGGTTGCTCCTGCTCTGGCCGTCCCTGTCGGCGCTCTGGTTCGCAGCAGCAGGCTTTCCGGGGTGGCATCTCATCGTCGTGTTCGTACTCGGAACGGTGTTGATGCGCAGTGCCGGTTGCTGCGTTAACGATGTTGCCGACCGGAACTTCGACCGGCACGTGAAGCGGACTGCGCAGCGCCCGGTGACGAGCGGGGCAGTCACAGTTGCGGAAGCACTTTGGCTCGGAGCGGTGCTTGCACTGGTTGCATTTGCCTTAGTCCTCACCGTGAATCGGTCGGCGGTTGCTTGGTCGGTCGCAGCTCTGGCTGTCACGCTGATCTATCCCTATGCCAAGCGCTTCGTGTCTGTTCCTCAGGCTGTGCTGGGAATCGCGTTCAGCTTCGGAATCCCGATGGCCTTTGCTGCCGTGCAGGGTGACGTTCCCGCCATTGCATGGGGCCTGCTCGCCGGCAATCTCTTCTGGGTGCTCGCCTACGACACCGAGTACGCCATGGTGGATCGCGACGATGACTTGCTGATCGGCATGAAGACGTCTGCCATCACTTTCGGTCGCTTCGATGTCGCGATGGTCATGGCGAGCTATGCGATTTACCTCGCGATCTGGGCTGCCGCAGGCATCGATCAGGGCCTGGGGCCGCTATTTTTCGTGGCCCTTTCGCTGGCCGCATTGCAGGCGCTATGGCACTGGCAGCTGATCCGCGGACGCACCCGAGACGGCTGTTTTCGAGCTTTTCGCCTTAATCACTGGCTCGGGTTCACAGTGTTCGCGGGGGTGGTCGGCGGGCACACGTTCCGTTGAGCGCCCGCGCTTGACCTCAGGAAGCCCGGCCGAACTCTTCGCCAAGCTCTTCCGCACGGCGGTGAGCGGCACGGATCGCCGTCTTGAATTGTTCCTTCAGACCGGAGCTTTCCATGGACGTGATCGCTGCGTGCGTCGTCCCGCCTTTCGAAGTCACTCGCTGGCGCAGCACCGCCGGCTCTTCGGTTGCGTTGAGCGCCAAACTCGTCGCTCCTTTGAACGTCCCGAGCGCGAGGCGGTGCGCCTGCTCGGGCAATAAACCCAGTTCAACGGCCGCCTCTGTGAGCGCCTCGATGAAATAGAACACATAGGCGGGTCCCGATCCTGACACGGCTGTCACAGCGTCCAGGCGTTCTTCGCGCTCGACCCAGAGGAGTTCGCCAGTGGGTGCAAGCACTTGTTCGACGAGCTTTCGCCCCGCTGCATCGACCGCGGGGCGAGCATAAAGCCCCGTCATGCCTTCGCCCACCAGGGCCGGAGTGTTGGGCATCGCCCTGACCACGCGCTGAACATTGAGCCAGTCGGCAATGCTCTGGGTCGGAATGCCGGCGGCGACACTGAGGTGCAGTGCATCTGGCGCGAAGCCGAGGACCTGCTTCGCGGCAGCCGCAAAGGCTTGCGGCTTGACAGCCCAGACGACCACTCCGCATCGGCCCAATGCCGGGCCGGGCTCGGCGAGGGCGACAATCCCATGGTCGTGTTCGAGTTGAGCGCGCGCCTCCGGGGACGGCTCGACAATCTCGAAATCGGAAGGCGCGGCGCCCGCTTTGATCAGGCCACCCACAATGGCTTTGGCCATGTTGCCGCCGCCGATGAAAGCGATCGGGGGCAGCGGGACCGGTTCGTGTCGCGGTAGGAAGGTGACGGCGATATTCATGGCTGTATCGAGATGTATAGAGCGCATCGTGGCGCCCTCGGCCGGGGGTGCAACGCAAATTGTCGCCCCAGAATTTCGCTTGCTTCAAAAACTTGCCGGCTGCCCCTTGTTGACGAGAGCAGTTCGGCGTGCCACAATCGCGGGCTTCGCTCCAAAAGCGAAAGTTTCTGCCCAACGGAAGGGTGCCGAAGTGGTTTCGGTGCATGGACGACGGGCCCAAGACTGACCAGAGCGCCGCCGCCGGGATTGCCCGCGCTGCATCTGGTGCAAGTTGGGAATATCAAGAAATGATCCAAACTGAATCGCGGCTAGAAGTAGCCGACAACACAGGCGCGAAATCCGTCCTGTGCATCAAGGTGCTTGGCGGCTCCAAGCGGCGTTATGCCAGCGTTGGGGATGTCATCAAGGTCAGCATCAAGGAGGCGGCTCCTCGCGGGCGTGTCAAAAAGGGCGAAATCTACAGCGCTGTGGTCGTTCGTACGGCCAAGGGCATTCGCCGTGGTGATGGCTCCCTCGTCAAGTTCGACGGCAACGCCGCGGTGCTGCTCAACGCCAAGCTCGAGCCGATCGGCACGCGCATCTTCGGACCGGTGACGCGCGAATTGCGCACCGAGAAGTTCATGAAGATCGTCTCGCTGGCCCCTGAAGTTCTGTAAGGACAACACCGCCATGAACAAGATTCGCAAAGGCGACCAGGTCATCGTATTGGCCGGGCGCGACAAGGGTAAGCGCGGCACGGTGTCGCTGCGCAAGGACGATTCCCATCTGATCGTCGACGGCATCAACATCGTCAAGAAGCACACCAAGCCGAACCCGCTCAAGGGAACGACCGGCGGCATCGTGGACAAGGCCATGCCCATCCACCAGTCGAATGTGGCGATCTTCAATGCCTCGACCGGCAAGGCCGACCGCGTGGGCATCAAGCTGGCTGATGGCAAGCGCGTGCGCGTGTTCAAGTCCAGCGGCGAAGAAATCAAGGTCGGG
Organism: Gammaproteobacteria bacterium; assembly: GCA_018820395.1. Lineage (GTDB taxonomy): Bacteria > Pseudomonadota > Gammaproteobacteria > Burkholderiales > Burkholderiaceae_C > Variovorax. The sequence goes on along the minus strand of JAHJOG010000067.1, from coordinate 11,247 downwards.
TAAGGGTACTGAAATGGCACGTCTCCAAAAGCACTATCGCGAAAAGATCGCGAAGGACCTGACAGAAAAGTTCGGCTACAAGTCGCCGATGCAGGTTCCCCGTCTCACGAAGATCACACTCAACATGGGTGTCGGCGAGGCGGTGGCGGACAAGAAAATTCTCGACAATGCCGTTGCCGATCTGACCAAGATCGCCGGTCAAAAGCCTGTCGTCACCAAATCCAAGAAAGCCATTGCGGGCTTCAAGATCCGCGAGATGCAGCCGATCGGATGCATGGTGACGCTGCGCGGCGTGCAGATGTATGAGTTTCTGGATCGCTTCGTGACTGTGGCCCTGCCGCGCGTCCGCGACTTCCGGGGCATCTCGGGGCGCGCCTTCGATGGCCGCGGCAATTACAACATCGGCGTGAAAGAACAGATCATCTTCCCCGAGATCGAATACGACAAGGTCGACGCGCTGCGAGGCCTCAATATCAGCATCACGACGACGGCCAAGACCGACGAAGAAGCGAAGGCGCTTCTCGCAGGGTTCCGTTTTCCGTTCAAGAACTGAGGTGACGTGTGGCTAAGCAATCCCTGATTCAGCGCGAAATCAAGCGCGACAAGCTGGTCGCCAAGTACGCGGCCAAGCACGCCGAACTCAAGGCCATCGCAGGCGATGCCAAGAAGAGCGACGAAGAGCGGGCGCAGGCTCGCCTGGGTCTTCAAAAGCTTCCGCGCAACGCCAATCCGACCCGTCAGCGCAATCGCTGCGAAATCACCGGTCGCCCCCGCGGCACCTTCCGTCAGTTCGGACTTGGGCGAGCCAAGATCCGCGAACTGGCCTTCAATGGCGACATCCCTGGTGTCACCAAGGCCAGCTGGTAAACGGCGCAGGAGCATAAAACATGAGCATGAGTGATCCCATTGCCGACCTGCTGACGCGCATCCGTAACGCGCAGATGGTGGCGAAGCCCACCGTAACGGTTCCGTCTTCGAAAGTGAAGATCGCGATCGCGCAGGTGTTGAAGGATGAGGGCTACATCGACGGCTTCCAGGTCAAGACCGAAGCCGGCAAGACCGAGCTCGAAATTGCGCTGAAGTACTACGCCGGCCGTCCTGTGATCGAGCGCATCGAACGCGTGAGCCGTCCCGGTTTGCGAGTCTATAAAGGCACCACTGCGATCCCGCAAGTGCAGAACGGCCTGGGCGTGGCGATCGTCACGACTCCCAAGGGCGTCATGACCGACCGCAAGGCACGCGCCAGCGGTGTGGGCGGCGAAGTGTTGTGCTTCGTGGCCTAACCGAGACATCGAGGAGAAACTGAAATGTCCCGAGTTGGAAAAATGCCGATTGCCATCCCCGCAGGCGTGGATGTGGCAGTCAAGGAAGATCAGATCAGCGTCAAGGGTACGGGTGGCACGCTCTACCTCGCACGCAACGCGCTGGTCGACGTGGTGAGCAAGGACGGTTCGTTGAACTTCAAGCCCGCCAATGAATCTCGCGAGGCCAATGCCATGAGCGGCACGCTGCGTCAGCTCGTGAACAACATGGTCGTCGGCGTGTCCAAGGGCTTCGAGAAGAAGCTGAGCCTGGTGGGCGTTGGCTTCAAGGCGCAAGCACAGGGCGCGAAGCTCAACCTTCAGGTGGGTTACTCGCATCCGGTGAACATCGACATGCCTGAGGGCATCACCGTATCGACGCCGACCCCGACCGAGGTCGTGATCAAAGGGGCCGATCGCCAGCGCGTTGGCCAACTGGCTGCCGAAGTTCGTGCGGTCCGCCCGCCAGAGCCCTACAAGGGCAAGGGCATCCGCTACGCGACCGAGAAGATCGTGATCAAAGAGACCAAGAAGAAGTAAGGGGCAGCAAGATGATGTTGACCAAAAAAGCACAGCGTCTGCGCCGTTCGCGCCAGACCCGGATCCGCATTGCGACACAAGGCGTTGCGCGGCTCACCGTGAATCGCACCAACCTGCATATTTATGCAACCGTGATCTCGGGCGACGGCAGCAAGGTACTTGCTTCCGCATCGACGGCCGAGTCCGAAGTGCGCACGTCGCTCGGCGGTTCGGGCAAGGGCGGCAACGCTGCAGCGGCCACGATGATCGGCAAGCGCATCGCCGAAAAGGCAAAGGCAGCCGGCATCGACAAGGTTGCTTTCGATCGCGCAGGCTTTGCATACCACGGCCGAGTCAAGGCGCTCGCTGACGCTGCACGCGAAGCCGGCCTCCAGTTCTAACCGGACACGAAATTCATATGGCAAAGATTCAGGCAAGAACCCAGAGCGAAGGCCCCGAAGACGGTCTGCGCGAAAAGATGATCGCGATCAATCGGGTCACGAAGGTCGTCAAGGGTGGTCGTATTCTCGGCTTCGCCGCACTCACTGTCGTTGGCGACGGTGACGGCCGCGTTGGCATGGGCAAGGGCAAATCCAAGGAAGTGCCCGCGGCCGTGCAGAAGGCCATGGAAGAAGCTCGCCGCAACCTCGCCAAGATCTCCATCAAGAACGGCACCCTTCATCACCGAGTGACTGGCCATCACGGAGCTGCTTCCGTGGTCATGATTCCGGCGCCCAAGGGCACCGGCATCATCGCCGGCGGCCCGATGCGTGCCGTTTTCGAAGTGATGGGCATCACCGATATCGTGGCGAAGAGCCACGGTTCCTCCAACCCGTACAACATGGTTCGCGCCACGCTGGACGGTCTGAAGAATTCGACCACTGCCTCCGAAGTTGCGGCCAAGCGCGGCCTCACGGTCGAAGAACTCTTCGCCTGATACGGGATCATTTACATGACAACCCAACAACAAATGCTCAAGGTGCAATTGGTCAAGAGTCCAATCGGCACCAAGGAATCGCATCGTGCCACCGTGCGCGGCCTTGGCCTGCGCAAGCTGAACAGCGTGAGCGAGCTGCAAGATACGCCCGCTGTTCGCGGCATGATCAACAAGATCAGCTATCTGGTCAAAGTGCTCTAACCGAATCGTCGAGAGATACGCATATGGAACTCAATGGCATCAAGCCGGCCGATGGCGCCAAGCACGCTAAGCGTCGCGTCGGTCGTGGCATCGGCTCAGGCCTCGGCAAGACTGCCGGGCGCGGGCACAAGGGCCAGAAATCTCGCGCGGGCGGCTTCCACAAGGTCGGCTTCGAAGGCGGCCAAATGCCGCTGCAGCGCCGCCTGCCGAAGCGTGGCTTCAAGTCGCAAACCCTCAAGTACAACGCCGAAGTGACGCTCACAGCGCTTGAAAAGCTCGGACTTGCCGAGGTCGATCTGCTGGCCTTGAAGCAGGCTCGTCTCGTTGGACAGCTTGCCAAGGTGGTCAAGGTCGTGAAGACCGGCGAACTCACCAAGGCCGTCAAATTGACCGGAATCGGCGCAACCGCCGGCGCCAAGGCTGCGATCGAAGCGGCCGGCGGCAGTATTTCCTGATCGAGTTGGTAGAAGGATTCTCGTAGTGGCAACCAACGCAGCAACGCTCGCGAAGACAGGCAAGTTCGGCGACCTGCGCCGCAGGCTCGTCTTCTTGTTGCTGTCGCTCGTCGTGTACCGCATCGGCGCTCATATTCCTGTGCCTGGCATCAACCCGGATCAACTGGCGCAGTTGTTCCAGGGCCAGCAGGGAGGCATCCTGAGCCTCTTCAACATGTTCTCCGGTGGTGCGCTGTCGCGCTTCACGGTGTTCGCGTTGGGGATCATGCCGTACATCTCGGCGTCCATCATCATGCAGTTGATGACCTACGTCGTGCCGACTTTCGAGCAGTTGAAGAAAGAGGGCGAGGCGGGCCGTCGCAAGATCACGCAGTACACCCGCTATGGCACCCTCGGTCTCGCGCTGTTCCAGTCCTTCAGCATCGCTGTCGCGCTCGAATCGTCGGCTGGGTTGGTGATTGCCCCCGGGTTCGGATTCCGCATCACCGCGATGGTCAGTCTCACTGCTGGTTCCATGTTCCTGATGTGGCTCGGCGAGCAGATCACCGAGCGCGGCCTGGGCAACGGCATTTCGATCCTGATCTTTGCCGGTATTGCTGCGGGTCTTCCCAACGCGATTGGCGGGCTGCTGGAGCTCGTTCGCACGGGCGCGATGAATGTGATCGTCGCGCTGTTCATCGTCGCCGTGGTTGCTCTCGTGACCTACTTTGTCGTGTTCGTCGAGCGAGGCCAGCGCAAGATTTTGGTGAACTACGCCCGGCGCCAAGTCGGCAACAAGGTCTACGGTGGCCAATCGTCCCACCTGCCGCTCAAGCTCAACATGGCCGGTGTGATCCCCCCGATCTTTGCTTCTTCGATCATCTTGCTGCCCGCCACCGTGGTGGGTTGGTTCAGCACGGGTGACGGCATGCGGTGGATCAAGGACATCGCTGGCGCGCTGACACCTGGGCAGCCCATCTACGTGCTGCTCTACGCGTCGGCCATCGTGTTCTTCTGTTTCTTCTACACCGCGCTGGTTTTCAACAGCCGCGAGACGGCAGACAACCTCAAGAAGAGCGGTGCGTTCATCCCTGGAATCCGGCCGGGCGACCAGACCGCCAGATACATCGACAAGATCCTGGTCAGGCTGACCTTGGCAGGCGCGGTGTACATCACTTTCGTGTGTCTTCTGCCAGAGTTCCTGATCCTCAAATACAACGTGCCTTTCTATTTCGGTGGCACTTCGTTGCTGATCATCGTGGTGGTCACCATGGACTTCATGGCCCAGGTGCAGAACTACATGATGTCCCAGCAGTACGAGTCGCTTCTCAAGAAAGCGAATTTCAAGACTTCTTAGGCGGATTGCCGCGCAGAACCGAGTTTTAGGAGAATGAAATGAGAGTTTCGGCTTCGGTCAAAACCATTTGTCGCAATTGCAAGATCATCCGCCGCAAAGGTGTGGTGCGGGTGATCTGTACCGACCCGCGCCACAAGCAGCGCCAGGGTTGATCGAACGAATATCAGAGGACGCACATGGCACGTATTGCTGGCATCAACATTCCGCCACACAAGCACGCTGAGATCGGTTTGACCGCCATCTTTGGCATCGGGCGCACGCGCGCTCGGCAGATCTGCGAAGCGAGCGGAATCGAGTATTCGAAGAAGATCAAGGACCTGTCGGACGCCGATCTCGAAAAGATCCGCGACCAAATCGCAGCGTTCACGATCGAAGGCGACCTGCGCCGCGAAACAACGATGAACATCAAGCGCTTGATGGACATCGGTTGCTACCGCGGCTTTCGCCATCGTCGGGGCTTGCCGATGCGCGGCCAGCGCACGCGCACCAACGCTCGCACACGCAAGGGACCGCGCAAGGCAGCACAGTCTCTGAAGAAATAAGGATAGAACATGGCCAAAGCTCCTGCCAACAACGCAGCGCAACGAGTGCGCAAGAAGGTCCGCAAGAACGTGGCGGACGGAGTCGCGCATGTGCACGCCTCGTTCAACAACACGATCATCACGATCACCGATCGTCAAGGGAACGCGCTGTCCTGGGCGTCGTCCGGCGGCCAAGGCTTCAAGGGCTCGCGCAAGTCGACTCCGTTCGCTGCACAGGTGGCTTCGGAAGTGGCAGGGCGCGCTGCCGTCGAGCAGGGCATCAAGAACCTGGATGTCGAGATCAAGGGTCCAGGCCCGGGTCGTGAATCGTCGGTTCGTGCGCTCGCAGCACTCGGCATTCGGATCAATTCGATCGCTGATGTGACGCCCGTTCCGCACAACGGTTGCCGTCCGCAGAAACGCCGCCGCATCTGAGCGACGGCCACGCACGGCGCAGTCAGCCTTCGGGTCGGCTGCGCGTTTGACTTTTTCAACAAGCCCACCGCCATCGGTCCACCGCTGATGGCTCCCGCAGACAAGTTCTGCGGCAGATGACACAAAGGAATATCAAGTGGCACGCTACCTCGGCCCGAAGGCCAAACTCTCCCGCCGCGAAGGCACCGACCTGTTCTTGAAGAGCGCTCGGCGCTCGATCCAGGACAAGGCCAAGTTTGATTCGAAGCCTGGGCAGCATGGTCGCACCTCCGGCCAGCGCACCTCGGATTTCGGCCTGCAGCTTCGTGAAAAGCAGAAGGTCAAGCGCATGTACGGCGTGCTCGAAAAGCAATTCCGTCGCTACTTCGAAGAAGCGGACCGCCGCCGCGGCAACACCGGTGCCAACCTCTTGTTCATTCTTGAATCTCGTCTGGACAATGTGGTCTACCGCATGGGCTTCGGCTCGACGCGCGCAGAAGCCAGACAATTGGTTTCGCACAAGGCCATCACCGTCAACGGGCAGTCGGTCAACATCCCTTCTTACCTGGTCAAGACCGGCGATGTGATCGCCGTGCGCGACAAGTCGAAGAAGCAGACCCGCATTGCGGAAGCGCTTCAGTTGGCCCAGCAAGTCGGTATGCCGGCCTGGGTGGAGGTCAACGCCGACAAGGCCGAAGGTACCTTCAAGAAGGTTCCGGATCGCGACGAGTTCGCCGCCGACATCAACGAATCGCTGATCGTCGAGCTCTATTCGCGTTGAATTTTGTTTGTTCTGCGCATTGCGCAGGACGGACTCAAGATTTTTGTTCACGTTCCTGGGTCTCGCTGCATTGCGGCCCAGGTGCTTCACCAGCCTTACCGGTGTAACGAGCCGGGGGTATTGAGAGGAAGTCTGCATGCAAACCACCCTGCTGAAACCAAAGACCATCCAGGTCGAGCAACTCGCGGCCAACAAGGCCAAGGTCACGCTCGAACCCTTCGAGCGCGGCTACGGCCACACGCTCGGCAATGCGCTGCGGCGTGTGCTGCTGTCTTCGATGGTCGGCTATTCCGCGACCGAAGTCACGATCGCGGGCGTCTTGCACGAGTACTCGTCGATCGACGGTGTCCAGGAAGACGTCGTCAACATCCTGCTCAATCTGAAGGGCGTGGTTTTCAAACTGCACAACCGCGACGAAGTCACGCTGAGCCTGCGCAAGGACGGTGAAGGCGCGGTCACGGCCTCTGACATCCAGACGCCTCACGACGTCGAGATCATCAATCCGGATCATGTGATTGCCCATCTGTCGCAGGGCGGCAAGCTGGACATGCAGATCAAGGTCGAGAAGGGGCGCGGCTATGTGCCCGGCACGATGCGTCGCTACGCTGACGAGCCGACCAAGTCGATCGGCCGGATCGTGCTCGACGCCTCCTTCTCGCCCGTCAAGCGGGTGAGCTACACCGTCGAAAGTGCGCGTGTCGAGCAGCGCACCGACCTGGACAAGCTTCTGGTCGAGATCGAAACCAACGGCGCCATCAGTGCTGAAGATGCAGTGCGGGCGTCGGCAAAGATCCTCGTTGAACAGCTGGCCGTGTTCGCGCAATTGGAAGGCGGCGAACTCGCTGCGTTCGATGCGCCCGCGCCGCGGAGCACTCAGCAGTTCGATCCGATCCTGCTGCGCCCCGTCGACGAACTCGAGCTCACGGTTCGCTCCGCGAATTGCCTCAAGGCCGAGAACATCTACTACATCGGCGACCTGATCCAACGCACCGAGAACGAGCTTCTGAAGACCCCGAATCTGGGCCGCAAGTCGCTCAACGAAATCAAGGAAGTTCTGGCTTCGCGAGGCCTGACTCTCGGCGCCAAGCTCGAAAGCTGGCCGCCTGCCGGCTTGGACAAACGATAAGTAAAGGGAAAGCGTGCGAAGGCCGGCTTCGGCTTTCGCTCCGCCTGGGTGAACGCACAGTACCTCGTACGGCTGTGCCAGTTTGATAAAGAAAGGAAATCACCATGCGTCACGGACACGGACTCCGAAAACTCAACCGCACCAGCTCACACCGGCTTGCGATGCTTCAGAACATGATGAACTCGTTGATTGCACACGAGGCCATCAAGACCACGGTCCCCAAGGCCAAGGAACTTCGTCGCGTCATCGAGCCGATGATCACGCTCGCCAAGAAGCCCACGGTCGCCAACAAGCGTCTGGCCTTCGATCGGCTGCGCGATCGCGACAGCGTCGTGAAGCTCTTCGCCGAGCTCGGACCGCGCTATCAGACCCGTCCTGGTGGATACACCCGGATCCTGAAGATGGGATTCCGCGTGGGCGACAACGCTCCGATGGCGCTCGTCGAATTGGTCGATCGCCCTGAAGTCACTGAAGCTCCTGCCGACGAGCAGGGCAGCGACGAGTAAGCTATAATTCCATCTTGCCGCGCGATGGAGCAGCCTGGTAGCTCGTTGGGCTCATAACCCAAAGGTCGCAAGTTCAAATCTTGCTCGCGCAACCAAATCAGGAATGACGAAAAACGTTGTTCTAGTCAGTTCAAAACGCCCACCTTGAGTGGGCGTTTTGCTTATCCAGATCGCGAAATTCTCAAGCTGTTCGCGGCGTCATTGGTCGAGCTGGTCGGCCCACATCAGGGCCTCCAGATGCGCCCAGTTGATTTGGTGGTTGGACAGTTGCAGTTCTTCCGCATTGCGAGCGAAGGCTGCTTCGTCGCCTGATTCGCACGCTTTCGCGAGCGCGAGAAAAGGCGCAAGCGGGCCTTCGTTTCGAAGGATGGCGGCAGAGACCGATTCGGGCACGTTCACCGATTCCAGCGCTTCGGCAAGCGGCATTCCGGCCAACGTGTCCAGCATGGAAAATACGCCGGCCACGAACGCGTTGTCGCATTCTGACCCAGCCATCAACTCTGCGGCCAGCAGTTCCATGAGCCGACCGCGGACGACTGCCGTGGTGCCTGCCGCCGGCGCGGCTCCGCCGGGCCGGGCCGAGGTCATCAGCATGGACGCCCAGCGGAACAGCTTGTTCAGGCCGAGGATCATCACCGCGTGACGGAACGACGTGATCTCCACGCTCAATCCGAAGCCGACCGAATTGATGAAGCGCAACAGCTTGAAGGACAGCATGGGGTCCTTCTTGAGCAGGGCCTCCACGTCGCCCACGTCGACGTCATCGCGGCGCACCAGGTTGATCAGTTGAATGATGGTGGCCTGTGAGGCGCGAACTGTCTTGTCGCGAATGTCGACAGGCTGCTCGAACCAGTTCCCCTGGAACAGCTTGACGCCGAAGCCCTTGAGTTGCTCGAACTGCTGCGTCGATTTGATCTGGTCGACCACCACCGTAGCCTCGGAAGCGGCCTGGGCCGAGCGGATCACCTGTGCCACGGATTCGGCGGGGATGGCCTCCATGTCGAGCTTGATGAACGAGGCCAGGGGCAGCCACGAAGCGTAAGGCGGCTGCAAGACCGACTGGTCGAAGGCGAGCCTGAACCCCTCGCCGCGCGCACGGGCGAGGATCGTTCTGCGAATCTCGATCGCCTCGGCGGATGGGTCTTCGGACGCGCCGATTTCCAGCACGACCTGCGCGGGGTCAAGCATCTCGAGGTACCCGTCGGCCATGCTTTCGAAAGCGCAGCGGATGAACACTTGCTTCCTGCCGGCCAGGGCCTGGCTGCCGGAATCGGACAGCGCATCGAACAGCACCGAATCGTCGCTCGCGACGGAACGCGAGCGTTCGAAGAGTTGGTAGCCGAACACCGTGCGCCGCGCATCGACGATGGGCTGGCGTGCAAAAGCGATCTTGTCGAGGTGGGGAGCTGGAGCAGCGGCAGGGGGCGCAATCAATCCGCTATTCATGGGTTCCTCAAAAGCAGCTGCATCAGACGGTGTGGCTGACACGAAGTATTCGACATTTGCCGGCCGATCTGGAGCACGCGCGCGAGCGCGACTGCGCAAAACCGCACGCTATGGTCGTGGCTCGTCTTTGCGCGCGGACCGTCTCTCACGACACCGATCAGGACACTGAAGCCAAAGTTCTAAGGAGTGCCCGATTGATCTCTTCGGTGCCCACTTCGTATTCCGCCCGCAGGGCGCGCAGCGGCCGCGGGTCGCCGCTTTCCATGGCAAAGGCGATGAGCAGTGCTGGCGAATACGGCCCTGCCTGAGCGACGGTGGCCGAGACGATCCGGTCGGACAACGGAATCCGCGCGAGGCTGGTGCGCATAGGCTCGTGAAGCACCAGATCGAGCTGCGCGAACAGACCGCACATGTAGACCTCGCGCCGCAGGTCGTCTTCGACGCCGGACTCCATCAGGTGCTCCATCAGATGGCCGCGCATCACCATCGACGCGTTCACCGGGCGAAGATTCGCGTCTTCGCTCGCGTGGGGCAGCTGCTCGGCGAGCCAGGCGTTGAGCTTTCGGAAACCGAGCAGCATCAGCCCGTGACGCAGCGACGAAACGCCGTTGCGCAAACCGAGCCCGGCCGAATTCAGATACACGAGCAGTCGGTAGGCCAGAACCGGCTCCTGGCTCAGGAGCAGGTCGACTCGATCGAGCGATTGCTCTTCGTCGAGCGCGCTCATCACTTGCTGAATGCCACGGCGCGTGGGCGGCATTGGTTGATCCCGGTAGGTATGAAGCACGTCCTCGACGGGCCAGCCCGCCACGGCCCAGGCGCCTTGCTGATCGAGTGCATGTTCGACGAGGGCCCGGCTCGCTACGCCGTCCACGAGCGATTCGGGCTGCACCGGACTTTCCTGCGAACGCCCGCCGACCCGTCCGGTGCTAGCCGCCTGCTTCATCTGCAATCCGGCGCGCAGTGCTGCGGCCGCGTCCAGTGCGGACAAGGCCACAGAGCGCCTTTCGAACCACCGAGACACATCGGCGGCGATACGTTGCTCGGGACTGCCGCTCGCAATCATCCGCACGCCGCGTCGGCGGGCATCCGCAACCGTCTGGCGCAACTCTGGCTCTTCGAGCCAATTCAGCGGCACATCCACAAGCGGGCCGGAAGCTTCGGCGGCTGCAAGCACTTGTGCCAACAGCGCCTTCGATTCGATCGACAGCAACAGCTTGGGCGACTCGGCCGACCATGTTTCGTCGAGCGCGCTCAGCAGATGTCGACCGTCGGTTCCCTGGTCGTCTTCGTGGACGAAAAGCTGCAGGCCGGCCAGCGTACGCGCACGGTTCCAGAGCGGGCGGTAGCCCAATGTGAGACTGCCAAGTACCGATTGCGCCATGACGCCTTCGCCTTCAGCTGATGAAATTGAAGAGACTGAGTTTCTGGATCTGCGCGTACGAACCCAGTGCGGCCGAATATGCCGTCTGCTGGTTCTGGAAATCGGACAGGGCCTTCACCACGTCCAGGTCTTCCGCGCGCGACCGGTCGGCCTCCAGCTGCACCGAGCGGGACGACTGCCGGTCGGTGATGTTGTCGACCTGGTTGAGCAGGTTGCCGGCCTGCCCGCGCGACGCAGACAGGCGGCTCATGCCCGCATCGATCTGCGACAGCGCCTGGGCGACGTTCTGCGACAGCGTTCCACCAGACGAATCGCGAACG
>JAHJOG010000066.1 GCA_018820395.1 Gammaproteobacteria bacterium | reverse complement strand
GGCAGCGAATTCAGTGAGGTGCAACTGCGCGGCGTGCTGCGCCAGCTCATCGCGACCGGGGCGCTGGCGGTCAACGCCGAGGCCTTCAACACGCTGCAGCTCACTGCGGGATCACGCGCCGTGCTGAAGGGCGAGCAATCGGTCAGCTTGCGCGAATCGGTGTCCACGCCGGCCGAGCGCAAACCGCGCCGCGAGAAGACCACGCGCGGCGCTGCGGCACCGGCCGCGGCCGCGCTCGACGCACCGGCCCAGGAACGCTTCGCTGCGCTCAAGGCCTGGCGATCCGAGGTGGCGCGCGAGCACAACTTGCCCGCCTACGTGATCTTTCACGACGCAACGCTGGCGGCCATTGCCGAGCGCGCGCCGGCCACGCTGGAGGATCTTCAGGGCATCAGCGGGATCGGGAGCAAGAAGCTGGATGCGTATGGCGAAGCCGTGCTGCGGGTCTGCGCGGCGGGCTGAGGCGGCGAGGCTCATCGCCTCACAACCTTAGCGTCGCCTCAACGCCTCTGCGCATCATCACCCGTGTTCGCCTCGCCCGAGGCCGACGGACTCGCGAATTCTTCCGGCAGCTTCAGCGTTGCGGCGTATCCGACGATGGGAGCAGCAGCCGGTTTTCACGCAGAGCCGACCGCTGCAAGTACGTTCGGCCTTCGGCTTCCGCCTTTTGCAAGGCGAGCTGGGTTTTGTTCACCGCGCTTGCCGCCGGACACGCCCCACCCCCCTGCAACACCAACGCAGCCGCAAGACGGGCCTCGGCCGGATCGCCGAGCGCATGGCCGAAGTCGTCGGCGACTGCGCAGGTCGGTGCGAAGCCGTCGCCGTAATCACCGAAGCCCGCCTGGTTGACGCCGCGAAACTGGATGGCGAAGAAGGTCGTGCCGCAGTTGTCCTTGGGATAGAAGCCGTAAGGTTTGCCGCAGGTGGCGCCACCCACCAGCGTGACCGCAACGCCCACGCCGCGCAGGCCATTGACGACGGATTCGCTCGCCGAGCAGGTGTCGGGGCCTGCCAACACGGTGACGCGCGACAGCCCCAGCTTCGGCAAAGGCTGGCCCGGGGGCCCGGACAGCCCGCGCGAGACGGCGTGAAAAGGCAATGCCGTTTGGGCGGGTGAAAGATCGAAGGGATTCTTGCGATTGAACTCGAGGCGCTCGAACACGGTCCCCGTGGTCGCAGCTGCCGGACCGATCATGTAGGCCAGCTCGCTCGCGACGTCGAGCAACCCGCCACCGTTGTAGCGCATGTCGACGACCAAGTCGACGATGCCGGCATTCTTCAGCTGGTCGATGGCTGCGATCAGTTGCGCTTCGGCCGTCGCGAGGTGGTCGTTGAACAGCAGGTAGCCGACCGGCCCGCCGGACCCCGCAATGGTCTTGACGTTCTGCACCGGCGTGCGGGTGATTCGCGCGGCAGTCAGTGTGGCGCTGCGTTCCGAGCCGTCGGGGGCACGCAGCCGAAAGGTGTGCACCTCGCCTTCCTGCCGGGGTGCAAGGCCGGCGTTGAGCGTGGCCGTGTCGGTGCCGGCGATCGCGTCGACGCCGTCGATCTCGATGATGCGTGTGCCTCGGACCATGGCGGCTTGCGCGGCCGGCGAGCCGGCCTCGGTGTACGCGACGCGGATGTCGCGCGGCACGGTCGAGCTCAGGTAGGCGAGCTCGGCGCCGTAGCCGACCTCGACGCCGTTCTGCGTGAGGGTGCGATAGCTGGCCGTGTCCTGCGTGAAGTGGAAGCGGTCCTTGGGGCGTCCGCTCGGTGTGAGCGCCGGGGTCTTGAGGACGTTGAAGTAGACGATGGGCGTGGCGTAGTCGGCGGCGGCGAGTGGAGGGACTTCGTCGTACCAGAGGTAGGTTTCGTCGATCCACGACCGCACCCAGCGCTTTTCGGTGGCGAAGGAGCCGGCGCTGTCCTGGAATAGCGTGCCGGTGGCCGGGTCGATGCCGGCGCGCGGCGCCGCGCATTGTCCTGCGACCGACGACGATGCGACGATCGGATCGTCGCTCGTCGCAGCGGGTTCCGGTGCGGTGGCCGCTGCAGGCAGGGGGCCGGGTGCGAATCCAGCACCTCCACCACCGCCTCCTCCGCCGCATGCGCAGAGCAGGGCGGTCAGTGCCAGCGACGCCGCCGTCCACATGCGACGCGCCGTCAGCGGTCGAATGTTCAAGGTCATGGACGGTCGTGTGCCGCTGCGGTGCATCCGGCCGCGCGGGCGGACGAAGCGCTATTGGACAAAGCCCATGCCGCGCGACTCGCGCACTTCGGGCTTGATGCGGTGCTCGGCATCGAGCTGATCGAGAAACTCTGCGGGAGAGAAGTCGACGGCCAGGATGTCGACTTGCCGCTTCACCGCCGCGAAGTCGCCGGGGCACAGTTGCGGCATGCGCGCGAGGCGCAGCGCGATCTCGGGTGTCATCCGGGCGACGTCGCCTTCCAACGCTTCGACGACGAACATGCGCTCGCGCTGCACAGGCGTCAGCGGCATGAACTTGATCTTGAAGGTGAAGCGCCGCAGTGCCGCCTGATCGATGCGGTCCAACAGGTTGGTGGTGCACACGAAGATGCCGTCGAAGCGCTCCATGCCTTGCAGCATCTCGTTGACCTCGGTCACTTCGTAGGTGCGTTGTGCGCCGCGGCGATCTTGCAGGAAGCTGTCGGCCTCGTCGAGCAGAAGCACCGCTTTCTCCGCTTCGGCTTCCCGGAACATGGCGGCCATGTTCTGTTCGGTTTCGCCGACGTATTTGCTCATCAGGTCGCTGGCCTGCTTGATGATCAGTGGTCGTCCGATGGAGTGGGCCAGGTGCTCGGCCAGCGCCGTCTTGCCGGTGCCGGGCGCGCCATAGAAGCACAGCGTGCCGTGGCCGCGCACCTTGAGTGCTTCGACGATGCGCGGGATCTCGAAGCGGCTTTCGACATGGAGCATGTCGAGGTCGTAGGTGGTGACGCTGCGTCGTGCGCCGACGCCGTCGACCGTGCCCAGCGCCAGGTCGGCGTTCTTGAGCTGGCGCTCGATGAGCTGCTCGACCGACGCGCCTTCGACCATGGCGAGGCGAGCGAAGCGGACAGCCGTGCGAATCTGCGCCGGCGTGAGGCCCTTGCGGCCGGCGAGCTTGGCGGTGAAGGCATCCGACACCGAGACGCCTTCGAGTGTCTTGCGCACCAGTTGCTCGCGCGCCCCCGGCGGTGGCGACTTGAGTTCGAGGTGATAGGCGAAGCGGCGGCGGAAGGCCGGGTCGATCTGCTCGATGCGGTTGGTGACCCAGAGCGTCGGCACGGCATTCGATTCGAGGATCTGATTGACCCACGCCTTGCCGCTCACGCTGCCGGTCGCCGGCGCAGGGACCTGCTCGGCACGCGCCATGAACTGCGCGGCTTCGGTGCTGATGGGTGGAAAAACGTCCTCGACTTCGTCGAAGAGCAAGGCCGCCTGCGCGCTGCCCTTGAGGAACACCTGGGCGATCTGCAGGGAGCGATAGCGGTCGCGGCCGGACAACGAATTGCCGTCGCGGTCGGCGTACTCGACCTCGAACAGTTCGAGCCCGGCGGCCTGCGCCACCACCTTCGCGAGTTCGGTCTTGCCGGTGCCGGGCGGGCCGTAGAGCAAGACGTTGACGCCGGGCTCCTTGCGGGCGACCGCAGCAGACAGCAGCGTGACGAGCATGCGCGCCTCGTCTTCGACGAAGGAGAAGTCGTCGACCACGAGCTGGCTCTTGGCAGACGGCCGCGTGAAGACCGCCATCAGTTCGTTGTGGTCGCGGTACTCGCGCATCAGCACCGGCGGAAGCTTTTCGCTGACCTTCATGAGGTCGGCCAGGTCGGTGATGTTGTGCTCGGAGATCAGGTTTT
The DNA here is from genome assembly GCA_018820395.1 of Gammaproteobacteria bacterium. Lineage (GTDB taxonomy): Bacteria > Pseudomonadota > Gammaproteobacteria > Burkholderiales > Burkholderiaceae_C > Variovorax. The sequence goes on along the minus strand of JAHJOG010000066.1, from coordinate 1,757 downwards.
CGATGAGGCCGATGCGTTCGAGCCGCGATCCGGCGCGGAGGGCCTCGCCCACGTCGCTCGCGTTCACGCCGGCGACTTCGGCGATGGCCGCATAAGCCTCGGGCGCGTTGTTGACCTTGAATTCGACGAGCAGCGAGCGCAGGTCACGCTGATAGCGCGCCAGCGTGCCGTAAAGCAGCAGCGCTCGCTCGGCCTTGTTGAGTTGCAGCAGTCCGGCGAGCGCGTCGATGTTCTTTTCGACCAGCGTGGACTGCTTGCGCAGTGCATGCGTGAGCCAGTCACGCGTGACCGACAGCACCGACAGCAGGTCCTTGGGCTGGTCCTTGGCGTACTCGTCGAGGTAGAAGAAGATCGTGCCTTCTTCATACGGGCCGCGCCAGATGCCGTGGCGATCGAGCAGCGTGCGGCCGTCGAAATTCTCGATGCCCTTCCAGACGTCGTTGCCCGCGCAGCGACGCACCAGGAATTCGCGCAGCCGCTGCAACACAGGGACTGGCCACACGAGATGCCGGCCGGTGAGCGACAGCAGGCCGTTCAGGTCACGTCGAACGTTGAATCGTGGCCCCTGCTTGGCCGCGAGCGTCAGCACGAAGTGCGAGCACATCAATTCGAGGACCGGGGCATCCTTGAGTCCGGGCGACGACAAGGCATGGCCGCGCGAGGCGGTCACCACCATATCGACACCGGAACGCTTGGCCATCTGGAACCTCGACTTTCACAAAGCTGTGCGCGACCATAGCGCAGAGTTTTGGGTTGTGGAAGTATGGGGAAGGGTAAAAACCCTCATGTTGTGATTACGCTCCACAATCCTTCACATGGTTGGACTCGAAGATGTCGAACGCGCCGCGCGGCGCATGCACGGCCAGGTGCTGGACACCCCGTGCGTCGAGTCGCGCACCTTGTCGGAGATTGTGGGGGCACAGGTCTTCCTCAAGTTCGAGAATCTTCAGTTCACGGCATCGTTCAAGGAGCGCGGTGCCTTCAACAAGCTCGCCGACCTTGCCGAGAACGGCGTCACCGGCGTCATCGCCATGTCGGCCGGCAACCATGCGCAGGGCGTGGCTTATCACGCGCAACGCCTGGGCATGCGGGCAGTGATCGTGATGCCGCGTTTCACGCCCGGCGTGAAGATCGAGCGCACGCGCGGCTTCGGTGCCGAGGTGGTGCTGCACGGCGACACGCTCGACGCCGCTCGTGCTCATGCCCTCCTGCTTTCGCAGAGCGAAGCCCTGGCGTTCGTGCATCCGTACGACGACGAGGCGATCATCGCGGGGCAAGGAACGGTCGCGCTCGAAATGCTTCGCGCCGTGCCTGATCTCGATATGTTGGCGGTATCGATCGGCGGCGGCGGCCTTATCGCCGGCATGGCGATCGCGGCCAAGGCCTGCAAGCCGGACATCGACATCGTCGGCATCCAGACGACGCGCTTCCCGTCGATGGTGAATGCAGTTCGCGGCAGCCAGTTGCCGCATGGCACCAGTTCGATCGCTGAAGGGATCGCGGTCGGCACGCCTGGTGTGCTGACGCGGGCCGTCGTCGAATCGCTGGTCGACGATCTGCTGTTGGTGGACGAAGGCGACATCGAACAGGCGGTGTTGATGCTGCTCGAAATCGAGAAGACGCTGGTCGAGGGCGCCGGGGCCGCGGGGCTCGCGGCGCTGCTGCGCCATCCGGAGCGTTTTCGCGGCAAGCGCGTCGGCCTCGTGCTGTCGGGCGGCAACATCGACCCGCTGCTGCTGGCGGCCATCATCGAGCGC
>JAHJOG010000065.1 GCA_018820395.1 Gammaproteobacteria bacterium | reverse complement strand
GCAGCACGCCCGCGCCGGCGAGCGCGCCGAAGAGCACCGCGCTGATCACGCTGCCCGAGGCCTCGGCGGCCTGCGCCATGTCGAAGCGGATGCAGCGCCGCGCTGCGCGAGCGGTGTGCGCGAGCAGCTCGCCGCTGTCGACGCGGCCGTCGCCGAGCGCGCTCTTCTCGGCGATGGAATACACGCGGTGGGTGGACGCGATCAGCGTGGTGCGGTCGGGCGTGACCAGGCCGCGCTGCACCGCGCGGCCGGCTTCCATCAGTTCGGACGCCAGCACCACGTCGACGTCGCCCGGCAGCGGCATCAGCGCCAGCACCGGCCGTCCGCCGTCGGCCGCGGCACGCGCCTCGGGGTAGAGCTCGACGTAGTAGATGGTGGCGCCGGTGCGCTGCGCGACGCCGGGCACCGACGTGGTCTGGGCCAGGTAGCCGTTGGCTTCGCCCATGTCGACGATCCAGTCGGCGAGCACGCCGCCGCCTTCGCCGCCCATGGCGAGGATGGCGATCTTGATTGGCTCGCCCCCAGGCTTGCTCACTTCGTGTAGCCGCCCACCCCCTACCGGGAAGGATTTTTGCTCCCCCCCAGGCTTGCTCACTTCGTGTAGCCGCCCACCCCCTGCCGGGGGCGATCCCTGCGGCCCGGCGGAGCCGGTTCCGCGGGATCCCTGGTCTGTCGGTGGTGGGGGGGTGGGGTTCATGGGTATCAGAAGGCGTAGCGTTCGCGGTGCTTGGCTTCGGCGCGTTGGAGGCGGCCGATGATGGCGGCGCGGAGGCGATCGCGGAGGCGGTCCCATTGGCTGGGGTTGCTGACGATCTGGGCCTTGTAGAAGGAGGGGCAGAGCACGGCGGCGTGGGACACCTCGCCGCAGACGCCGCAGCCGACGCAGGTGTCGAGCACGGTGGCGACGGGGTCGGTGCGCAGGGGGTCGGGGTTGGGCTTGATCGACAGCGACGGGCAACCCGACAGGCGGATGCACGAATGGTCGCCGGTGCAGGTGTCGGCGTCGACGCCGAACTTCTCGCGCACCACGCGGCGGCCGTCGGCGATGGCCTTGCGCACCAGCGGCTTTTCGCGGCGCTGCCGGTTGAGCATGCATTCGGACTGCGCGATCAGCACCTTGGGGCCCTTGACCTTGGTCGTCAGCGCGTCCCTGAGTGCGTCGCGCATGCCGGCCACGTCGTAGGTGCGGCGCACGGTGCGGACCCATTCGACGCCGACGCCCCGCACCGCGCGCTCGATGGCGTGGCCGGTGCTGCGGGTGGCGTTGGCCGTCTTGGAAGAGATCAGGTCCTGCCCGCCGGTGGCCGAGGTGTAGTTGTTGTCGACGACGATGGTCAGGTTGTCGCTCTTGTTGAACACCGAGTTGGCGACGCCGCTGGTCAGCCCGTTGTGCCAGAAGCCGCCGTCGCCCATCATCGCGATCGCCCGCTTGCCCGCGGGGACGTTCATCGCCGACGCGGCGGCGCCGCCGAGGCCGTAGCCCATCGTCGTGTTGCCGATGTGGAAGGGCGGCAGGATCGAGAACAGGTGGCAGCCGATGTCGGCGCTCACGTGGTGCGGGCCGAGCTCGCGTTCGACCAGCTTCATCGCGCTGAAGATCGGCCGCTCGGGGCAGCCGGTGCAAAAGCCCGGCGGGCGCGCATGCACGCTGGCGCCCAGCGGCTGCGACGGTTCGGGCGCGGAGTCGACGCCGGTCGCCGCGACTTCGGTCAGCGCGATCACCTTGCGCACCGGGGCCGCCACCGCAAGCGGCTCCAGCTTGTCGTAGCGTTCGCAGAACGCGCGCGTGCCCTTGAGCACTTCGGCCGCGGTGTATTCGCCCGCCACGGCCAGCATGTCCTTGCCGTGCAGCGCCGTGGTCGAGCCGGCGCGGCGCAGGATGTCGGAGATGTTCTGCTCGACGAAGTTGGGCTGCCCTTCTTCCACCAGCAGCACCGCGCGCTTGCCTTCGCAGAAGCGCACCACTTCGCTGTCGATCACCGGGTAGGCCACGTTCATCACGTAGAGCGGGATCTGCGAGTGGCCGTACACGTCGGCCAGCCCCAGCCGCTCCAGCGCACGCAGCAGGGTGTTGTAGCAGCCGCCCTGCACAACGATGCCGACGTCGTCCGCGTCTTCCGAGAAGAACTCGTTGAGTTCGTGTTCCTCGATGAAGCGCACCGCCGCGGGCCAGCGGTCGCGCACCTTTTCCTGCTCGTGCACGAAGCTCGCCGGCGGCAGCACGATGCGGCTCACGTCGCGCTGCGGATGCTCCATCGCCTCCTGGATCGAGAACTCGGGCCGGCGGTTGTCCTCGGCCACGAACTGCCCGTGCACGTGGCAGGCGCGGATGCGCAGCTGCAGCATCACCGGCGTGCTGCTGGCCTCCGACAACTCGAATCCCTGCTTCACGGCCTGCACGATGCTGGGCAGGTTCGGCCGCGGGTCGAGCAGCCAGATCTGCGACTTCATGGCGAACGCGTGGCTGCGCTCCTGCATGATCGACGAGCCTTCGCCGTAGTCCTCGCCGACGATCACCAGCGCGCCACCGGTGACGCCGCCCGACGCCAGGTTGGCCAGCGCGTCCGAAGCCACGTTGGTGCCCACCGTGGCCTTGAAGGTCACGGCGCCGCGCAGCGGGTAGTTGACCGAGGCCGCCAGCGTCGCCGCGGCGGTCGCCTCGCTGGCGCTGTTCTCGAAGCGGATGCCGTGCTCGGTCAGAATGTCCTGCGCGTCGGCCAGCACGTCCATGAGGTGCGAGATCGGCGCGCCCTGATAGCCCGCCACGTACGACACGCCGGATTCGAGCAGCGCCTTGGTCACAGCCAAAATGCCCTCGCCGCGAAACAGCTCGCCCTTGGAAAGGCGCAGCTTCTTGACTTCTTCGACGAATGAACGTTCAGCCATGTTGGGGTTCCGCAGTGGGATGGCAGGCCGGATGCACCGGAAGGCTCTTATATTGTTGACAGTTGAATGTATCCACAATCATGAATAACCCTCGCCATGCAAACCGCGTGCCGGGTTCATACTGAGCGCACATCATGCCCAGCCCCGCCGTCGGTTCCAGAGATTTCGTCGACGACTACCTGCCCGCCCTGCTGGCGCAGGCGAGCCAGCTCATCTCGTCGGAATTCCACGTGGTCGCGCGCGAGCACGGCTTTTCGGTGTCCGAATGGCGCGTGATGGCGTCGTTGGCACGCAGCGACGCGATCAGCATCGGCCGGCTGGCGCAGATCACCGTGACCAAGCAGCCGACGGTCACGCGCCTGCTCGACCGCATGGTCGCCAAGGGTCAGGTCGAACGGGTGCCCCACGGCAGTGACCGCCGCATCACGCTGGTGCGCATGACGCGCAAGGGTGCGAAGACCGTCGAGCGGCTGATCGAGCTGGCCCGCGAGCACGAGATGCGCGTGCTCGAACCCTTCGGCCTGGCGCGCGCCGAAGAGCTCAAGAGCACCTTGCGCCAGATGATCGAACTGCATGCGCGCGCTCCGGGTGACGAGATCGACGTGGACGACGAAGCCGAAGCCTGAGGGGCCTTGGTGCGGCGGGCGGCGCGTTGTCGTCGTTGGTTCCATGGACAGTGCGCCCGGCGCGAAGCGTTTGTTGGTCCCATGGACAGTCCGCCCGGCAGGCAGTGCAGTCTGTTCCGGCTTCACTGCAGCGGCCCTTCGGGCTTCCTTGCGGTGCTCGCACTTCGCGGGGTCCGCGCAAACTCGCCTGCGGCTCAGAGATCGG
>JAHJOG010000064.1 GCA_018820395.1 Gammaproteobacteria bacterium | reverse complement strand
CCGGCCCTTGGGGCTTCCCTGCAGTGCTCACGACAGGCGGGGTCCGCAGAACTCGCCTTCGGCTCAGACAGCTGCGGCCCTTTTTCCGCCTGTCGCTGCGCGCTTCGGCGGCACAGAGGCGCTGTCCCGCCGCACACCGCCCCACGGGCTTGGGGTGATCGAAGGTTGTGTGCACCGCTGGACCGTAGCAACTGCTGCGCGTTGACCATCGCCCGCAGCGCTTGCGCCGGCCGAGGAAACCAGAACCTCACCCTACGCACGGAGCCCGGCAGGCAGTGCGGGCTGTGCAGGCGCCTCTGCGGTGCTGAGGAACGCAGCCTTTCGCGGATCAGGGCTCGCAGCTGTCTGAGCCGCAGGCGAGTTCTGCGAGACCCCGCGAAAGGCGAGTACCGCAAGGAAGCCCGAAGGGCCACCGCAGTGAAGCCGGCACAGCTCGCACTGCCTGCCGGGCGGACTTTCCATGGGACAAGCGAACATCACCTACCAGGCGGACTGCCCGTTGGACAGACCGCTGCCTGCCGGACGACCCGTCTAAGGAACCAACAAACACCGCCAGCCGAGCGAACTGTCCGAGAGAAGAGCCCGCAGCCACTCGCACAAACCTAGGGTAAATCGCTAATAGTGAAACGTTGTGTTCCGAAATTCAGTTCCTATCATTGGCCCACCCGAACTAAAGGAGACATCTATGGCCCGACAGACACCGCTCGACCGGCGCGGCTTCATGCGCATTGCCGGAACCTACGGCTTGAGTTCGACCGCCTTCGCCGTCGCCGGCATGGTGGGCCCGCTGACTCTCGAAGGCGTCGGACGCGCCGCCGCACAGACTGCCGACAAACGCAGCGGCGCAGCGGTCAAGACCCTGAAGTTCGGCGCTTCGGGCTTCAACGAAGCCAATCTCAAGATTCAGGAGTCGGGCCAACTCTGGTTTGCGCATGAACTCGAGAAGCGCAGCGACGGCGCGCTCAAGGTCGAGTTCATCGGCAGCAACGCCATCTGCAACCAGCTCGACTGCGTGAAGAAGGCGCAGCAAGGCATCGTCGACTTGTTCACTGCGAGCACGCAGAACTCTGCCGGGTCCGCGCCCTACTACAACGTGCTCGACTTCGCCTACATGTTCCCGTCGCGCGCGTCGCAGCACCACTTCCTGTATTCGAACAAGAGCGAAGCGCTGCTGCGCGAGCCGATGCGCAAGTTGCACAACATCCAGTTCCTCTACAGCCACTGCGAACTGCGCGGACTGATGATGGGGAAGAAGTTCGAGGACAAGCCGCTCATCACCAGTGTCGAACAACTCGCCGGCACCAAGAACCGCGTGACGGGCACGCAGCTCGGCCGAATCGCGATGACGCTGATGAACCTCAACCCGGTACCGATCGCGTGGGAAGAAACGCTGGACGGCCTGAAGCAGGGTCTCATCGACGGTGCCGAAACGTGGATGGGCGCCGCGGCCTACGCCAACATGTCGCCGGTGCTCTCGCAGGCGGTCGACCTCAAGTTCTTCTGCGGCACCGAGCACACCGCGATGAACTACGCCACCTTCGGCAAGCTGCCCGCCAAGCTGCAGGACGTGGTGATGGAAACATCGTTCGCCGCGCAACAGTACACGCAGCAGAATCAGGAAAAAGCGCTCGTCGACGTGGTCGGTGCAGTGCCCAACCCGAAGCCCGACACGCTGTTCGCCAAGAGCAAGGTGCGGGTGGCGACGCTGTCCGACGCCGAGATCATGAAAGCCCAGAAGCTGTGCTCACCCGAGTTCAATCCCAAGCCATGGGAAGAGTGGCGAGAGCGGCTCAACAAGATGTCGGGCGGTCACGACGTGTACAAGGAGATCTACGCCGTCGCGCGCGAGATCCCCGCCGACATGAAGGCCACCGACGTCAAGCCGCGCCGCTGGTGGCAGGCCTGACCCCTCGTCGTCCACTTTCACCGAGAGCCCGCGCATGAAGTTCATCCTGGGGCCGCTGCGCTGGCTCGACCGCAACGCCGAACGCTCGCTGATCCTGATGGCCTATTCGGCGATGACGCTGATCATCGTCTACGCGGTGTTCGAGCGCTTCATCCTGAAGCAGCAGGTGCCGTGGAGCACGTCGATTCCCATCTACCTGTTCTTGTGGGTGACGTGGATCGGCTGCTCGCAGAACGTGCGCAAGCGCACGCACCTGGTGTTCAACGACTTCCGGCTGCGCATGTCCTATGGACTGCAGTTCGCCTGCATGTGGCTCGACGCCGTGCTGTGGATCGTGTTCGGCGCGATCGTTCTCTATTTCACGATCGAGCAGACGCGGCTGGTCGAAATGAACTTCGCCATCGTCCAGGGCACGGACAACATCATGCAGTGGTGGTTCTACGTGGCGACGCCACTCGCGTGGTCGCTGCTGATCGTGCGAGTGCTGCAGAACCTCTGGGACGACATCCGACGCTGGCGCCGGCGCGAGCCCTTCTTGGTCGCCATCCAGACCATCGGTGACTAGCGATGCTCTCCCCCACCTTCGACTGTGATTAGGGCGGTTCTGCATGGACAACGGAATTCTTCTGGGTGCGCTGTCGGTCGGCGTCATCGTGCTCTTTCTGATCGGCGTGCCGATCTTCCTGGTGATCGGCTTCTGGGTGGTCGGCGCGTCGCTCATCATCGACTTCACGCTCGCCAACGTCGGGGTGACGCTGTTCGAGGGGCTCAACTTCTTCGGGCTGCTGTCGCTTCCGCTGTTCATCCTGACTGGTGACCTGATCGCGGCGGCGGGCATCGCGCGGCGGCTGGCGGATTTCGCGCATGCCTGCATGAGCTGGCTGCGCGGCGGCCTCGGGCTCGCAACCATCGGCTCCTGTGGACTGTTCGCGGCGATCTCGGGGTCGAACTCGGCGACCACCGCGACCATCGGTGGGATCATGCATCCGCTGCTGGTGAAGGATGGTTACGACACACGTTTCGCGGCCGCCACCGCAGCGGCCGGCGGTACCGTGGGGATCATCATTCCGCCGTCGATCATCTTCATCGTCTATGGGTTCCTGATGAACCTGTCGATTTCCGACCTGTTCGTCGCTGGCATCCTGCCGGGCGTTCTCATGGTGGTGGCGATGATGGGTGTGTGCTGGTGGGCCTCGCGCCGCAACGGCTGGGGTTCTGTGTCGCCGTTCGACATGGGGCGGGTGATGCGGACGGCGCGACGCTCCTACCTGGGCTTCTTCGCGATCTTCATCGTGATCTACGGCATCTATTCGGGTGTGTTCTCTCCGACCGAAGCGGCAGCCATCACCGTCGGCTTCTGTCTCCTGGCCGGGCTGCTGCTCACGCGCGAGATCAAGTGGCGCGAGCTGCCCGACATCCTGCTGCGCTCGGGCCAGCTCACCGGCATGCTGGCGCCGATGATCGCGATCTCGATCGTCATGCAACAGGTGTTCGGGCTGCTGGGTGCGGCCGACGCGGTGGCTGCCTTCGTCGCCTGGTTCGGCAACAGCGAAACCGTGGTGTTGCTGGTGTGCATGGCCATCGTGCTCGCGGCGGGCTGCATTCTCGAAAGCCTGCCGGTGACGGTGATCTTCGCGCCCATCCTGGCGCCGATCGCGGTGGCGCACGGTGTCGACCCCGTGCACTTCAGCGTGATCTTCCTGGTGGGCGCGGCGATCGGCTTCATCACGCCGCCCTTCGGGCTGAACCTGTTCGTGGCGAGCGGCGTCACGGGCATTCCTTATTCGAAGATCGTCCGCTTTGCCATGCTGTACCTGGGCGGGCTGCTGGTCGCCTGGTTGCTGACGGCGTTCGTGCCGTGGTTCTCGCTCGTACTTTTGCCGAACGTCGCACGCTGAGCCGAACGCATGCGAGGGCTTTCCGCCCTGCGCCGCCCGCCGCCCTCACATCGCCATCAGTTCCCAGCTGGCGCGCAGGGCGCCCAACGCCGAAATCACGATGAGCAGATGGAGCACCATGCGCCTGAATTGCGCCGGGTCGTCGTCGGAGAAGAGGCGCTTGCCGATCCAGACGCCGGCCAGCATGCCAGGCGTGAGCACCGCGATCCAGTGAAGCGTCTGCGCGCCGAGCAGGCCTGCACCCGACGATGCACCGGTCGCAAGAGCCGCACACGCGAGCGTGAGCGTCGAAGCGAAGACCAGGAAGGTGATCATCGTGCCGCGCAGGTGGACCGGCGGCACGCCCGAAGCGGTCATGAGCATCGCCGCGGCCACGCCACCGCTGCCGGCGAGGCCGTTCATGAGGCCGGACACGGCGCCGGTCATCGCGCGCAGGCGCCGATCGGGCCTGATGTGATGGGTCACGACAAAACGCAGGCCCAGCGCCGTGGTCAGCAACAGCATCGACACCAGGAGCCGCATCCACGTCTGCGGCAACAGCACCAGCAACAGCACGCCGACGGGCACGAAGAGAACGTTGCCGCCGACCAGCCACCACAGCCACTGGCGGTCGGCATCGCGTGCGGTGCTGCGCAGCATAGCCAGGCTGGCGAGCACTTCGAGGGACATCACCGCCGGCACCAGCGGCGCCGGGGCGACGAAGAGCGACATGCCAGCGACGGTGAGAGCCGAGAAACCGAAGCCCGAGAAACCGCGCACGATGCCCGCTCCGAGCGCGACCAGCAGGCCGATGACCACGAGCAGCGTCGGCGAGAGTTCAGGCAATGCAGGGCCCCGGCATGCGGGCACTGTACCAGTTCAAATCAAAACGGTACGCAGCGTTCCAGTATTTGAAATCAAAGCGGCGGTGCGGCTTCGCTTTGCTGCAGGTTCCACATCTGCGCGTACTTCGCCTGCCGGGCAAGCAACTGCGCGTGCGTGCCCCGCTCGACGATGACGCCGTTCTCGAGCACCAGAATTTCGTGCGCGTCGACCACGGTCGACAGCCGATGGGCGATGACCAGCGTGGTCTTGTTCTGCGCGGCGCTCCGCAGTTCGGCCTGGATGGCGCGTTCGTTCGCGGAGTCGAGCGCCGAGGTGGCCTCGTCGAAGATCACGACCGGCGGATTCTTGAGCAGCGTGCGTGCGATCGCCACGCGCTGCTTCTCGCCGCCCGACAGCTTGAGCCCGCGCTCGCCCACCGTGGTCTGGTAGCCCTTGGGCGTGGCCGAGATGAATTCGTGGATGCGCGCCGACCGCGCGGCCTCGACCACTTCGTCGTGCGACGCGCCGGGGCGCCCGTAGGCGATGTTGTATTCGACCGTGTCGTTGAAGAGCACCGTGTCCTGCGGCACGATGCCGATCGCCTGCCGCACGCTCGATTGCGTGACCTGCCGGATGTCCTCGCCGCCGATGGTGATGCGGCCCTGCTGCACGTCGTAGAAGCGATAGAGCAGCCGCGCCAGCGTGGACTTGCCCGAGCCGGACGGCCCGACCACGGCCACGGTCTTGCCTGCCGGGATCTCGAAGCTCACGTGCTTCAGGATCGGCCGGGCCGGCTCGTACGCGAAGCTCACGTCCTCCAAGCGCACCGTCGAATCGGCGAGCGCGAGTGGCCGGGCACCGTCGGCGTCGCGCACCTCGCGCTCTTTTTCGAGCAGCACGAACATCTTGTCGAGGTCGGTCAGGCTCTGCTTGATCTCGCGGTAGAGCACGCCCAGAAAGCCCAGCGGGATGTAGACCTGGATCATGAAGGCGTTGACCATCACCAGGTCGCCGAGCGTCATGCGCCCGTCGACCACGCCCAGCGTGGCGCGATAGAGCATCGCCACCAGGCTGACCGCGATCAGCGCCTGCTGGCCGGCGTTGAGCAGGCTCAGCGTGGTCTGGCTCTTGACGGCGGCCTTGCGGTAGCGCTCCAGGCTCTCGTCGTAGCGGCCGGCCTCGAAGTCCTCGTTGTTGAAGTACTTGACCGTCTCGTAGTTGAGGAGCGAATCGACCGCATGGCTCTGCGCCTTGGAGTCGAGTTCGTTCATGGTCTTGCGGAACTGCGTGCGCCACTCGGTGATGGCGACCGTGAAGCCGATGTAGACCACCAGGGCGAAGCCGGTGATGTAGACGAACCAGGCATCGAACTTGGTGCCCAGCACGACCAGCACCAGCGTGACCTCGATCAACGTCGGCACGATGCTGTAGAGCGAATACGAGATGAGCGAATGCACGCCGCGCGTGCCGCGCTCGATGTCGCGCGTCATGCCGCCGGTCTGCCGCTCAAGGTGGAAGCGCAGGCTCAGCGCATGCAGGTGGCGAAACACCTCCAGCGAGATGCTGCGCGCCGCGCCCTCCGTGGCTTTGGCGAACACCAGTTCGCGCAGTTCGGTGAAGAGCGAAGTCGACAGGCGCAGCAAGCCATAGCCGACGAGCAGCGCCACCGGCACCACCAGCAGCGCGGCCGCGTCGCCCGGCTTGATCGACATGCGGTCGACCAGCGTCTTGAGGAGCACCGGCACGCCGACGTTGGCGACCTTGGCGCCGACCATGAAGACGAGCGCCGCGATCACGCGGAACTTGTAGCGCCACAGGTAGGGAAACAGACGCTGCAGCGTGGCCCAGTCCGAGCGGTCGGCGCGGGCCGGTTCGGCTGCCGAGCCGAGATGAGGAGAGGAAAGTGCTTCGCCGCTTCGGCGCATGAGAGACAATCGTGGGAGTTCTTCGTCGCAGATTGTGCCCATGTCCGATTCTTCCAGTGCCCCCGAGGCGATTCCCGGCGAAAGCCGCGAAGCCAAGGCGGCTGCCGCGCTCAGCAGCCTGCCGGCCGACATGGAACTGGTGCTCAAGGTCATTCCGCTGCCGGCCGACGTCAATGCCAACGGCGACATCTTCGGCGGCTGGGTCATGGCGCAGTGCGACCTGGCCGGCTCGGTCATCCCGGCCCGCTATGCCAAGGGCCGCATGGCGACCGTGGCGGTCAACGAGTTCGTCTTCAAGCAGCCGGTGCGGCTCGGCGACATCCTGTCGTTCTTTTCCAAGCTGGTGCGCGTGGGGCGCACGTCGATCACCGTCACGGTCGAAGTCTTCGCCGAGCGCTTCAAGGCGCAGGGCGCCTACGTCAAGGTGACGCAGGCCACCTTCACCTACGTGGCCATCGACGACAACGGCCGGCCGCGGCCGATCGAGAAAAGCTGAGGCCGCGGCATGCGACTCGTCCGGTCCCACCTGCTGTTCGCGACGCGCGCGCTCCTGGTGTGGTTCGGCCTGTCGCTGGTCGCCGCCTTCGCGTCGCCGCTGGTCAACCCGCGCGCCATCGAATACATCTGCTCGGGCGCGGGTGCGGTCAAGGCCGTGGTCCAGACCGACGACGGCGCCCAGGAACTCGGCAAGGGCCACATGGACTGCCCCTTGTGCGTCGCGGCCGGGGCGCCACCGCCCTTGCCGGTGTTCGCCCTGCCCACGTTCGCGCCGCTCTCGGTGGCGCTCCAGCCGATACCGGCTGCGCACATCGCCGCGGCGACGGCCGTGCCGCCGCCGGCGCGCGCCCCACCCGCTTTCTCCTGATCCGCTGAAAACCCGGCTCGTTTCGCCCCGCACGTCGCGGGTGCGAGACGCCGACCCCTTTTTCACAACGGTCGACACCGGTGCCCGGTGTCGCGGAGAAAATCTTCATGTTCAGACCTCTTCTTTCGCTGGCGCTCGGCGCCGCGTGTCCCTGGGTAGCTGCGCCAGCGTTCGCGCAAACCGACCCGCCCACCCGGCCGGAGCAGGCCGAGCCGTCGGCGTCGCCCGACGCGCCGAGCGGCCGCGTCAAGTCGCTCGGCGTCGTCACGGTGACGGGCGGCCAGCCCACCTCGCTGCCGACGCAGATTCCCACCACCATCGAGGGCGTGACGCGCGAGCAGATCGAAACCTCGATCAACGCCACCGACAGCGAAGACGCGCTCAAGTACCTGCCCAGCCTGCTGGTGCGCAAGCGCTACATCGGCGACTACAACCACGCCATCCTCTCGACACGCGCCTCGGGCACCGGCAACAGCGCGCGCTCGGCGGTCTACGCCGACGGCATCCTGTTGTCGAACTACCTCGGCAACGGCATCGCCAACGGCACCAACTACGCGCCGCGCTGGGGCCTGGTCACACCGGAGGAAATCGAGCGCGTCGACGTGATGTACGGGCCCTTCTCCGCCGCCTACCCCGGCAATTCGGCCGGCGCGGTGGTCGATTACGTGACGCGCATGCCGACCCGACTGGAGGCGCACGTCAAGGCCGGCTATTCATCGCAGCCCAACGACCTCTACAACACCCGCCAGACCTTCAACAGCTGGCAGACCAGCGCCTCGATCGGCAGCCGCAGCGGCGAGAACAACGAAGGCCCCTGGTCGTGGTGGATCGACGTCAACCGCACCGACAGCCACGGGCAACCGCTCACCTTCACCACCGCCACGGTCGCCTCGGGCGTGCCCGGCCGTGCCGGGGTGCCGGTCACCGGCTATGTGAGCGGACTCAACACCACCAACACGCCGTGGTACATCCTCGGCACTGGCACCGCGTATCACACGGTGCAGGACCACGCGAAGCTGAAGGTGGCGTACGACTTCTCGCCCACCGTGACGGCGGCCTACACGCTGGGCTGGTGGCAGAACAGCTCGGAGGGCCGACCCGAGTCCTACTTGAGCGGTTCGAACGGCTTGCCGGTCTACAGCGGCCCGGTGCAGATCCTCGGGCGCAGCTACACGCTGGCGCCGACCGCGTTTCCGCTCACCGACGATCGGCAGACGCACTTCATGCACGGCCTGTCGGTCAAGAGCCATACGCAGGGCGTGTTCGACTGGGAGGTGTCCGCCAGCCTCTACGACTACGCGAAAGACCAGCAGCGCGCACCGACCGTGGCCCTGCCGCTCGCGGCCGTCGGCGGCGCGGGCACCTTGCAGGACCAGAACGGCACCGGCTGGAACACGCTGGCGGCCAAGGGCACCTGGCGCCCGCAGGGTGTGGGCGGCGCGCACATCGTCGACTTCGGCATCGGGCGCGACGCGTACAAGCTGGCCATCGTGAAGAACAACGTGTCGGGCAGCTGGGTCGACGGCCCGGCGAACGCGTTCTCGCCGGTCAGCAACGTGGGCGGCCGCACCGAGACCTTCAATGCCTGGGTGCAGGACGCCTGGTCCTTCGCGCCCAAGTGGAAGACGGTGCTGGGCCTGCGCTACGAAGACTGGCAGGCGAGCGACGGATTGACCGCCACGGCGACCAGTTTCCAGCCCTATGCGAAGCGCAGCGAATCCGACCTCTCGCCCAAGGCCGCGCTGGCCTACCAACTCACCGACCGCACCGTGCTGAAGGCATCGCTGGGCCGTGCCGTGCGCTATCCGACCGTGGGCGAACTCTATGGCGCCACGTCGGGCGGTGCACTGTCCTTCGTCAACGATCCCAATCTGAAGCCCGAGAAATCGTGGACCGGCGAACTGTCGGCCGAACAGGACCTGGGCAACGGCCTGGCGCGCGCGACGCTCTTCCACGAGACCACGACCGATGCCCTGTTCAGCCAGCTGGTTCCCGGCTCGACCGTGTCGCGCGTGCAGAACGTCGACAAGGTGCGCACCACCGGCGTCGAACTGGCGTACACCGGACAGGACGTGCTCATGCGCGGACTCGACCTGGGCGGCAGCCTGACCTATGCCAACTCCAAGACCGTCGCCAATGCCGCGTTCCCCGCCAGCATCGGCAAGTGGCAGCCGCGCGTGCCGCAGTGGCGCTCCACCGCCTACGCGACCTGGCGGCCCGACGCGCGCTGGGCCTTCACCGTGGCGGCACGCTACAGCGGCAAGCAGTATTCGAACCTGGACAACAGCGACGTCAATGCCTTCGCCTATTTCGGGGCGAGCAAATACTTCACCGTCGATCTGCGCGCCCGCTTCCAGATCGACAAGCGCTGGTCCGCCGCTTTCGGCATCGACAACGCCAACAACTACCAGTACTGGAACTTTCATCCCTACCCGCAGCGGACGTACACGGCCGAGTTGCGCTTCGACCTGTAGTCGCCACGGTCTATTCTTCAAAGGCAAACCATGACCCATTCCATGACTTCCCCCAGGATTTCTTCGATGACCGCTCCCAAGACCGGTCTCGGCCTTTCCGGATCACTGCTCGCCGCGGCCGCGCTGCTGGCGGGCGGCCACGCACATGCCCACATCACCCTGCCTCCGGGAGGCGCCGCGGCCGGCTCCGACTACGAGGCCGCCTTCCGCGTCGGCCATGCCTGCAAGGGCGCCACCGCCACCACCGGCGTCGACGTGCGGCTCCCCAAGGGCTTCACCCTGTCGGAAGCTGTGCCGCGCAAGAGCTGGAAGCTGGACGTGCAAAAGTCAGGCGACGGCGAAGTGCGCTGGACCGCGGACGGCCCTGCATCGGCGCTGCCCGCGGCCGAGCGCGCCGAATTCATCGTGCGCGGCAAGCTGACCGCAACGCCAGGGCCGCTCTGGTTCAAGGTGCTGCAGACCTGCGACACCGGGAGCGCCGATTGGGCGCAGGTGCCTGCGGCGGCGGGCGACAAGCCTGACTTCCCTGCTGCTCGCCTCGACGTGCTGCCACCCGGCGTGGCCGCCGTCGACGTCAAGGACGCGTGGGTGCGGCAGACCGTGCCTGGTCAGAGCGGCACCGGTCTCTTCATGAAACTCACTGCGCCCTCGGGCGCGCGGCTGGTCGGCGCGTCGACCCCGGCCGCCGGCATCGCCGAGGTGCACGAGATGAAGATGGAAGGCGACACGATGAAGATGCGCGAACTGCCCAAGGGCCTCGAGCTGCCGCCGCGCCAGACTGTCGAACTCAAGTCCGGGGGCTACCACATGATGCTGATGGACCTGAAGCAGCCGATGCGAAAAGGCGAGTCGATCCCGATGACCCTCAAGTTCCAGGACGCCAAGGGCGCCACGAGCGAGCTGCAACTGACGGTGCCCGTCGGTGCACCCGCCGCGGCGAAGGACGACGGGCACATGCACATGAGCATGCCGATGCCGCCGCGCTGACGGCACCAGGCGCGGCGCGACCACATGCCGCATCCGCTATTCATACCCGATCGAGAGCCGGCGTCCGACAGGCGCCGCGCTGCCCCGGCAGAGATGCTGGGGCATTCATATTTCGAAAGGTTCTTTGATGAGCGACAACGACCAAGGCAAGCCGAATCCCATCGTCAGTGCCGTATCCGACACCATTGCGGCCATGCGGGCGGACGACGATCAACTCGAACTCGCCGAGGCGCATGAATCGCTGGGCCCCAAGGCGATCGAGAAGCTTTCGGTCGGAGAGGCCCGCAGGCAACCCACGGCCGCCGATGCAGTCAAGGCGTTGTTGAAGAAGCAGGGCAAATCCACGCGTCCCGAAGACCTCGTGCCGGGCGTGACGATGTCCACCGCTTCGGTGGACGGCGCCACCGGCCCCATGCCCGCGAACGTCTATCGCCCTGGAGTCGCCGCCACTGGCGCGTTGCCCGTGATCCTCTATTTTCACGGCGGCGGATGGGTCATTGCGGACAAGGACGTGTACGACGGCGGCGCGCGTGGCCTCGCTGCGGAGGCCAATGCGATCGTCGTCTCGGTGGATTACCGGCAGGCCCCCGAACACAAGTTTCCTGCGGCCTGGGACGATGCACTGGCTGCATACCGCTGGCTCACCGCCAATGCACACAGCCTCGGCGGCGATCCGGGCCGGCTGGCGCTCGCGGGCGAGAGTGCCGGTGGCAATCTCGCCGTCGCGACCGCGATCGCTGCGCGCGACGCCGGGTTGCCCGCACCACGGCACGTCCTGTCGGTCTACCCCGTGGCACAGACCAGCCTGAACACCGAGTCGTACATCGAGAACGCGATCGCCAAGCCGTTGAACCGCGCGATGGTGAAGTGGTTCGTCGACCATCTGGTGCGCAGCGAGGACGACCTGAAAGACACGCGGCTTTCGCTGATCGATGCCGACCTGGCCGGCCTGCCGCCCGTCACCATCATCAACGCCCGCCTCGACCCGCTGCGCAGCGACGGCGCCAAGCTCGAAGACGCGCTCCAGGATGCGGGCGTCTCGGTCGAGCGCCACGAGTACGAAGGCGTCGCGCACGAATTCTTCGGCTGCGCGGCTGTGCTCCACAAGGCACGGGAGGCTCAGTCGGTGGCAGGCGCGCGACTTCGCGAATCGCTCGGAACGACCCCGCTGCGTTGAGCGCCGAGGGGAGGCCGGGCGCTAGTGCTTCGAGAAGTCCGGCCGCCGCTTTTCCATGAATGCGGTGAAGGCCTCGCGCGCGGCCGGCTCGCGCAGCATGCGGCCGAAGCTCTGCGCCTCTTCGTCGATGCGTTGAAGCACCGCTGCTTGCTGTGCGCCTTTCATCAATCGCTTGCTCTCGATCAGGGCCGTGAGCGGCTTGGCTGCCAGCTTGCGCGCTTGCGCCTGGGCAATCGCATTGCACTCGGTCGGCGGAACGACGCGATTGACCAGACCGACTTCGAGCGCAGCCTCGGCCATGAACGGTTCGCCGAGCAGCACGGCCTCGGCCGCGCGGTGGTAGCCGAACATCTGCGGCACCAGTAGGCTCGACGCGAATTCCGGACACAGCCCGAGGTTGACGAAAGGCATCGAAAAGGCCGCGTTGTCGCCGGCGTACACGAGGTCGCAGTGAAAGAGCAGCGTGGTGCCGATGCCGACAGCCGGGCCGCACACGGCCGCCACGACCGGCTTCGGAAAACCCGCCATCCCGCGCATGAAACGGAACACGGGCGAATCCTGTGTCGATGGCGGCGCATTCAGGAAGTCGCCGATGTCGTTGCCGGCACTGAAGATCGTCGCGTCGCCCTGGATCAGCAATGCGCGCACCGATGCATCGGCCTCCGCGCTCGCCACCGCGTCGGCCAGTTGGCCGTACATGGCGGACGTGATCGAGTTCTTCTTGTCGAGACGGTTGAAGGTGAGGGTCATCACACCGGCTTCGGTGTGGACGAGGATGTCGCTCATGGTCGGGTTCTCCGGTGTTGATCAGCTCAGCGCTTCGCGCACGAAATCCAGACGGTCCTGGCCCCAGTACAGCGTGTCGCCCACGAACATCGTGGGCGCGCCGAACACGCCGCGGTCGATGGCTTCCTGCGTGACAGCCTTGAGCCGGTCCTTGACCTCCTGCTCCGCAGCCAGGGCGAGCATCGCCTTCGCGTCGAAGCCGGCTTCTATCAGCACCGCGCCCACCGTGGCTGCGTCGTTCATGTTCCGGGGTTCGACCCACATCGCGTCGAACACCGCGGCGAGGTAGGCGCCGAGACGGTCGGGCTCGCGCAGCTGCACGCCCGTCGCACCGCGCATGAGCAGCAGCGTGTTGATCGGGAAGTGCGGGTTGTGCACGAAGGGCACGCCGTAACGCTGTGCGTAGCGCGCCAGATCGGCGTTCATGTAGCGGCCCTTGGCGGCGACTTCGGCCGGCGATCGATTGCCAGTGGCCTGAAAGACGCCGCCGAGCAGCATCGGCTTCCAGACCAGCGTCGCACCGGTGTCGGCGCACACATGAGGCAGCTGCGTGTAGGCGAGATAGGCGGCCGGGCTGCCGACGTCGAAATAGAAGTCCACGGATGGGGTGCTCATGTCGTCTCCTTGGATGGGATGGCGGTTCGTCAGAATTTTTCGGACCACGGACGCAGGTCGAGTTCGTGCGTCCAGGCGTCGCGCGGTTGCGCGTGCAGCATCCAGTACGCATCGGCGATGTGCTCGGGGTCGAGGATGCCGGCGTCGGCCTTCAGCGCATAGCGCTCGGGAAAGTTGCTGCGGATGAATTCGGTGTCGATGGCGCCGTCGATCACGGTGTGCGCCACGTGAATGCCCTCGGGACCCAGCTCGCGCGCCATGCTCTGCGCCAGCGCGCGCAAGGCCATCTTGGCGCCGGAGAACGCGGCGAAGCGCGCGGCGCCGCGCATCGAGGCCGTGGCGCCGGTGAAGATGATCGTGCCGCGATGGCCGCCGTCGGCCACAGGCCGAGCGACCATCCGCTTCGCGACCTCGCGCGCCGTGAGAAAGCCCGCGAAGCAGGCCATCTCCCAGACCTTGAAGTACTTGCGCGCGGTTTCGCTCAGGATGCTCTCGGGCACGTTGGCGCCGATGTTGAACACCATCACCTCGATCGGACCCACGGCGGATTCGATCTGTTCGACCAGCGCGATCACCTCGTCTTCCTTGCGCGCGTCGCTGGCGAATGGATGCGCGCGGCCCCCCTCGGCCTCGATCTGCGCCACCAGCGGCTGGAGCTTGTCGAGGCTGCGCCGCGTGACGCACGCGGCATAGCCTTCGCGCGCAAAGCGCCTCGCGATGGCGCCGCCGGTAGCGTCCCCGGCGCCGATGACCAGTGCAGCCTTGTTCATACGGGCCTCACTCCTTGTAGTAGACGATCTGGCTGCTGGTGGCGACCAGCGTGCCGTCTTCGCTCCAGAGCTGCGCCGCCTGGTCGAAGAAGCCGTTGGCGAACTGTTGGCCCGTGGCGCGCCCGAGCAGAAAGCCACTCCCGATTGCGGCGATCTGCTGCGCGTTCACGTGAAAGTAGGTGCTGATCGACACCGTGCCGATCGGCACCGGCGTCGCGCGGCGCAGCCACACGCGCGGAAAGAAACTGTCGCTCAGGGCGGCGAGCGCAGGAAAGTCGAGCGGCCGCGGCGGCGTGTCGCGGAGCCAGACGCGTGTTTCGCTGGACGCGATGCGGCCGTCCCATTCGGTGGGAATGGCGCCGGCCACCGGACGCATCTCGTAGCGCCGGATCCACTCGACGCCGGCAGGGCCGATGGAGAGCACGTCGGCCTGCAAAGGTGCAGGAGTGCCTTCGGGCAAAGGCAACTCGTTCGCGCTCCAGGTGTCGCGGCGCAGCGCGGTGAATGCGGTGCCGGTGGTGGTCACGTGCGACTGGCCGTCGGCGCCGGTCTGCGACATTTCCAGCGTCCAATGCTGCGTCGAGCGATTGGTGCGCACCGGCACGGCCCGGATCTCGAACGGCCCTTCGACGACCGCGGCCGCGTAATTGACCGTGAGCGCCACCGGCACCCCCAGCACATCGGGATGCTGCAGCACCGCCTGCAGCATCACCGCGGCGGTCGTTCCGCCGAACGGGCCGACGAAGTTCCAGTAGTCGGGGCTCGTGG
>JAHJOG010000063.1 GCA_018820395.1 Gammaproteobacteria bacterium | reverse complement strand
CCTGTGCCTGTGCCTGTGCCTGTGCCTGTGCCTGTGCCTGTGCCTGTGCCTGTGCCTGTGCCTGTGCCTGTGCCTGTGCCTCGGCCCGACGTTGTCTGGCCTGCCGTTCGGCCTCCTGGGCGCGTGAGCGTTCCCTGTCGTTGGACGCGCCTGCGATCTCTCGCGTCGGTGGCGGTTGCGACGTCGATGCCGCAGAGGGCGCTCTGGCTTGCTCGGCGCGCGCAGCGACGCTGGCTTCGGAAGCTGACGACGGCGCCTGCGATTCGGCATTGCGCGCAGACGATCCGCTCGCGACGGAAGCACTGGCGGGGCGCTCGTTTGCCTTTTCCGCGCTTGCCGTGTCAGTTGGCGCCCGTGGCGTCGTCTCTGCGGTTGCCGGCGGCGACGCGACCGCGTCCGACGGCACCTCGGTGATCGCGTTGGGCGTTGACTTCCGAGCCTGGTCAGGCGAAATCATCTGGGCCAGCCAGGCCGGAAGCTCGGTAGGCCTCACTGAACGCGTGACGTACAGATACCAGACCATGAAGGCCACGATCATGGCCACGCCAACCAGGCCCAACTTGATCCAGAAGGCCGGAGCTTCGGCCGGGAGGATATGCACGGAAGAACTCGCCGCCCGGCCGGACGGTGCGTCGTCACTCGGCCGCTTGCGAAACGGTACGCGGGTGGGCGGACGCAGCGCGTCCATCGCTTCCAGCGCCGACGGGCCGGAGGCTGCAAAGGTCGGCATCCGATTGGCACACCCGATGCAGAAGTTCGCATTCGCGCGATTGGGCGCGCCGCACGCACCGCAGAAGACGGCGGCAGGGTCGCTGCGCGAGATGGGTGGTTGGCGGGTGGCGGTCATGGAGACAGACTGTGCACTAGCGCCATGCAGTGTCTGTCAGCGGCATCCGACGGCGCCGCGCGCCGCTTACCGCGGTTACGTGAGAGGGGGAAATGTTTCAGTTGGAAGCTGTTCGATCCGACAGTCGTCAGGCCGGATGGTCGCCATTCGCAATTGCCGACACGATGCCAATGGCCCCGGCTCTGAGCAGTTCTTGTCGCAGGGCTTGTTCGAGGCGCTCTCGCGCAGCATCCGGCCGGTCGTGCTCGTACTCTTCGTCGAGTTCGCAATGCAGGTAATAGTCGACCCTGGCCATGAGCCGATCCACCGATGCCGCGATATCTGTCTCATTCATCGTCCGCTCCTTCGGATTCTGTCGCTAACGCGACATCACCTGATTCCCTGGTCCATTGCCTCTTTGGGGCCCGGAGCCCCCCTCCTGCAAGGGGGCATTCACTCACTGTTCATCATTATGACGTGTGCGCTTGAATGTAAAAGATTCTGACCGTGCACGCGTCAGTCGCAAGTAAGGGATTGTCGTCACCTGACGTCATCTCAGCCAAAGGCGGGTCCATGGCCGCCTTGGCGATGCGGCCTTTGGCGGGGCGGCAATCTGTGCGGCGTTGCCTGCTTCGGGTGGCGGGAGCACGTGCCGCACCGAGCGGGCGACGAGAACGCAGTCCTTGATGTGCAGCTCTCCGAGCGCGCGGAGTGCCGCATAGCCGAGCACCGCCGACACCGCCTGACCGGCGATGGGCACGTACTTGGTCGCCTGTTTGGTCGTGAGCCGAACGCCGGCATGACGCGCCAGCGCAATGAGTAGGTCGCGGGTCACGAGCCGCCCGACAAGCAACGCGCCGGCGGCCGTGGCGGCTTTCTGGACCTGCTCGCGTCGGTGCGGAGCCAGCCGCTCGATCTGAGTGACCGACAGGCCGAACTCGGCGCTGATCTTCGGAACCAGCCGCGTCAGCAGGGCCGCATCGGCAGCCCAGTCGAGCCCTGGCAGCGGCACCGCGCTGGCCGCGGCCGACATGAGGGCGTTGCGCCCCAAGAGCCGCCGGCTGCGCCGAATGGCGGCGATGAGTTGGGGGTCGCCCTGGGCGAGTTCGATGGACGTCGGCATGTCCGGATCAGCGTATCACGCGGCGAGCAATTCGAGCTGGTGAGACAGCGAAAGCCAACGTTCCTCGATCTGCTCGATTTCCTCGTTGAGCGCCTTGAGCCGGCGTCCGGCTTCTGCGATCTCCGCGGGCGGAAGCGGCTGGGCGAGCCGGCCTCGAGCTTCGATTTCTCGCTGGCGGTGGCGGCGAGCCGCTGGTCCAGGTCGGACAGCTCGCGCTTGATGGGCCGGGCCTGCGCGGTTCGCAGCTGGAGATCGGATGCGCCGGATGCCGGTTTCGATTCGGCAACCGCAGGCGGCGAAGCCACCGATCCGGACGCGAGCGAGGCGCTTTCGCGCGTGGCTTCACGGGCCTCTTCGCGCAGCCGCTTGGCTTCGTCCAGCAGGTAGCGCTGGTAGTCGTCGAGGTCGCCGTCGAAGTCTTGCACCACGCCGCGGCCGACCAGCCAGAACTCGTCGCAGACCGAGCGCAAGAGCGCCCGGTCGTGGCTGACGAGCATCAGCGTGCCTTCGAATTCGTTGAGCGCCACGGCCAGCGCCTCGCGCGTGGCGAGGTCGAGGTGGTTGGTGGGCTCGTCCAGCAGCAGCAGGTTGGGCCGCTGCCAGACCATCATGGCCAGCACCAGCCGCGCTTTTTCGCCGCCGCTCATGGTGCCGACGGGTTGCTTCACCATGTCGCCACTGAAATTGAAGCTGCCGAGAAAACCGCGCAGGTCTTGTTCGCCGGTGCGTTCCTTGACGCTGCTGCCGAGTTCTCGCGCCATGCGGACCATGTGTTCGAGCGGCGTGTCCTGCGGGCGCAGCACGTCGAGTTCCTGCTGGGCGAAGTAGCCGATGTTCAGACCCTTGCCTTCGGTGACGGTACCGGCCAGCGCGCCGATTTCGCGGGCGATGGTCTTCACCAGCGTGGACTTGCCCTGGCCGTTGGCACCCAGGATGCCGATGCGCTGGCCGGCCTGCACCGACCGGTTCACGCCACGCAAGATGGTGCGCGGCGCATCGCCCTCGACGGCGTAGCCGAAGCTGGCGCCGCTGATCGACAGCATCGGGTTGGGGATGTTGCCCGGCTCCTTGAACTCGAAGGTGAAGTCGGCTTCGGCCAGGAGCGGTGCGACCTTTTCCATGCGCTCGAGGGCCTTGACGCGGCTTTGCGCCTGCTTGGCCTTGCTGGCCTTGGCCTTGAATCGGTCGATGAACTTCTGCAGGTGGGCGATCTTGTCCTGCTGCTTGGCGAATGCCGATTGCTGGAGTTCCATCTGCTGGGCGCGCAGAAGCTCGAAGGCGCTGTAGTTGCCGCCGTAGCGGGTCAGCCGGGCGTGCTCGATGTGGAGGGTGACGCCGGTGACGGCGTCGAGAAACTCGCGGTCGTGGCTGATGACGATCATGGTGCCCGCGTATTTCTGCAACCAGGCTTCGAGCCACACCAGGGCGTCCAGGTCGAGGTGGTTGGTCGGCTCGTCGAGCAGCAGCAGGTCGCTCGGGCACATCAGCGCTCGCGCGAGTTGAAGCCGCATGCGCCAGCCGCCCGAAAAACTGTCGACCGGTTGATCGAGCTCGTGCACCTTGAAGCCCAGGCCAAGGATCAAGGCCTGGGCGCGCGGCACGGCGTCGTGCTCGCCGGCGTCGGCCAGGTCGGTGTAGGCATGCGCCAGGGCCATGCCGATGTCGGCGTCGTCGGGGTCGGCTTCGTGCTGCGCTTCGACGGTGGCCAGCGTCTCGCGCAACTCCAGGAGGCGCGTGTCGCCCGCGACCACGAAATCGGTGGCGGGCTGGTCGGTTTCGGGCATGTCCTGCGCCACCTGAGCCAGCCGCCATTGCTTGGGCACGGAGAAGTCGCCGCCGTCTTCGTGCAGGCTGCCGTTGAAGAGGGCGAACAGGGTCGACTTGCCGGCGCCGTTGCGGCCGACGAGCCCGACCTTTTCGCCGGGGTTGATGGTGGCGCTGGCGCCGTCGAGCAGCACCTTGGCGCTGCGGCGCAAAACGACGTTCTTGAGAGTGATCATTGAGGGAGATTGTCGCGCTCGATGAGCACGACCTGGTCGTCGCCCGCGCTGGTGGACAGCCAGACCACCTCCAGGCGCGGGAATGCCGCTTCGAAATGCGGCCGCTCGTTGCCGATTTCAAGCACCAGCACGGCGTGGTCGCTCATGCAGGCGGCGGCCTGGCCGATCAGCCGGCGAACGAAATCCATGCCATCGGCGCCGCCATGGAGTGCCAATTCGGGTTCGGCGCGGTATTCGGCCGGCAATCCGGCCATGCTGCCGGCGTTGACATAGGGGGGGTTGCAGAGGACGAGGTCGTACGGTGCGCGCACGTCGGCGAGCCCGTCGGAGCGGATCAGGGTGATGCGCTCGTCCAGGCCGTGCTTCGTCACGTTGATGGCCGCGACTTCGAGCGCTTCGGACGACAGGTCGGACGCGTCGACGACCACGTCGGGGTAGGTCATGGCGGCGAGCACGGCCAGGCTGCCGTTGCCGGTGCACAAATCCAGCACCCGTCGCGTGTGCTCGCCGAGCCAGGGGTCGATGCTTCCGTCGGCGAGCAGCTCGGCGATGAAGCTGCGCGGCACGATCGCGCGCTCGTCGATGTAGAAGGGCACGCCCTGCAGCCAGGCTTCGCGGGTGAGGTAGGCCGCGGGCTTGCGCGTCGCGATGCGTTGGCCGATGAGTGCTTCGGCGCGCGCCGCATCGGCCGGCGACACGGGGCGCTCTGCCACGCTGTCGAGATCGTCCAGCGGCAGCCTCAGGCTCCACAGCACGAGCCATGCGGCTTCGTCGAAGGCGTTGGCGGTGCCGTGTCCGAAGGCGACGCCCGCATCGGCCAGCCGCGAGGCGCCGGCTTCGACCAGCCCGATGACGGTGGCCGGGGCGCTCATCGGCGCTGCAGCGCTTCGAGTTTGTCCAGCGTGCGTCGGTAGATGTTCTTCAGCGGATCGATGTCGGCCACGGCGATGTGCTCGTCGATCTTGTGGATGCTCGCGTTCACGGGGCCGAGTTCGACCACTTGCTTGCAGATCTGCGCGATGAAGCGTGCATCGCTGGTGCCGCCGCTGGTCGAGAGTTCGGTGTCGAGGCCGGTTTCGTCGGCGATGGCCGCCTTGACCGCTTCGACGAGTTCACCCGGCGCGGTCAGGAAGGGCAGGCCACCGATGGTCCAGTCCAGCGAATAGTCGAGGTCGTGGGCGTCGAGCACCGCGTGCACCCTCTTCTGGAGCGACTCGGGCGTCGACTCGGTGGAGAAGCGGAAGTTGAAGTCGACGGTGGCCGCGCCCGGGATGATGTTGGTGGCGCCGGTGCCCGCATGGAAGTTGCTGATTTGCCAGCTGGTCGGCTGAAAGTACGAATTGCGCGTGTCTTCCCAGCGGCCGGCCTGGTTGATGGCGACCAGTTCGGCCAGCGCAGGCGCCAGGGCGTGCACGGGATTGCGGGCGAGCTGCGGGTAGGCGATGTGGCCCTGCACGCCCTTCACGGTGAGCTTGCCGCTCATCGAGCCGCGGCGGCCGTTCTTGATCATGTCGCCACAGCGCGAGACGGACGTCGGCTCGCCGACGATGCAATAGTCGATGCGATCGCCGCGCGCGGTGAGTTTGTTGCAAACGACGACCGTGCCGTCGAGGGCCGGGCCTTCTTCGTCGCTGGTCAGCAGCAGCGCGAGCGAGAGGCGGGGCTCCGGCGTGGCGGCGAGAAACTCTTCGATCGACACCACGAAGGCAGCGAGCGAGGTCTTCATGTCGCAAGCGCCGCGGCCGTACAGCTTGCCGTCGCGGTGCGTCGGCGTGAAGGGATCGCTGGTCCACTGATCGAGCGGGCCGGTCGGCACCACGTCGGTGTGGCCGGCGAAGGCGAGCGTCTTGGCGGAGTCGGCCGGCGCCGACCCGGCCCGCACGGCCCAAAGGTTGGTCACGCGAAAAGCTTCGGGGCCGCTTTCGATGGTTTCGAGCCGAAAGCCCAGCCGCGCCAGGCGCTCGCCGATGATCTGCTGGCAGCCGCCATCGCCCGGGGTGACGGAGGGGCAGGCGATGAGCTGTTCGGCGAGTTGCTGCGTGGAAGACATCGAACGTAAGGCGTCAAGAAAGAAGGGTTCAGTGCCGCACGTCGAGCGTGATGTCGGTGAAGGTCGGTTCGTCGACCTGCTCCATCAGCGGACGTTCCTGGGACTTGGCCACGGGCGCGGCACGGTTCTGCAGGCGCCACATCAGGTTGGTGGGGGAGTCGGCTTGCGCCAGGCCTTCCTCGCGGCTCACGAGCTGATCGTTGATGAGCCGCGCGATGTCTTCTTCGAAGGTCTGCGAACCTTCGGCCATGGATTGCTCCATCGCTTCCTTGACGCTGGAGAAGTCGCCCTTGCCGATGAGCTCGGCCACGAGGGCGGTATTGAGCATGACTTCGATCGCCGGCAGACGCGTGCCTGCCGGCGTGCGCAGCAGCCGCTGTGCGACGACGGCGCGCAAGGCGCCAGCCAGATCGTCCAGGAGCGTGGGGCGCACTTCGACCGGGTAGAAGCTCAGCACACGGTTCAGCGCGCGGTAGCTGTTGTTGGCATGCAGCGTGGCCACGCAAAGGTGGCCCGACTGCGCGTAGGCGATGGCCGCCGTCATCGTTTCGCGGTCGCGGATTTCGCCGATCTGAATCACGTCGGGCGACTGCCGCAAGGCGTTCTTGAGCGCCACCTGCAGCGACTCGGTGTCGGAGCCGACGTCGCGCTGGTTGACCATCGACTTCTTGTTGGTGAAGGTGAACTCGATCGGCTCCTCGACCGTGAGGATGTGGCCGCTCGCGTGTTCGTTGCGGTAGTCGAGCATCGAGGCGAGCGTCGAACTCTTGCCGGCGCCGGTGGAGCCGACCATCAGGATCAGCCCGCGCTTTTCCATGATGAGCGACTTGAGAATGTCCGGCAGGTTGAGCTCGTCGAGCGAAGGGATCACCGCCGCCACGTGCCGCACCACCACGGCGTAGCTCCCGCGCTGGCGCATGGCGCTGATGCGGAAGTTGCCCGAACCCTCGATGGCGATGGCCGTGTTGAGTTCGCCCGTGCGCTCGAGCTCGGCAATGCGCTCGGGCGAGACCACTTCGCTCAGGAGCTTGAGCGGCGCGCTGGCCGGGAGGATCTGCGCATTGATCGGCAGGCAGGTGCCGTTGATGCGGATCAGCGCCGGGGACTGGGCCGACAAATAGATGTCGGATGCACTTCGCTCGGCCATCAGCCGCAGGATTCGCTCCATCGTATTCATCGGGTGTCCTCGAGGTTCAGTCTCTGAGCAGCTCGTTCAGGGAAGTCTTCGCGCGGGTCTGCGCGTCGACACGCTTCACGATGATGGCGGCATAGAGGCTGTACTTGCCGTCGTCCTTGGGAAGCGTTCCGCTGATGACCACCGAGCCGGCGGGCACGCGCCCATAGCTCACCTTGCCGGTCGAGCGGTCGTAGATGGGCGTGCTCTGGCCGATGTAGACGCCCATCGACAGCACCGAGTTTTCTTCGACCACCACGCCTTCGACCACTTCGGAGCGTGCGCCGATGAAGCAGTTGTCCTCGATGATGGTCGGGCCGGCCTGCAGCGGTTCGAGCACGCCGCCGATGCCGACGCCGCCCGACAGGTGCACGTTGGCGCCGATCTGCGCGCACGAGCCCACGGTGGCCCAGGTGTCGACCATCGTGCCTTCACCGACGTAGGCGCCGATGTTCACGTACGAGGTCATCAGAACCGCGCCCTTGGCGATGTAGCTGCCGCGCCGCGCGACCGCGGGGGGCACGATGCGCACGCCGGCCTCTTTCAGTTCGCCGGAAGAGAGGTGCGAGAACTTGGTCGGCACCTTGTCGAAGAAGCCGAGCGAGCCGGCCTGCATCTGTTCGTTGTCCTTCAGGCGGAAGGACAGGAGCACGGCCTTCTTGATCCACTGGTGCACGGTCCACTGCCCGACGCCCTCGCGCGTGGCGACGCGCAGCTTGCCGTTGTTGAGCTCGGCGATCACGTGCTCGACCGCTTCGCGGATGTCCTTCGAGTCGCTGGTGGGGGACAGTTGGGCGCGCTGTTCCCACGCGGCGTCGATGGTTTGCTGGAGTTGCTGGGTCATGAATGGGCTCGGTCTTGTATGAAGTTCACGATGCGCTGGGCGGCCTCGGTGCACTCGGCCGTGTCGGCCACGAGCGCCATGCGGATCCGTCCGCGTCCCGGATTGATTCCGCCGGCTTCGCGGGCCAGAAAGCTTCCGGGCAGCACCGTCACATTGTATTGAGCGAAGAGCGCCCGGGCGAAGCCAGCGTCGTCCCCTTGCCACGACGGCGGCACGCCGGCCCACAGGTAGAAGCCGGCGTCGGGCAGGCGCACGTCGAGCACGGGCTCGAGCATCGGCGTGACCTGGGCGAACTTGGCGCGGTACAGCGCACGGTTGTCGACCACGTGCGCCTCGTCGCCCCAGGCGGCAATGCTCGCGGCAGCCACCACGCCGCTCATCGCGCTCCCGTGGTAGGTGCGATAGAGCAGGAACGACTGGATGATCGATGCGTCGCCCGCCACGAAGCCGCTGCGCAGGCCGGGCACGTTGCTGCGCTTGGACAGCGACGTGAGGGCGATGAGGTTGCGAAAGTCGGTGCGGCCCAGCCGGGCGGCGGCCTCGAGTCCACCGAGCGGCGGCTCTTCGCGGAAGTAGATCTCGCTGTAGCACTCGTCGGAGGCGATCACGAAGCCGTGGCGGTCGGACAGCGCGAAAAGCGTTTCCCATTCGTTCATCGGCATCACGGCGCCGGTGGGGTTGCCCGGCGAGCAGAGGAAAACGAGTTGCGTCCGTGCCCAGACGGCATCCGGCACGCTGCTCCAGTCGACCGCGAAGTTGCGCGAAGCCACGCTGGGCACGTAGTACGGCTCGGCGCCTGCAAGCAACGCCGCTCCCTCGTAGATTTGATAGAACGGATTGGGCGACAGCACCACCGGCGCCGGCTGACGGCTCGCGTCGACCACGGTCTGCGCCAGGGCGAACAAGGCCTCGCGCGAGCCGTTGACCGGGAGCACCTGGGTGGCGGCGTCGAGCGCCAACCCGTAGCGCTTGTGCAGCCAGCCGGTGAACGCCTCGCGCAACCGAGGTTCGCCGGCGGTGGCCGGGTACGCGGCCAGCGGGCCGAGGTTGGCCGACAGGGCCTCCTTGATAAAGCCGGGCGTCGGGTGCTTGGGCTCGCCGATGCCGAGGCTGATGGGGGTGAATTCAGGATGGGGCCGGACGCCCGCGAACAGTTGGCGCAGCCGCTCGAAGGGGTAGGGCTGCAGTTTGGCGAGCAGGGGATTCATGGCTGCCGATTATCGACCGCGGCCGATACACTTCGTTGCCCGATTTCCGGGTGGGTGCCGATCGCGCACTGGATCAGGGAGCTGAAAAAAATGAAGACAGAGTCTGGGTCGATTCGTGCGCCCACGCCGGTTGGCGAGGCGAGTTTGGAGGTTCGGTCGCCAAGGGTCGTCGGCGCGGCGGTTCTGATTGGGGTGTACCTGGTGATTCACGTCGCTGCGATGGGTGCTCTCTTCGGGCTGCCGCACGCCTCCAATCCGACCCCGGTGCGCGTCGTGCTCGGCCTCGTGGTCATGCCGATCGTGGCGTTCGCGGCCTGTTTCGTCTTCCATCGGGTGCGCGCGGGGCGACATGCCACCGCGGCGCAGGTCTTGAGACTCTGGCTCGACCTGAGCTCGTGGCGATTGGCGCTGACGGTGATGGGGCCCGGCCTGGTCTTTGTCTGGGTGGACGGATTGGGAGACAACCTGATCAGGTGGGACGGCGCGATCTTTCTGGGCGGCGTCGCGTCGGCTGCTGCCTTCCTGGACGCCTTGCTGATCGCGCTCGCGGCATGGCTCGTGCGCCGCTGGCGCCGCGAAACTCGCTGAAGCGGCAAGCCCGAAGCACCGGCCTGCCCCGAAACCCGCAGTCGCAGGCCCCTCAGAGTTTCTTGACCAGAACCAGACTCTTGCGGTCCCAGTTGTACTTGCGCTTGCGTGCTTCGGGCAGCCAGTCGGGGTTGACCTGCTGAAAGCCGCGCTTCAAGAACCAGTGCATGGTGCGCGTGGTCAACACGAAGATGCTGTCGAGGCCCATCGCCTTGGCGCGGTGCTCGACGCGCTTCAGGATGCGTTCGCCGTCGCCCTGCGCCTGCGACTGCGGCGACACCGTCAGCGCCGCCATCTCGGCCGTCTTCGCCTCGGGGTAGGGGTACAGCGCGGCGCAGCCGAAGATGACACCGTCGTGCTCGATCACCGTGTAGTGGCCGATGTCGCGCTCGATCTCGGTGCGGTCGCGCTTGACCAGCGTGCCGTCGCGCTCGAAGGGCTCGATGAGTTGCAGGATGCCGCCGATGTCGTCGGCCGTGGCTTCGCGCAGCGACTCGAGCTTTTCGTCGACCACCATGGTCCCGATGCCGTCGTGCACGTACACCTCGAGCAGCAGCGAGCCGTCCATGGCGAACGGAAGAATGTGGTTGCGCTCGACGCCGGCCGCGCAGGCCTTGACGCAGTGCTGCAGGTAGAAGGCCGTGTCCGTCGGGTTCTGGGCCGGCGCGAGTAGCGTGAGCAGCTTGCGGGCTGCATCGAGCGGCAGTTCGGTGTCGATCGGGTTGTCTTCGCTGATGGGCTGGGTGGTGTCCAGCGGAATGCCCGGGATTTCGGTCAGGAAGATCAGCTTGTCGGCCTGGATCGAGATGGCCACGCTGGTGGCCACTTCTTCCATGGTGAGGTTGAAAGCCTCGCCGGTCGGCGAGAAGCCGAAGGGCGAGATCAGCACCATGGCACCGAAATCGAGCGTGCGGCGGATGCCCGCCGAATCCACCTTGCGCACGAGCCCCGAATGCTTGAAGTCGACCCCGTCGACCACGCCCACGGGCCGGGCGGTGATGAAGTTGCCCGAGATCACGCGGACCGTGGAGCCCGCCATCGGTGTGTTGGGCAGGCCCTGGCTGAAGGCGGCCTCGATCTCGTAGCGCAACTGGCCGGCGGCCTCCTGGGCGCAGTCGAGCGCGACTTCGTCGGTGATGCGCATGCCGTGCGAGTAGCGTGCCTCATGGCCCTTGGCGCGCAGCTGGTCGTTCACTTGGGGCCGGAAGCCGTGCACCAGCACCACCTTGACGCCCATGCTCTGGATGAGCGCCAGGTCTTGCGCGATGTTCTGCAGCTTGCCGGCGGCAATGGCTTCGCCCGCCATGGCGACGACGAAGGTCTTGCCCCGATGCATGTGGATGTAGGGCGCCACCGAACGAAACCACGGGACGAAGGTGAAGTTGAAGACGGTGGACATGGGGGAGCTGAAGGAGCGGGGCGGCCCGGCGCAAGATAATCGACGATTTTCCCCGAACATCCGCCTTGTCTTCGTTGCACCCCCGAATCGAATTCCCCGAATCCCTGCCGGTGTCGGCCCGGCGCGACGAAATCGCGGCGGCGATCGAGTCCCATCAGGTGGTGATCGTCTGCGGCGAGACGGGCTCGGGCAAGACCACGCAGCTTCCCAAGATCGCGCTGGCGCTGGGCCGCGGCAAGCTCCACGCGCCGCCGGGCATGGGGCGGCTCATCGGCCACACCCAGCCACGGCGCATCGCGGCGTCGTCGGTGGCCAAGCGCATTGCCGAAGAGCTCGGCACGCCGCTGGGCGAGGTGGTGGGCTACAAGGTGCGCTTTCAGGACCGGCTGTCGCGCGACGCGTCGGTGAAGCTGATGACCGACGGCATCCTGCTTGCCGAAACGCAAACCGACCCGCTGCTGAAGGCCTACGACACGCTCATCATCGACGAGGCGCACGAGCGCTCGTTGAACATCGACTTCTTGCTCGGCTACCTGCGCGAGATCCTGCCTCGGCGTCCGGACCTGAAGGTGATCGTGACCTCGGCCACGATCGACGCGGACCGATTCGCGCAGCACTTCGCCTCGGCGCGCGGACCGGCGCCGACCATCATGGTGTCGGGGCGGATGTTTCCGGTGGAACAGCGCTACCGTCCCTTCGAGGAATCGCGCGACCACGATCTGAACGACGCCATCGCCGAAGGCGTCGACGAACTCTGGCGCGACCCGCGGCAGACCGGCGACATCCTCGTCTTCCTGCCGGGCGAGCGCGAGATCCGAGAGGCGGCCGACCACCTCCGCCGCCACCTGAGCCATCAGCCGCTCTTGCGCAATGCGGAAGTGCTGCCGCTCTTCTCGCGCCTGTCGCAGGCGGAGCAAGACCGCATCTTCGACGGCCACACGGGCCGGCGGATCGTGCTGGCGACCAACGTGGCCGAGACCTCGTTGACGGTGCCAGGCATTCGCTACGTGATCGACTCCGGCACCGCGCGCGTCAAGCGCTACAGCTTTCGCAGCAAGGTCGAACAGCTCCTGGTCGAGCCGATCAGCCAGGCGGCCGCCAACCAGCGTGCGGGCCGCTGCGGCCGCGTGGCGGACGGCATCTGCATCCGGCTCTACGACGAGAAGGACTTCGAGTCGCGGCCTCGATTCACCGACCCGGAGATCCTGCGATCGTCGCTGGCGGGCGTCATCCTGCGCATGAAGTCGCTGCACCTCGGTGACGTCGAGCGCTTTCCGTTCCTCGAGGCGCCGCAGCGCCGCGCCATCACCGACGGCTATCAGCTGCTCAACGAACTGGGCGCGGTCGACGACGCCAACGAACTGACGCCGACCGGCGCCGAACTGGCGCGCCTGCCGCTCGACCCGCGGGTCGGACGCATGATCCTCGAGGCGCGCGGTCGTGGCGCGCTGGACGAAGTGCTGGTGATCGCCAGCGCGCTCAGCGTGCAGGACGTGCGCGACCGCCCGCTCGAAGCGCAGACGCAGGCCGACCAGGCCCACGCGAAATTCGACGACGAGAAGAGCGAGTTCAGCGGCTACCTGCGGCTGTGGAACTGGATCCGTGACGCGCGCGGCGGGCATGGCGATGCGCACAAGCTCAGCAACCGCCAGTACGAGCAACTGCTGCGCCAGAACTTCATCAACGTGCGCCGCGTGCGCGAATGGCGCGACATCCACACGCAGCTGCTGACGGTCGTCACCGAGCATCGCTGGCGCATCAATGCCGAGCCGGCGGGCTACGAGCCGCTGCACCTGTCGATGCTGGCCGGCCTGCTCGGCAACATCGGGTGGAAGCCGGACGACGACGAGGCCTATCTGGGCGCGCGCGGCATCAAGTTCTACCGGCATCCGGGCGCGCACCTCAAGAAGAAGCCGGGCCGATGGATCGTGGCGGCCGAGCTGGTCGAGACCACGCGGCTCTTCGGCCGCGGCATCGCCAACATCGAGCCGAACTGGCTGGAGCAGGTCGGCGGCCATCTGCTGAAGAAGCAACTGCTCGACCCGCACTGGGAAAAGAAGGGCGCCCACGTGGTGGCGCTGGAGCGTGCCACGCTGTATGGCCTGGTGGTCTACAGCGGTCGCAAGGTCGACTTCGGCAAGGTCGACCCGGTTGCGGCACGCGAGATCTTCCTTCGCGAGGGGCTCGTGAGCGGCCAATGGGAAACGCGGCTGCCATTCCTCGCGGCCAATCGTCGACTGGTGCGCGAGGTCGAAGGGCTGGAGCACAAGTCGCGCCGGCAGGACGTGCTGGTCGACGACGCGCTCATCTACGCCTTCTACGACGCGCAGATTCCGCAGGAGGTGTCGAGCGGCGCGACCTTCGAACGCTGGTACCGCGATCAGGCCGCCACGCAGCCGCGCCTGCTGTACCTGAGCCGGGACGAGCTGATGCGGCATCAGGCGGCGGGCATCACCACGCAGTCGTTTCCTCCGACGCTTCGGCTGGGGGGCGTCGACTGCGCGGCCACCTACCTGCACGAACCTGGGGATTCGAAAGACGGGCTGACCGTGACCGTGCCATTGTTCGTGCTGAACCAGGTGAGCGAAGAGCGCTGCGAATGGCTGGTGACCGGCATGCTCAAGGACAAGGTGCAGGCGCTACTCAAGAGCCTTCCGCAGAAGCCTCGCGCGCGGTTGGTGCCGCTGCCCGAATCGGCCGCGGCGCTGGCGGGTGAGCTGGCCGCACCCGAAGTCTTCGGAGCGGGCTCGCTCGTCGATGCCCTGCTGAAAAGGGTGCGCGAGCAGACGGGCCTGGACGTGAAGCGCGCCGATTTCAAGCCCGACATGCTGCCTGCGCACCACTTCATGAACCTGCGGGTGGTCGACGAGCACGGACGGCAACTGGGCATGGGGCGCAGTCTGGCGGCGCTCAAGGCCGAGTGGGGCGCGCAGGCGCGGGGCGCGTTCCAGGCACTGGCCGGCCTCAAGCTGCCGGGCCAGGTCGAAGCGCCGCCCGATGCGGCGGCCAAGTCCGGCCAGCGCAGCTCGGCGCCCGCGGCGGCACGCCCGCCGGTTGCCGAAGTCGCGGCAGGTCAGCGTCACACGGAATGGAGCTTCGGCGAGCTTCCCGAACTGATGGAGGTCCGCCGTGGCACGCAGTCGCTGGTGGGGTTTCCGGCGCTCATCGACGGCGGCGGTGCGGTGACGATCGAGGTGTTCGACGAGCCCGAGGTGGCGAGAACCAAGCACCGCTCGGGCCTGCGCCGCCTTTTCGCGCTGCAGATCAAGGACGCGCTCAAATACCTCGAGAAGAACATCCCCGACCTGCAGAAGATGTCCGTGGCCTACATGCCGCTCGGCATGGCCGAGGAGTTGCGGGCGCAGATCATCGAAGTGGCCCTGGACCGCGCGTTTCTGCAGGAGCCCTTGCCGAACGACGACGCCACATTCAAGCGGCGGGTCGATGAAGGCCGCGGCCGGCTGACGCTGATCGCCAACGAAGTGGCGCGCTTGGCGGGCCAGGTCCTTGTCGAATACGCGGCGGCAGCACGCAAGATCAAGGACACGAAGGCACAGCCCGAGGCCACGGCCGACGCTGCGCAGCAACTGCAACGGCTGATGCACAAGCGCTTTCTTGCCGAGACGCCCTGGACTCGGCTGCAGCAGCTGCCGCGCTACCTGAAAGCCATTGCCATGCGGCTGGACAAGCTGCGCGCCGACCCGGCACGCGATGCGCAGCGCCTGGCCGAACTCCGGCCGCAGGAGCAGCGCTTCTGGCGTCTCGTGGCCGAGCGCAAGGGTGCGACGGACGAGCGCATGAACGAATTTCGCTGGCTGCTCGAAGAACTGCGGGTGAGCTTCTTCGCGCAGGAGTTGCGCACACCTCAACCGGTCAGCGTGAAGCGGCTGGACAAGCTTTGGGTGCAGATGCACCACTGATCCGGGCAGCAAAAAGCCCGCATGAGCGGGCTTCGGCGTGAAGGGTGACGCGTTCTATATGCGACCCATGACCAACAGGACGATGATCACGATTAGCACCAAACCGAGACCGCCGCTCGGACCGTAGCCCCAGCTTCGGCTGTAGCCCCAGCTCGGTAGTGCACCCACCAGCAGCAAGATCACTACGATCAACAGGATCAAAGACAGGGACATCGGGACTCCTCGGATTTGCAGTTTTAGACAGATCGCAGTCTGGCCCCCCTGCACGCCTTGCCCGGCCAGCGAGGGCGCTGTGTTCGGGTCGGCACTCTCCTACCGATGCGCGAGCCCATCGCGCTCTCCGCAGGACTAAAGCCTGGCCAATCGGTCGATCGCGGTCTGCAGCGTCTCGTCCTTCTTGGCGAAGCAGAAGCGCACCACGCGCTGGTCGTAGCCTTCGGCATAGAAGGCCGACAGCGGGATCGCGGCCACGCCGATCTCGCGCGTGAGCCAGAGGCAGAACTCGGCCTCGCTCAAATCGCTCACTTCGCTGATGTCGACGCACTGAAAATAGGTGCCCTCACTGGGCAGTAGCCGAAGCCGGGTCTTGGAAAGGCCGGCTGCGAACAAGTCACGCTTGCGCTCGTAGAACGCCGACAACTCCAGGTACGGCGCGGGCTCGGCCATGTAGCTCGCGAGCGCATGCTGCATGGGCGTGTTGACCGTGAACACATTGAATTGGTGCACCTTGCGGAATTCGGCGCTGAGCGCGGCGGGCGCTGCGACGTAGCCCACCTTCCAGCCGGTGACGTGGTAGGTCTTGCCGAAGCTGCCGACGATGAACGCGCGCGCCGCCAGACCCGGGTAGCGCGCCGCGCTTTCGTGGCGGGCGCCGCCGAAGACCATGTGCTCGTAGACCTCGTCGCTGATCAGCAGCACGTCGGTCGGCGCGAGCAGATCGTCGAGCTGCTCCATTTCCTGCGCCGTCCACGCGGTGGCGCTCGGGTTGTGCGGCGAGTTCACGATGATCGCGCGCGTGCGGGGCGTGATGGCCGCTGCGATGCGATCGAAGTCCGGACGAAAGGTGCCCGGGCGCAAGGGCACGCGGACGACCTTGCCGCCGGCGAGCTCGATGTTCGGGATGTAGCTGTCGTAACACGGCTCCAGCACGATGACCTCGTCGCCCGGGCGGACGACGGCGAGGATGGCGGTGATGATCGCCTGCGTCGCGCCTGCGGTGATGGTGATCTCGTCGGCAGCGCTGTAGCCGTGCCCGTACAGCGCGTTGATCTTGGCCGCGATGGCTTGGCGAAGGGGGGCGATCCCCGGCATCGGCGGGTATTGGTTGTGGCCGGCCTGCATGGCAGCGGTGACCGCGTCGAGCAGCTTCGGGTCGCAGCCGAAATCCGGAAAGCCCTGGCCGAGGTTGACCGCGTTCTTTTCGGCGGCCAGGGCCGACATCACGGTGAAGATGGTCGTGCCGACGGCGGGCAGCTTGGTGGTGATCTGCGGGGTGCGGCCAGTCATAGTTCGTAATCCTGGTTGTGACCGCTCAGGGCCTTGGCGATCAGGTTGCGGTCGAGCCGATCCGAAAGCAGTTCGGCAAACTTGAAGACGAAGTTGCGCAGGTAGGCGCTGC
Source organism: Gammaproteobacteria bacterium (assembly GCA_018820395.1). Classification (GTDB taxonomy): domain Bacteria; phylum Pseudomonadota; class Gammaproteobacteria; order Burkholderiales; family Burkholderiaceae_C; genus Variovorax. The sequence goes on along the minus strand of JAHJOG010000063.1, from coordinate 4,093 downwards.
GCTTGAAGGCGACCCGAGCGATGTTGGTGCCGAACAGGTGGCCCAGGGGCCGCACCGCCAGGTCGGCGTTGGACTCTTCCCGCAACGCCATTTCGGCGACGATGCCGATGCCGAGGCCGAGGCGCACGTAGGTCTTGATGACGTCGGAATCGATCGCTTCGAGCGCGATGCGCGGCGTGAGCCGCTTCTGCGCAAATGCATGGTCGATGCGGGTCCGCCCGGTGAACGACGGGTGGTAGGTGATGAGCGGCTCGGCGGCCAGGTCTTCGAGACTGACGCGTTCTTTTTCGGCGAGCGGATGCTCCTTGGGCATCACCAGCACGTGCTGCCACTCGTAGCAGGGCATGGTCACCAGGTCGGCGTAGTCGGCGAGCGATTCGGTGGCGATGCCGATTTCGGCCACCTCGTCCATCACCATGCGGGCCACCTGATCCGGCGAGCCCTGGTGGAGGCTCACGTTCACCTTGGGGTACGCCTCGCGAAGCTTCGCCACGGGCACCGGCAGCACGTAGCGCGCCTGGGTGTGGGTGGTGGCAATCGACAGGGTGCCGCTGTCCTGTGCGCTGAACTGCTCGCCGATCCGCTTGAGGTTGCCCACCTCGCGCATGATCAGTTCGATGCTTGCCAGCACGTGCTGGCCCGGTTCGGTCACGCGCTTCAGGCGCTTGCCATGGCGCGCGAAGATCTCGACGCCCAGTTCTTCTTCCAGTTCGATGATGGCTTTGGAGACGCCGGGCTGGGATGTATGAAGGGCCTTGGCCGCTTCGGTCAGGTTCAGATTGCGCCGCACCGCTTCTTGCACAAACTTGAACTGGTGTAGGTTCATAACAATTTCCGTCTTTTTTCGGACTTCATTATGCCCAACACGGTCTATCGAATGGCGCGTCCCCGTTCGATGCGGCGGGGCAGCGCTCGGCGGAGTTCAGCGGGTCAGGAAGCGGCGAGATGAGCGGCCAGTTGCTCGAAGGTGCCGCCGTATCCCTGATCGAGACTGCCTGAACTGCAGAGCTGTTCGAAGAATTGCAGCTCGGCGTCGGACGCGCCGAATGGCTGCGCTCGAATCGCAAGCGTCGTCGTCCCCGCGTTTTCGGTGAACTCCACGCTATTGCGAATCTCGAGCGGGCATTCTTCGCTGAATGGCGCCCGTGCAATGCCGCACCGCTCGTTGGCGAAGGAATTGAGCCAGACGATGCGTTCCGGCGCCGCGATGTTCTGAAAATTGAAGCGGCCCCACATCGGCGGTGCGCCTTCGAACTGCATCCGATAGTGGAACAGGCCCCCGGGTCTGAAATCGAGGTGAAGCACCTCCACCGAGCAGCCTTTGGGGCCCCACCAGCGTGCGAGCTGATCGACTTCGCTCCACGCCTTCCACACGCGGTCCCGGGGAGCCGAAAACTGTCGCGTGATGACGAATGCTGAGCGGTCTTGGCTGGCTTCCATGTCATGTCTCCGGCGGTGGTGGCAAAGGCCTGAGTGCAATGCGAGCAAGGAGGTCGATCACGTCGGCCTGTTCGCCCACGGCGGGTTGAAGCGCGAATTCGACGCCGGGAAACTCGGCGCGCAGCGCATCGAGCAGCCTTGGCAAGTCTTCGCGCACGTGCTTGCCCATGCCGAGAAAGAGCGGAACGACGCGCACGGATGCGGCCCCGTCTGCAATCAGGGCGCGCACCGCTGCCGGCAGGTCGGGCTCGACCATTTCGAGGTAAGCGCAGGCCACCCGGGCCGATGGGTCGAGCGCCGCCACCTGGCGCGCGACCGCTTCGACCGGCTCGCGCCAACGCGCGTCGCGCGAGCCGTGCGCGAAGAGCACGACGCCGGTGGACTTCATCGTCTGAGCACCAGCCAGGTGAAGGCCGCGAGCGACATGACCGTGTAGATCAGGCCCGGCGCGGCGGCCGTGATCCAGGGCGACCAGTTGCTGAGGTTGCCCAGATAGCCGAACACGTTGTTCAGCAGGAAGAAGCTGATGCCGATCATCACGCCACCGAAGACGTAGGTGGCGATGCCGGCCTGGCGGAAGTGCAGGTAGGCGAAGGGCAGGGCGAGCACCACCATCACCAGGCACGACAGCGGGTAGAAGACCTTGCGCCAGAACTCGATCTCGTAGCGCTGGGCCGTCTGGCCGTTGGCATCGAGGTGGCGGATGTAGTCGAAGAGATCGAGGGTGCGCATGCGGTCCGGACGCAGCAGCGCCACGGACACCATTTCGCTCGTCAGCGACGTGGGCCAGTCGAGCGTGGCTTTTTCCGTCGTGACGATACGCGCCTGGTCGCCCGCACCTCGGGTGTCGTATTCCTGCTGCTCGACACCGGTCAACACCCAGTGTCCGTCCATGGGTTTGGCGGACGTCGCACTCGTCTGAGACTTGATGAAGCCGCTGCTGTCGAACTCGTAGATCCGGGCGTCTTTGAGCGAGCCGTCGCGGCCGATGGAGGTCACGTTGACCGCATACGACATCTCGCCCTGCTTTTCCTTCAGCCAGGCTCCCGTGTTGCCGATCAGGGCCAGGCCACCCTGGAAGCGCGTCTTGAGCAACTGCGCCGTGCGGTCGGCAATGGGCGAAACGTAGTCGCCGACGGCGAATGTCAGCAGCACGAAGCCGAGCCCCAGCACCAGCAGCGTTCGCAGCGCCCGCCACGGCCCGAGACCGCTGGTCCGCAGGATGGTGTATTCCGAGCTTTCGGCAAGCCGGGCCATCACGAAGATGGTGCCGATCAGCACCGCGATGGGCAGCAATTCGTACAGGTGGTTCGGAATCTGCAGCGCCACATAGATCAACGCCTGCGTCACGCCATAGCCGAGCGCCGATGGTTTGCCGATCGACTGCAGTTCGTCGACGAAATCGAAGAAGAAGAAAAGGCTGAGAAAACCCAGCGCGACGAATGCGACGGCCTGGAGCACCTCGGCATAGATCAGCCGGCGAATGGTTCTCACGACGGCCGGTCCTGCGGGGAGGGGGCGGCCGCTCTGCGTCCTCGGCGCTGCCAGTTGAAGTTGCGCTTGGCGAGCCAGGCGAGTCCGAGCAGCAACGCGCCGCCATGCAAGGCGAGCAGGAACTCGCCGAGCCCGAGGCGGGAAGTGCCGACCCAGGTCTGCCCCAGGTTGAGCAGGTTGTAGTAGACGACGAAGGCGAACAGCGCAAAGAGCAGGTTGCCGCTTCGCCCGCCTCGGGGGTTCACGCTGGACACCACCAGGCCGAGAAGCACGAAGTTGCACGCGGCCAGCACCATGCCGATGCGCCAGCCGAATTCCGCAAGGTTCGTCTTGTTGGGGTCGCGAAGGAGCGTGAGCGTGGTGCGGGCGCGCACCGGCGTCGAGTCGTCGGTCGCTGCGCGGCCGTCGCCGCCGATCCGGGCGCCATAGGTCTGGAACTCGCTGATCTTGATGCCGGTGGGGGCGATCGGTCTTTCGAGCCGCTGTCCGTTGCTCAGCAGCAGGTACCGGGCGTCTCCGATGTCGTCGATGCGCCCGCTGCGCGCCGACGTGATGATGTGCATGTTGCGTTCCACCGAAGAGATGAAGACGTTGGTGGCGGTCGAACTGTCCGGGGTGTCCTTGTCGATGAAGAACACCCGGTAGCGCCCGGCCGACTCGCGGAATTCACCGGGCGTCACGCGCTCGATGTCGCTGCGGCGCTCGTACTGTTCGCGCATGGCATCGGTCTGCGAATTGGCCCAGGGCCACCCGACCAGCGCGAACACGGCGATCAGCAGCAACACGGGCCACGCGAAACGAAAGAGCGGTGGACCGAAATCCGCCAGCCCGCGCCCGCTCGAAAACCAGATCACCATTTCGCTGTCGCGGTACATGCGCGACAGGGTGCCGACGATCGAGATGAAAAGGCACAGACTCAGGATGGTCGGCATGTAGCCGAGGACCGTGTAGGTCATGACCAGCAAGACCTGCGACGGATTCACGCTGCCCTTGGAAGCCAGCCCCAGCGTCCGGATCAGCATCATGGTCATCACGATCGTGACCAGGATGACAAGCGTGGCGCCAAAGCTTCTCGACAGCTCTTTGCGTAAAGTGGAATGGAATAACATCGTCAAGGAATCGAGGATTATGGACTTTCAACTCAAGACCCTGCCCATTG
>JAHJOG010000062.1 GCA_018820395.1 Gammaproteobacteria bacterium | reverse complement strand
TCGCTTGCCAACTTTCAGAAACTGGTTAAAAATACAGCTACTGGATATTCACCCAGTGCCGCAAGGATACGTCATGGACTTTGCAGTCAAGCTTACCGCCCGCCAGCAGCAGATCCTCGATCTGATTCAAAGCGCCATCGCGCGCACCGGCGCGCCGCCCACGCGCGCCGAGATCGCCAGCGAACTCGGCTTCAAGTCAGCGAATGCGGCTGAAGAGCACCTCCAGGCTCTGGCTCGCAAGGGTGTGATCGAACTCGTCAGCGGCACCTCGCGCGGCATTCGCCTCAAGAGCGATGCCCTTCGCGCACTCAACGAATCTCGCAACAGCCAGTTCTCGCTGTCGCTGCCCGGCATGGCGCAACTCGCTCTTCCGCTGATCGGTCGCGTCGCTGCAGGGTCACCCATCCTTGCGCAGGAACATGTCGATCAAACCTTCTACGTCGAAAACACGCTGTTCCAGCGCCAGCCGGACTACCTCCTCAAGGTTCGAGGCATGTCGATGCGTGACGCCGGCATCATGGATGGCGACCTGCTCGCCGTGCAGTCGACCAAGGAAGCGCGCAACGGTCAGATCGTCGTCGCGCGGCTTGGCGATGAGGTGACGGTCAAGCGCCTCAAGCGCAACAAGCAAGTCATCGAGTTGCATGCAGAAAACCCGGACTACCCCACCATCGTCGTTCAGCCAGGCGAGCCCTTTGAGATCGAAGGGCTGGCCGTCGGCCTGATCCGAAACACGATGTTGATGTAACGGCCGGCTGCGACAGGTGGCGGGCGTATGGCCATGAGGCCATCACCCTGTCGATGCCGAATTTTCAATCCTGCCTGTGTTCAACCTCTGTTCAATCTGGAGTTCACATGGGAACCGCTTTGCTCGGCCTGGCCGATCTTTTCACGCCCTTTCAATCCTTGGCCGATCGTTGGCTGCCCGGCTCGCGGGCACGGCGACGCAGTGATGCAGGATTGCGCTATGTCGGCATCCGCCCCAGCTGCACAGTGGCGTCCACGTCAACCGCGCGGGGCGATTTGCACCCACGCACTTTGCGTGTCGTGCGCACCGTCGACTTGAGTGACTCCGGCCGATCGGCCTTTGCCACAAGGCCGCTGGCGCGCGTGCGGATTTCCGGCCGCATGGCCGACGTCTGCGCCGAGCTCGACCGGCTCGCCGAACAGGAAGCCGCCTGTTCGAGCCCCCGCCCCAGTTCGTCGCACTGAGTCACTAAGTTACCGGGGCACTCAGGCTGCTCGGCGCGCCATGCAAGCGGCGCAAACGCGTACCAAATGACTCATCCATCCCGAAGATGGATGGTGCGAGGCACAATGACGAGCCATGAACATTGTGATCCTCGACGATTACCAGGACGCGGTGAGAAAGTTGCGTTGTGCTGCCAAGCTCGACGCCTACGCCGCCAAGGTCTACACCAACACAGTCAAGGGCATCGGGCAGCTTTCGGTGCGGCTCAAGGATGCGGATGTCATCGTCCTCATTCGTGAGCGTACGCAGATTTCGCGCCAGCTTATCGAAAAGCTTCCCAAGCTCAAGCTCATCTCGCAAACCGGCAAGGTGGGCGGCCACATCGACGTGCCGGCGTGCACCGAACATGGGGTGGCCGTGGCCGAGGGTTCAGGGTCTCCCTTGGCACCCGCAGAGCTCACCTGGGCGCTGATCATGGCAGCGATGCGCCGGCTGCCGCAGTACATCAGCAACCTCAAGCACGGCGCGTGGCAGCAGTCGGGTCTCAAGGCCGCATCGATGCCGCCCAATTTCGGGCTGGGGTCCGTTCTCAAGGGCAAGACTCTGGGCATCTGGGGATACGGCCGCATCGGACAATTGGTCGCACGCTACGGACAGGCCTTTGGCATGCAAGTCGTGATCTGGGGGCGCGAAGAAAGCTGCGCCCGAGCGCGCTCCGACGGACTTCAAGTGGCGCCGAGCCGCGAAACATTCTTTGCCGCGGCCGACGTGCTGTCGATCCATCTGCGCCTCAACGAAGAAACGCGCGGCATCGTTTCGCTCGACGATCTTTCCCGCATGAAGCCGACGGCGCTTTTTGTCAACACGTCGCGCGCAGAACTGGTCGAACAGGATGCGTTGCTGGCCGCGTTGAACCGCGGGCGGCCCGGCATGGCCGCCGTCGACGTTTTCGAGAGCGAGCCACCTTTGCAAGGACACGCATTGCTTCGGCTCGAGAACTGCATTTGCACGCCACACATCGGGTATGTAGAGCAGGACAGCTACGAGTTGTACTTCGGCCAGGCTTTCGACAATGCGGTCAGCTTCATCAAGGGAAGCCCGACCAACATCGTCAATCCGGGCGCCTTGCAGGTTCGACGTTGAGCACGCGCGCCCTGCCGGCAGCCCTCTGGGCGCTGCTCGCGGGCAACTTCGTGATCGGCACCGGCGTGATGGTGGTGCCGGGAACGCTCAATGAGCTGGGCTCATCGTTGAACGTCGGCCCCGCAACCGCCGGCCAGCTGATCACCGCCAGCGCGATCGTGATGTGTCTGGGTGCACCCTTGCTCGCGGCCGTGGTAGCCGGCTGGGACCGACGAGTGCTTCTGACTTGCACGATGCTCTGGTACGCCGCCGGTCACGCAGCCGCCGCGCTCATGCCCGATTTCGCGGGCTTGCTGGTGGTGCGCATGCTGACCGTGATCGCCCCCGCCATCTTCACGCCGCAGGCCGCCGCATGCGTCGGCCTGCTCGTGCCTTCGGAGCAGCGCGGCCGCGCGGTGACCTTTGTCTTTCTCGGCTGGTCGATGGCGTCGGTGCTCGGCCTGCCGATCGCTGCACTCATCGGCGGACATTTCGGCTGGAGATCCGCCTTCTGGGCGGTTGCGGTACTGGCCGTGCTCAGTGCCGGCTGGGTCGCGGCCAAGCTTCCTTCGGGGATACGCCCCGCCGCGATGTCGCGCAGCGGATGGGCGCAGGTGCTGAGCAACCCGCTATTGATGGGCGTCGTGTGCGTCACGGCGCTGCAGGGCACCGGCCAGTTCGTCCTGTTTTCCTACTTCGCGCCGGTCCTCAAGCAAACGCTGGGAGCGGACGCCGGCACACTCGGGTTGCTGTGGGGATGGTTCGGCATTTGCGGGCTCGCCGGAAACATGCTGACGAGTCGCTACATCGATCGGATCGGGCCCGGCAAGGCGGTGTTGATCACCACGGTGCTGATCGCCCTGAGTCTGCTGATGTGGCCACTGGGCGTCACCTTGGGATGGATGGCCGTGATTCTCGTCCCGTGGGGACTCGGCTGTTTCGCCACCAACTCGGCGCAGCAGGCACGACTGGTTTCACTGGCGCCTGCGCTGGCACCGGGGTCGGTCGCACTCAACAGCTCTGGAATCTATGTCGGCCAGGCCGTCGGCGCAGCGGCCGGAGGCTGGCTGATCGCGACCGACCACGTCGCATGGATGAACTGGGCGGGTTTCGCAGTCATGCTGCTCGCGCTGGGCCTGAGCCTGGCGATCGACCGGGCCCGACGCCCCGGGACGGCGGTCAGCGCTTAGTCGGCCGCGGAGCGATGTCGGCTTCGGTTTCGGGATCGAAGAGTTCGAAGTCGATCACGTGCGGGTCTGCCGGAGCCGGCGCTGCCTTGGCGGGTTCGAGCGCTGCGGGCATCGTCTCGTAGGCCGTGCTGTCGAACTGCGCAAGATCGACATCCACCTGAGCCGGCAGGGTCGGCCGCTTCGACGGGGTCGAAGTCGGTTCGCTCATGACCGTCTCATGACCCAGTGAGTCGTCGATGGCGCCGTAGATCGACGGGGCCAGCTGGGGCCCATCCTGAATCGCCTCTGGCGGCTCTTCGGGGCCCAGAGGTGCGGGTGCCGTCACGGCCTGATCGTGGCTGATGGTGTCGACGAACGATTGCGGCGTCACCGGCGCCGGTGGCGCACGATCCGGATCGATCACCTCCTTGGCGACCGAATAGAGCAACAGCAGTTCCTGATAAGCCGCCAGATCGAACGCCTCTTCCTCACTGGCACCTGGCGCGCGGAATACCATTTCTTCGATGAGCGCGAGCGTGCCAGGTGCAGGCCATTGCGACTCGATGCGTGCCAAGGCGCTCCGATAGTGCTCCAGGCCCTTGCCAGCCGACTCGTTGAACTCGTCGAAGCTCGGAACGGTGGCATTGAAGGCGCGCTCGAATTCTTCGGCCAGAAGTGCGTAGTCTTCCCTGCGCTCCAGCGAATGGAAGATGCGCAGCAGATCGAGATAGGCCAGCGCGCTGGTACCAGGGTTGGCAACAATGTGCTCGCGCAGTACCGCGATCGCCTGGTCATGCTGCCCGAGCGACAGAAAGAAATCGGATTGCTGTTGGACGTCGAACAGCTCTTCGGTATTGACCGGCCGCACCGGCGTGCTGTCCGCTGCCGCGCGCAACGGCAGCACTTCGTCCGGTTCGTTGAACCCGCTGTCGACCGCAGGTTCCATGCCGGGAGAACCGGCGAACCCCACCACGCTCGAATTGCGCAGCGCGGGAGATCCCTTGAACAGATCCTCGTCCGTCGGCCCCGGTTCGGCGGCCGGGCCGCGCGCTGCGGCGGCATCGCGCCACCAGGCTGCTTCCGCCGATTTGCGTGCCATGCGCCAGAGAAAGAGCATGACGATCAACGCCACCAGAAGCAACGCGATGAGCGAGTAGACCAGCGGATTGCGATAGCGGCTTTCGCGAGCCTCGGCGAGCTGGCTCTGCATTTCGAGCAGCATGCGCTGGTTCTGAGCGGTTTGCTGCCTGAGCGTGGCCAGCGTGGCTTCGAGCTCTTTCATGCGCTGCGATTCGCGTGCCGCCGCATCCGGATCGGGATTGGCGGCGCTCCATTGCGCCGCAGCTGCCGCTCTGCGCGCAGGATCTTCAACCGCAGGCAGCGACAGTTGCGATGCCGTCTTGAGTTGAACTTGTGCGGCCGGCACTGGCTCCAGGGCATCAACCTGAAGACGCGAACCGCCCTGTGTAGCGGGCTTGGGCGCAGTCGCCGGGATGGGCGCGGGTGCCGGCTTGGGTGCCGCTGCAACAGGTGCAGCACGTCGCGGCCTCGGCGCGGGAGCCGGACGCGGAGTGACGGTTTCCACAGCAGGCCGCCGTGGTCGTGCCGGCGCTTGCCGCGGCGCGGTGTCGGCGTCGCCCGTGCTCGCGACCGACGACGATGCGGCCCGAGGCCTCGTGGCCGTGCCGGCGGGAGCACCGAAGCCGGGCGAGCCGCGGCCGGACTCGGCCGAGGACGGCGCAACCGGCCTGGAAGCCGGGACCGGTGCACGTTGAGGTTCGCCCGACGCAGCCACCGCAGGAAGGCTCGGTCCGACCTGCACGTCCGACAGCAAAACGTAGTTCCTGATCGACTTGGTCGCGCAACCCGCGCGCAGATTCAGCGTGACGACCGGTTCGTCGATGGCCACGGTCGAACGGATGCGAACGCGCGGTGTGCCGGGACTCGGGCCTGGATCCACCGAGAGAGTGATTCGCCGATCCGGTATCCGGTTGTCTCCCTGCAGCACTTCGGCTTCGAGGCAGAGGCTATCGCCCGGCTCGGAAGAGTCCAGCGTGATCGGTATGACGACATCCAGCGGCTTGCCGATCCAGACAGGCCCTTGAGGCCGCCCGATCGTCAAAGCCGCGGAATCCAACGCGATCCCGAGGAGAATCAGGGTCGCCGCAATGCGTGGGAGTTGCAAAATGGAACTGGATGGCAGTCGAAAGTTGACACATTCTGGCATGAGCGCCTAAGCCATTTATCTACAGAAAGGACAATAAAGGAAATGACCGTGAAGTTTTCCAAGGTGGGGATTATCGGAGCAGGCGCCATGGGGCGCGGCATTGCGCAAATCGCAGCGCAGGCGGGAAGCCAGGTATTGCTGTTCGATTCACAGTCGGACGCCGCATCGCGAGGACGCGAATCAATTGTCGCGCAATGGCGCAAGCTGCAAGAAAAAGGCAGATTGAATTCTGAAGACCTCGAAGCCTACGGCGCCCGGCTGGCAGTTGCCGAATCCATGCAGGCGTTTGCGGATTGCGATTTGGTCATCGAGGCCATCGTCGAAAACCTGGACATCAAACGCACCGTCTTCAAGCAGCTCGAAGG
>JAHJOG010000319.1 GCA_018820395.1 Gammaproteobacteria bacterium | reverse complement strand
GGTCGCCAGCGCATGCAGCGGGCGCAAGGCCTCGCTTACCGTCGGGCGCGCAGGTGCCACATGGACACCCTCGGTTTGCGCAGGGGCCTTGCACACCGCGATGTCGTCGCAGCCCTTCGCGAAGGCGTCCACCACTTCAGCCAACCAATCAGGGGCAACCGTGCCTTCGCCTGCCAGCAAGTAGCCCAAGCCCGACTTGTGCAGGTCTATCGACGAGCCTCCGGTCTTGAACCCCTGGGGCGCCACGCAGATCCAGGTGGCGTAGCGGGCGCGGGTCAGGGCGACATACAGCAGGCGCATTTCCTCGCCCATGCGCTCATCGTCAGCGCGTTTCTGCGCAGGCTTTGCCGGGTCGCCCTTGGCCAGTTCAAGCACCAGGCTGTAATGCTCATCCTGTCGTTCATGGAACATCGGCGGCGCCTTGCTACGGCCATCCACCGCCCTGGCGCTGCACGCGAACGGCAACATCACCAAGGGGTACTCCAGGCCCTTGGACTTGTGCACGGTCACCACTTTGATCAGGTCCGAGTCGCTTTCCAGGCGCAGAATTTCTTCCTCACTCTGCTCCTTGATCTGCTCGGCCAGATGGCGAATCAGCGCGTGCTCGCCATCGAGTTCGGCGGCGCTGCGCTGCAGCCATTCGGCCAGGTGCAGCAGGTTGGTCAGGCGGCGCTCGCCCTGTTCTTCAGCCAGCAAACGGGCCGGCACCTTGAAGGTTGCAAGCAGCCTGCGCAGCATGGGCAGCACGCCTTGTTGCTGCCACAGCACGCGGAAGTCGCGGAACCACTGCACATGCGCTTCCCAGCACAGCTCGTTCTGGTTCAACTGCTCCAGGTCCTGCCAGGAAATGCCCACGCTGCGGGTGGCCAATGCCGCACGCAGCAAGCGGTCGCTGGTGGGCTGGGCGCAGGCCCGCAGGATGCACAGCAGGTCGGTGGCTTCTTCGCTTTCGAATACTGAGTCGCGGTCAGACAGATAAACGCTGGCCAGTTTGCGACGCGCAAGGGCCTTGCGAATAGCTTCGGCTTCCTTGCGGCTGCGTACCAGAATGGCGATATCGGCAGGCTTGAGTGCAGTGAGTTGGCCATCGCTGTTGCGCAGGCCCGAGGGTTTTTCTGCACTGCGGTCGAGCCAGGCCTGAATCGCCGAGGCGCATACCTCGGAGGCCTCGCGCAGGTAAGTGGCGTTGTTGATTACTCCGTTGGTTTGCAGCTGCCAGAGGGTCAGGGCCTTCTGCTTTTCACCCTCGATCTCCAACGTATCGCTGCGGCCTTTGGCATCAACACCTTCGAACGGCACCTGGTTCTCCTTCCCCTCCTCGGCAAACCGGAACGCTGCTCGGGGGTGGGCTTCGGCGAACTTGAAACAATGGTTGGCGGCATCGACCATCGCTTGGGTGGAGCGGTAGTTGGTGCCCAGGGTGTAATGCCGGCCCTTGGTAGCCTCACGCGCCTTGAGGTAGGTGTAGATGTCGGCGCCACGGAACGAATAGATTGCCTGTTTCGGGTCGCCGATCATGAACAGGCCGCAGTCGGGCAGGTTTTCTCCAATGCAGTAGATTTTGTCGAAGATGCCGTACTGAACCGGGTCGGTGTCCTGGAACTCGTCGATCAGGGCCACCGGGTACTGCTGGCGAATGGTCTGCGCCAGGCGCGGGCCAGACGGGCCTTCCAGGGCACGGCCAAGGCGGTTGAGCAAGTCGTCGAAACCGATCTGCGCCCGGCGCAGCTTTTCTTCCTCGAAGGCGCCCTGCACTTCACGCAGAGCATGCAGCAGCAACTGCGCGCGGATGTCCTGCTTCGACTCCTCATGGTCGACCCAAGCATCGATGGTTTGAAACGCTGGGTGCGTGCCGATGGCACCGCCTTTGTTCAGCTTGAAGCGGGCTTGCCCGCATTTGCGAACGTGGCTACTGGCTTCGCCTCCCTGGCTCCAGGCGGCGATATCGCCAAGCATTTGATCAAAAGTTTCGGGGGTTTTGGTGGGGTAGGACTTGCCGTTCAGTGCGCTGCGCGCGCTGTGCAGCAACGCCTCCAGAGCCACGATGTCGTTGGCCCAGGCCGCCCTTGCCTGCGCTTCGAGCGCGACGCACTGCGCAGCCCAGTCAGCAGGCCCCTGAAGCAAAGCATCCAGGTGCGCGGGCGCTGTGATCGACATCCCTGCCTGCTGAAACTCGGCATCGCTACGCGACAGCAGCGGCGTCAGCGCTTCGCGTAGCTCGGTGGGGCTTTTGAAGCTATCCGTCACCACCCTGGCAACCTCAGGCGGCAGGCCATAGAACTGCTGGCGCCAGTAGTCCCTGACCACTTCATCGAGCAACTCGCGCTGGTCGGTTTCCAGTGTCTGGGTAAACAGGCTGCCGCTGTCGAAGGCGTGCTCGCGCAGCATCCGGTAGCACCAGCCATGAATGGTCGAAACCGCGGCTTCGTCCATCCACTCGCTGGCCAACTGCAACCGACGAGCACAGGCCGGCCACTGATCGGCGGGGTAACCGTTGCGCAGTTTCACCAGCAGCGGGTCGTGACGCTCATCAGGTGCCTGAAAGCACTGGGCAGCCTCGTTCAAGCGTGCGCGAATGCGGTCGCGCAGCTCTTGGGTGGCGGCGTCGGTGAAGGTCACCACCAGAATTTGCGGCGGCGTCAGCGCTTGCTTGAACGCAGCATCGCCCCCATGGCCCAGTACCAGCCGCACGTACAGCAAGGCGATGGTGAAGGTTTTGCCGGTGCCGGCACTCGCTTCGATCAAGCGGCTGCCATGCAGTGGGAAATCGAGGGGGTTGAGGTTAACCGCTGTCATTGGTCGCTTCCTGCGTCGGTCGAGGTGAAGTGGCCGAACAAGCCGCCATACAGGCGCTGGGCCCAGGCCACGAACTGGCCGCTCGCGCACAGTTGGTCGAAGTCCTCGTAGGCACGCCGTTGGGCGAACGAGCGCTCCACTTCACCCTTTTTCATGTAGCCGCCTTCATAGATATCGCGCGCTTTGTCGTAGGCCGAATCGCTGCTTTCCCCACCCGCTGCCAACCAGGCGAAGGCGCTTTCGCAGGCCACCGGCAGCGGCTCTTGCATGCCCGCCACCCAGGCCTGGAGCAGCGCTTGCAGCTGCTCCCGGGCCTGGTTTTCAGGCACTGGCCGGAACACCACATCGCCATTCAAACCCACCAGAATGGTCGTGCAGGCAGGCCCGTTCAACTGCAACGCCAAGTGCCGCAACCAAGGCCGCACCAGGTGCTGCCAACGCAGGCTGTCGTCGCTGCACAGCTTCTTGCTGTCCAGTTGCAGGTAGGCTCGCTCATCCAACGCGTTGCGGCGAATGCCACCCAGCCAATCCTTGAGGCCGGGACGCTCGTCAGTGGCTTCGATGGTTGCGGCGCTCTGGCCCTCTTCAAGCTCAGGCCAGGCTTGCAGTTGGGCGTGGTAGCGCGCCAGCAGGCCCGGCATCGGCTCCACCAGCGCCGAGGCGCTCAAGGTGCCGAAGCCGCCCAGTGGCAAGGCGCCCTCGCGTTGCAGGCGTTGCACTTGCAGGCCCAGTTCGGTCACGGCCTGTTCGGGGTCGTAAGCCTCCTCGACCCAGCGCTTCAGCGTCTGGGTAAGCCTGTCCTGGTGCTGCCAGTTTTCCAGGCCATCGAGCTGGAAGGCTTCGTCATCGCGGTTTACCAACTCGTCGTCGTCGAATTTGACCTTCAACCGCTGGCTGAAGAAAGCGCCCACCGGGTCGCGCACGAACTCGGAAAGTTGCCGCAGGCTCAATGGCGTGTCCTGCACCAGCGCGGGCAGGCGCTCCCCTGCTGGCTGCGAGCTGTATTCGTCATGCACCTCGCGCCACTCGCTGGAGTAGGTGAACAAGCCATCAGGCCCCGGCTCGTTGGCGAAGTAGGCGGCGCTGAAGGGTTGCAGCGGGTGCTCCTGGGTCAGCGCTGGCAGCAATGGCTGGCCGTTGGCCGAGCGCCAGCCGCTGGCCAGGTGGTCGCGCAATTGGCCAATCAGCACCGAGGGCACACGCTCGCTGTTGTCGCGGATGTTGCGGCCCACCCAGCTCACATACAGTTGTTTTCGCGCCGACAGCACGGCCTCCAGCAACAGGTAGCGGTCATCTTCACGTCGCGACCTATCGCCAGGGCGGTAGTCGTTGCGCATCAGGTCGAAATCGACCGGTGATTGCTGGCGCGGGTAATCGCCATCATTCATGCCCAGCAGGCACACCACCTTGAACGGAATCGCCCGCATAGGCATCAGGGTGCAGAAGTTCACCGCGCCGGCCAGGAAGCGCTGCGACAGGCCGCTATCTTCGATACCGCTGAGCCAGGCCTCGTGCACCACGCTCAGCGGCAGTGGCTGCGCGAACTGCGCCACCTCGCAGGTGCGCAGCCAACCTTCGAGCAGCTTGAGCAATTGGTTGACCAGCAGTTCCTCTGTATCGTTTACCGGGCGGAAGAACACCTTCAACAAGGCTTGCAGGCGCTCTGCCCATTGCACCGGCGTGGCCGGTTGCTGGAGTTCCTGAAGGGCCACTTCCAGGTGGTCGAGCAAGGTCAGCAGCGGCCCGGCCAGGGCAGCTTCCAGCCCCGACACTTCGTCGTAGGGTTCGATGCCGTTGAGCTGAGGCGCTCGCCCAGCAGCGTAGCCCAGCAGCATGCGTCGCATTCCGAAGCGCCAGGTGTTCTGCTCGAGGCCCGCCGGCATGCCCAGGCTTTCGCGCTGCTCGGCATCGAGCCCCCAGCGCACACCGGCACCGTCGATCCAGCGTTGCAGTGTGGGTACGTCGGCTTCGTTGATCGTGAAACGCGCGCGCAAGGCCGGTACGTCCAGCAGGTCAAGAATGTCGCTGGCAGCGAAGCGGCTATGGGGCAGCTTGAGCAGGTGTTCCAGGGCAATCAGCAGCGGCTGGCGGCCGCGCTGGCCTTGGTCGGCCACGGTAAACGGCAGGTAGCGCGAATCACTCCTTGGCACCTGGCCGAACACTGCCTCGATGTGAGGGGTGTAGGCGTTGATGTCCGGCACCATCACGATCACATCCCGTGGGCTCAACTGCTTGTCGGCGCTGAAGCGGGCGAGCAGTTGGTCGTGCAGCACCTCCACTTCGCGCTGCATGCTGTGCACCACGTGAAAACGCAGCGAGCGGTCGGCGGTAGCGTCTACCGCCCCCCAGGCTTCGCGGGTTTCCGGCAACGGGCGCAGCTCAAGAATATCGCTTTGCAGCTGGCCTAGCAGGGTTGCCGTATCCGGTTCGGTGAACAGGTCGATACGCCCGCCATTGAGGCCATCGAGCAGGTGGCGATAGCTGCCGGGCTCGTCGTGGTAGTCGAGCAGGTTGATGTAGTCGCGCCCCTGCTTACCCCAGGCGGCGAGCAAGGGTTGGCCGTGCTCATTCGCAGCTGCGGCAACCTCACGGGCAGGTTGGCGGCGGTAGTGGTGCGCCAGCAAGTCTTTGTCGGCAACGATATCGCCCCAGTGGTGCCGGCAAGGGTTGTGCACGCACAGCAGCACCTGGCTGTAGCGGGAAAGCTCTTTCAGGGCTTCGAGCACCTGCGCAGGCATCGAGGAAATGCCGAACACCACAACCCTGCGTGGCAGCCCCTTTGGCGCCTGGGCAGCGCTGCGCAGGTGGGCGACGAAGCGTTTGTGAACCCCGGCGCGGCTTTGCTCGAGCGCGCCCTCGCCAACGTCGGCCAATACCTCGCGCCATAGCTGCGCCTGCCACAGGTTCGGCGCATCCAATGGCTGCACAGTGCCCTTGATGTGTTGAAGTTGATCCCGCCCGGCAGCCCAGTCTTCCAGCCAATCGGCGCGGTACACCTGGTATTGGTCGAACAAGTCCGCCAACCGCTCGCACAGTTGGTGCAGCTTGCGCTGTTCATCGTCCTTTTCCAAAAAGCGCTGCAGGCTTGCGAAAACCGGGTTCGTGAGCAAGCTGGGCAGCAGGCGCATCAGCCGCCAGCTCAGCGCTGCCTTGTCCAGCGGCGAGGACTGCGGCGTGGTCTGCGCCCCCAGCACCCCGCGATACACCTGCCACAGAAAGCGCGCAGGCAACTGCACATCCAGCGCCGCAGCAATGCCGCAGCCACCCTTGTGCGGGTCTTCGGCCAGCGCCAGTTTCAGCCACTGGGCGATACCATTGCTTTGCACCAGCAGCACCTCGTTCTCCAGCGGATGTAGCGGGTGGCTGCGCATCCACTGCACTGCAAGGGCTCGCAGTTCTTCTAGATGATTGCCATGGATGACAACAAGACCAGGCTGAAGCTCCTGCATAGACACCATCCCTCTAGGTACGCTGGAGTGAAAGCTAATCAACGCATGCGACACCCTGTGTCGCACGGGATCTTTCACGGAAGAAGCAAAGTGACGTCGTTGAACTGAGGCAGCGATTGGAGAAACGCTCCGGCAACTTCAAATGACTTCAAGCCGGTAGGTATCGGCGTCATCGACCAACTCAAAGAACAGCTCGCCATCCGAAGACCGAGGGCTGTCAGATGCGGAGGACCAGAACGAAGAGTGCTGCGTCGCATAGGTACAAAGCGCGGCCACCAACGGATGAGCCTTCCACAGCTCGGTCAGCTCACGTCGATGCAGGCCCGGCATAAAGAGCGGTGCAAGCTTCTGCTTTTGATCCAACGAAAGCTCAGCCAACTCCTGCCCATGCTGACTGATCCACTTGCTAATCAAGCGAATGTCGCTGTGGTAGCGCGCATCGGTCACCTGAAGCTGAGCAATACGGATTTTCTGTGGTTCTACAACAACCCTGCAGGCAACGTATTCATCACCATCAGCCAGCGGAGCACTGGCATTCAGCAAAGCGAGTTCAGGGGTTGGGCTGGCGTAAATTGCATGCCGGCGGGACGGCATATTTCTCGGCCGAAGAGACTCCCAGAGGTTGTCGACCACGTAGGGAACATTGCTGGGTATTCGCATCGCTGAGTGACGACGAAGATCTTTTTCCGCCCTCCCCACTTGGCTGGCAGGAATCGCCCGATAAAGCTCCATTTAAATCTCCTTATGGGGAAACCCGGGGAAGCGGCAGAGGGGGGAGATCTGTATCTACGTTGTAACCGATCATGAAGAGGGCTTTCTCAAGCTCTGCAATGGAGCCAATGCTTGGGTTGTAGGCCATCACCTGCTGCAGCAACTCTCCTGCAAGCAACACCTGTCCCGCCCATAGCTGGCACTGAGCGGCATTGAGCTTGCGAAACTTGAACGCCCCCAGCGATGGATCTCTATTCGTCGTGTCGCCTTGTCCGGCCCCCCACCGAAAGGATAAATCAGCAGGGACGCTAGGTACGCCAGAACGCATGAGTGAATAACGGGCGAGCAATCCAAGTGCAGCACCAACGCGGCCGTCGTAGATAATGATGTGGTCAGGGTCGGCAGCCGCGTAGACCTTTGTCATAGCGGAATTCATCAGGAGTTCCTTGCCATCGAATGCAGCAAGCCCTTGAGCAGATCCAGGTTGAAGCAGTTGGACTGCATGCATGATTGATTGGCATAGCGTTTTTTTTAGGTACTGATCCTCGACCCAAGCCAGAGATTTATCACCAGGGCGACGCGCGACGCCCCCCCAGTGGAATATAGCCAGGCATGCATCGCGGGCAGTTGCTTGATCACGCACAGCTAGCGCTTGCCGTAAACGGGCAGCAATGCATTGGGACGAATTAGGCTTAGGGCTATCAGGCCAGGAGTAATGGAGAAAGGCCTCCTGAAGCGAATGACACCACCAATGATGAACCGCTGAGGCAATACGCCCTTTCCAAGGCTTCCAGCTCTGATGTTTGCTAATGCGAAAGCTATGCAGCAGCCCTGCCTCCGAAGCATCTCCCACTGGGAACAAACCACGCATCTCCCCCAGTGCCTCTGGCCTGCCCCATAAATCAGCCAGGTACCGTGCAAAGGCCTTTTGATTCCCAGTCAGACTCATTCCCTTCCTCTTAGTCCTAACCCCAGCACCTATTGATATCCCTGCAGGGGCATAAAGCCAGCATGCTATGAGCTTTTGCATACCTGTTGAATAGCAACATCCGATGCATGCAACTCTCTGGCCCACAAGCTTCCCTGGCTGATCGCCAGATCCCGCCAGAAACGAAACAGCAGCCCATCTGGATCCGGTGGAGACTCGAAGGTAGAAAAGTAAAATTCAGCAAGTCGCTCAGTCGCCAGCACCAGCCCCCTCATGGCCGCCCACTGCAGCCAATACAAGCCAAGTGCTGGATCATACTCGGGTGATGTCTCATCCAGAGCCAACCTGCCAAGTGAGAAGCACGCCATCAAGTCCTGCTCGGCCGCTCCACGCTTGTACCAACTGATGGCTTTGCCATGATCGACGATGACACCCTCGTCCCCACGCTCATACAAGCTCCCTAATGCTTGCGCAGCACAGTGAATCCCTGCTTCGAAAGCCTGCTCGTAATAGTCGATGGCCAAGCCCGGATTGACCACCAGCCCCTTGCCATAAAAGGCCAGCTCGGCGAGGTTGAATAGAGCCTCTGAGGCTCCCATCACTGCCGCAACCTTGAATAACCGCCTGGCCAGCGCAGGGTTCGGCTTCAGCCGCAGACCATTGAGCCAAAACCACCCTAGATCATTGAGCGCATCCGCATCGCCCAACAGAGCCTGCTCACGCAGCTCCACATAGCGATTTCGAATCCTGATCGGATCAACCAATCCAAGAAGCGGATTGGCTGCTTTTATCTCGTGATAGGTAACACCCGCCTGCCCGCTTAGCTCCTTCGCTCTCAGCGATGGCATTCCAATGCCAGCGTAAAGGCGTTGCAACTCGTCAGGCCCAGCTAGATCGACGTCTTCAGCCAGCGGAAGAAGGTTATCCATGAGATTGAAGACTTCCGCAGATTTGCTCATGCTGCTGCCTCATCGATGATCGTGTCTGACCATTTTCAACAGCCATGCGACAGCCTGTGTCGCACACAAGTAGGGATGGAAGTGTGGAACAGCTACTCCGCCATGAGCTCATCTTTGGCCTTCTCCCTAGCAAGGACAGCGCTCTCGATAGCAATGCCATTCACCAACGAGTAGCCAACCAAGGCGTCCAGGTTGATAAACGCACCATTCAACGTGACCTCAGCGAACTCGAACAGAAATTCCCCCATGTGCACAGTAGGCCCAAGGGCAAAGCAAAACTGTGGTGGGCAGAGAAATCGCTATCGCGACTGAGCATGCTGCCAACAGATGCGATGAACCTCGTCATGATCATGGAGCACGCTGCTAGATTCGGAATGGCGGCGCAGGTAGAAAATCTGGCGCCCCTTCGGGATTACGCGACATCACTGTTGAAAGGAAACCGGCCTAGCCAAGACTGCTCAGGCAAGGTCATCAGCAACACCCGCTTTGTTGTCCTGGAACCAGGTCAGGTGAAGCCAGAGGTACTGGAGGTTGTCCAACAAGCACTTCTGGGTGATGGCCTTATCGGCGCATCGGATGGCGGCACTGTACGAACAAGGTTGAATGCGACACAGGCTGTCGCATACCCAACCCATTCTGTCTCCTGTCATCTGACCATGGAGACTCAGCTATGAAGACTTGCTTTGCCTTCCTGCAACGCGTGACACCCAATGCGGGCCCACGCGCTAACTTTACAATCACGGTACAGGCCGCCAGCTCCGAGATGGCTCGCGTCACGGCAGAAGCCCAATACCCCGGTTACAAGTGCGCAAACGGCCCCGTGCAGGTGCGCTAAAGATGAACAACGCGCATCGCAAGCGCATGCAGCCTAGCGACTATCTGTACCACCTTTTAAACCAAGGTGACGATACCGAAAGCGCTAAGACAGAAACGCACCAGAAAGCTCTCAATCTACGGGAACAATACTCGGTAAGTTTCGATATCGCCTTGATCGCAGAAACACAAGCCGAAGCTCAGCGACTAGCAGACCAAATACTTGAACTGCCCAAGGCTTATTTCCCCGAAAGCATCACCTGTCTCGACAGGCATCGTTTTTCTGCTCACGGACTAGACGAACCTTGGCCTGAACAGCAATTTGATGAGCTTCATTTTTTCTGCTCATCTCCAGACCAGCTACCTCCCGCGAGTCACCTAGATCGACTAGCAGCCATCATCCACGTCCATCATTTAGCCCCATGCATGGCACAAGCATATCCGGGTTATCGCAGCTATCTATGGTGCACTGAGCAAGCTCTGTGTGACTTCTGGGCAAGCCTGTACTTAGCAAGAGAGATGCAAAGCATCCCAGGGTTGAACTGGAATAGTTACCCCACATGGCAGCTGCCTGAACACTGCATTGGTCAAGCAGCAACTAGCTGGGGCTCAACACCAAATGCAGCTATAGATTCATTACTAGCGCAGGCTGGGCATACAAGACTCACTACTACGGTCGATGCAATCCTCGTAATAGAAGGCAATTGCGATATGTCGATAAGCGACTATTTCGACCTATTGATCCTGCTAGAGGCCAAAATCAAATGCGATATCGCACCCACTGGATGGGTAGCCCCTGAATACTCAGGTTATGGCCTAAAGCTGCTCACATTCGGCCCACTTAAAGACCAAAGTTGACGCAGTGGAGAACAGTGCATGGATAAACAACAACCTGAGCATTTGCTGCAACTCCTCGCTCAAGGCGCATCACTCAGCAGTAAGAACAGGGCACTGGCGTTTCCCTTGCTGCAGCGGGCTTGCGCCCTGCTCTGGCGTCTTGAGCCTGTTGGCTACCCAATGTCAGCCATAGAATTGGAGCGCAAGCTAAGCGTTCCCCTTGAGGACTGGCTGTCTTCGGCTATCAGGGCCGACTACTCAGGCCCCTTACTGTATTCCAACATCGCCACGCAAACCTGCAATGAGATGCTGCTTGAGCTCGACGTAAGGGAGCTGTGGGAGCAAGTCCAGGCCAGCGTAAACCGGGTCAAGCAAGCGTGCCGCCTTCGGGCTGACGGTGAGACACACTATCGAAACTTCCGGTTGTTTCTGATTGAGCATGGCGTGATCGTGCCCTTCCAGGCCCAAGAATCCTTCGTTCCACTCAATCTTTCTCTAAGCGAGTTCTACGAGCCCATCCCCCCTCACCTGCACCATAACGGGCTTCTGTATCTATGTCCCGAATGCAAATGGCCGATGAATGCTCAGCGGCACCAGGTCAGTTGCGACTCTGCTTGGTGCCAGGACAAAAAGAGTCTTTTTGTTCGTGATGGTTCGAGACTGATCAACCGTGTAGACAACAGCATCCTTCTGGGACACCCCGTCGAGGACCGGCTGATGCTCAAACCGCCATTATGGAAATTCACGCTCCAACCTGGACTGCTTGAGGTTGCGCTCGCAAGCGCGCTCGTGGCGAAAGGTTTGGAGGTGCAGCTGTGGCCTGATGTGGATCGAACGGATCTGCGTATCCGTCTTGGCCACGCTTACCAGGATATTGATGCCAAGGTCTGGATATCGTCCTACGAGCTGGCCAAACACATCGAATCAATCCCTTCGAGCAAGCCTCGCTGGATCGTAATCCCGGATTACCAGATGCAGAACATTCCCCTGCTCCGCCAACGCTGCCCTGCAGGGGTTGCGGTCTTCACGCAGAGCCAGTGCGTAAGGGAGGCACAAAAACATGCAGCCCCTTTCTGACATTAGTACAACGCTTTTTCTCGCCCTGGCTGCGCGATATGTGGGCAGTGAACCCATGCTGGCCGATGCAGCAGCTCTCTGCGCGGGCCGAACACGCGGCTGGAGCACCTGGTGCGCGCTTCAGGACGCTGATCAGCTGCTGATAGCCGAGAGCTTGCGGTTCAGGCCCTCACTTGTAGCCCAACCCAAGCGTTTCCTGATGAGCGCCGAGGCGATTATCAAAGGTGAACGCAGCCCCTTTGAGTTGATCGACGCGAGCAAGCTGAGTGACGAGCTCCACGAACAGGATTGCTATCGCATATCACCGCACCTGAATGCCGACCAGCTCATCAGGGAATACTTCGAGGCACTCAAGTATGGGCGTGCGACACCGGTCTATGCCCAGCTCCCAGAGTCTGGGGACGTAGTCCTCAAGCATATCGCTGGAGATCAGGTCAGGGTTTTCGTTGTACCTGAAAGCGAGCGGAGCGTCCTCGAAGTCGCTGACTGCCACATCCATATCCCCTCATCGCCCGCTGTGCAGGAAATCGAGTGGGAGCTTGGCTCACTACGCGAACTCGCCCAGCAACTCGATGCAACGCCCAATCTCCACAGCCAACACGAAGCCTCCCTGACCAACATTTGGGGATCAGAACCCAAACGCGCAGCAGACTCGGGCAATTTTTACCGCGTGAATGCCCCCACTGGAACCGGCAAAAGCGTTGCCATGGTGATGATGTCGATTGACGCGGCTCGCCGAGGTCACAGAGTCGTGATTGCGGTACCGACGCTAGTCGAACTGGAAAACACCGTACGTATTCTCAGGCTGTCGCTAGCTGTGGCAGCGGCTGATCTGAAGGTTGCACCATTGCACTCAGCGACGCGGGTCTATGAGCGTGCACAGATCCAGTTCGCGCAGAGCAATACTGCGTCCGCGTACGACTATGCCTGCCTGCTGGATGCTTACGCGTCCGACCTCCTCGACGTCGAACCCGGTAAAGAGCCTTGCTTCAACGTTCGGGTATCGACCCAGGAGGAAGGCCGACTTGAGCATTCAAAACGGCTTAACCACTGTCCTTTTCTCTTCAAATGCGGTCGGACCAGAATGTTGTCAGAAGCTCTTGAAGCCGACATCGTGGTGATCAACCATCATGCCCTATTGTCGGGCACTACGCGCATTCCGCTGTCCGACGCCGACCAGTTTCCTGGACCGCGCAGCCTGATCGAGTTGCTGCTCCGGACTGCCCCGGTGTTTCTCGTCGACGAAATCGACGGTCTGCTGAAGTCTGCCATAGACAGCAGTGTCATCGAGCTGAAGCTTGGCAACCAGGGTGACAATAGCCCTCTCTTGCGCCTGTTCAATACCGTTGTTGGCCGGTCAAACATACTTGGGATTGATCGAAGCAGTCTGTACCGGGTGAACTGGGCGCTAACCTATTGCACGCTCAGTGTGAGCCAGCTCATGAACCTTCAGCAGGAAAAATATTTCGAGTGGCCAAAGAAGGAAACAACCTGGTCAGATGCCGACGACACCTTCATTACCGAAAAGCTGGGAATCAATCGCGAGGAGCTGGAACAGCTGTTCAACAACACGAACCGCATACCACCCCACCTGGAAAGGCTAAGTCACCACCTTGCCTGCTGGCGCTCAAACGATGGCGAACACAAGCTTGAAACCCTGGCGGTCAACCTTGGTCATCTCATCAAGGCATTGTCCGACAGTGGTCTGCTTCCTGCACCGCTGAAAGAGCATGACCAGATCCGCCTAAAAGCATCGTTGATCTTGCGTGGCACGCTGCTGGTCATCGAAACACACCTGCGAAACCTCCAGGTTGAGCTTTCTGGCTTCGTCAACGCCGAGGTCCCAAACGCTTATGAGGTTCGAAGGAGCATTGCAGGGCCAGAGCCGTTGAGCCCTACCCCCAACGGCCCCTTGCAGCGGGCCGTGTTTGGTTTCAAGCGGAAAGACAGTAGCGACAATGACTCGACCCTGAACGTCGTCGCCATGCGCGGTGATCCGCACAGCACCCTACTTTCATTTCCGGATGTCAGCGCTCTGGGCTATGCCGGTGTGAAACGGTTGTTCATAGGGTTCTCTGCCACTGCATATTTTCCCGGAGCCAGTGCTTACGACCTTCGAGCCAAAGACTTCATCGACGTTCCGGATGCAGCTGGCCAGATCACCTTCGAGAATGTCAACCAAACGACCGCCATCTCTGGTGCCGCCTTTGCGGAGCGCAAGTTCCTGGTATCGAAATTTGCCAAAGAAATATGGCCCTGGGCGAAAGCCCGTCTCCAGAGTCTGGCAAACGACCCAAAGACCCAAGAGCGCGCTCGCCTGCTCTTGGTCACCAACAGCGACACGGATGCTGAAGTGCTGGCCATGACCCTCGCGAAAATGCAGGGTGGCCCAGGCCAATTGGTAGGCTGGGTGCGAGGACGACAGAGCGAGTACAAGCCATCCTCACTCGAAGCACAGCAAACACTTGTCTACGACGACCTGGCGGAATTCACCAGCGGCCGGCATAAGGACAAGACGTTGCTGGTCAGTGCGCTTGGCCCTATGGCGCGCGGCCACAACATCGTAAACGCCGATGGTCTTTCGGCGATTGGCGCCGTAGTGATCTGCGTCCGTCCACTGCCCTCTTCGGACAGCCCAAACAACAACCTTGCCCATATCTGCTACGAGACGGGGAAAGCGGTTGCCTTCTACAGCAGCCCTGGCTTGCTGATGATGCAGGAGCGAAAGCATTCCAATGCTCTCCTACAAAGTATTCGTACCGCACGCCCGGCGTTTAGCCAGCAACCGGATAACATCCGTCATTACACCATCATGAACATCCTGGTGAGCCTCACTCAACTCATCGGACGGGGGCGTCGAGGAGGTACTCCGGTAACTTGTTACTTCGCTGATGCCGCGTTTCTGAATGGCGTCAAGCCTTGGCACGAGATGCTCAACGAGAGCGTCCATCAACTCAAGAAAGATGGGGATTGGGATCAGTTCGAACGTCACCATGCCGGCGTCGCATCAGCACTTCTGAAATACATCAATGAATCAAGAAAGGACGCGAGATGAAGGCTCTTGAGCTACGCACCAGCCTATTCAAATTTGATGCGACCCAATTGGGGCAAGCCTACCGTGTGGTAATCGGCCCCCAGTATCTCGACGCGTGGCAAGCGCTTCAGGGGCTGGTTAAAAAGGCACATCCGGGCCTGCCTACGACAGGATTGGAGGAGATGCTTGCCGTTCTTTCCCGGGGCCCCGTAAAGGTGGACCTATTCCCCCAAAAAGAGGGCGGTGTCTCGGCGATTATCATGCTCTATCCGCTGTCAGTCGACACTATCAACGAGGTACTCCACCTATGGTCGATGGACGTCCTTAGGATTTGGAACGAGCAACTGATCGGCATTGAAGGAAAGTTGATCGTCACCGACGTGGTGCCGCTGGATACAAGTCACCTAGTCACGCCTGGAGACATTTCATCGCTCGCGTATACGGTCATTCCTTGGCTGGTGGGGCAAGCCCTCATACAAAAGCCCATGCAGGCGGCGATGCCCATCAAGCTGTACCAGGCAGCTGATTCCAGCTTGCTTGCATGGGATGACCCTATCGTTTCCGAAAATGATGTCCGATATGCCAGTGCACTGCATGCTATCGAACCGACTCTTGTCTTGCTGCACGGTCGGCCGCAGCCCTACATCCAGCTACGTGTGAAACTGACCCAGGTGATGCCCAACCTTGTAGGCAAGAAAAAACATGCCTGGGTCAAAACCGGCGACCTGATCGTCAAAGCGAAGCTCAAAACCAAGAAGACGGTCGAAGGCTGGGAAACTACGTACGAGCACCCTGTCGAGAAGCTGCTGACCTTCATGGGCGTACAGTCGTTTCCTCCAATGGTCGACGGCGACATCCCCGTCGACAGCGACGTGAGACCCATCTACGCCATCCCACCGTCGAATCCAATGATTGCGTCAGGCCCTGGCCCGCTGTTCCTCGACCAAGCCGGCTTTCACCTCCTTGCAAGTCTGCCTGGAACGGCTCCGCTTCTGGTCAAGAAGGCGGTGGCTAGCTTACGAGAGGAGAAGGTTGTCACCACGGGAGAGGCCGCCAATCTGAACGCGATGGTACTCGCAGCACACGCTGACGTGATGCTGCGGCTACATGCAGCCAGTACCACCCTGGCCCAGGACAGCAAGTTCTTCGATAAGGTGATGCCTCCTCTCGTGGCACTGACACGCCTGGATGTACCGGACGCGCAGCGAATGCTTGAAGGAAAACATGACAGCAACAGCCTAAACGACTGGCTAATGAACCATGTGGTGCCCGCGAGCAAGCAGGCTTCTGAAAATGGCGCAAAGGTAATGATCGTTGAGACCAGTACGTCCGCTGCCTCTCAGGAAGCAGGGCTAGACCCCAAGCACGTCATTCGGAGGGTACTGGCAAAGCACGGCATCGCGACCCAGTTCATCATGCATATCGACCCTGATGCACAAGCTAAGAGGCGGAAGACCAAAGCGGATGATCGTGATTTCAAAGCTACCAACTCGATCATCGAAGCGATTCGACTAAGCGGGCACCTCCCCGTTCCGACGCCCAAAGTAAAATCGATGCCGGCGAGCACAACGGTGCTGTCGATTTTGCTGGATAGAATTCAGGATAAAGGCCCGGCCATCTATCTGCCGGTTATCACCCGGACGGTGTTGGGCGGGAATAAACCAGAGGTTTTCTGGTTCGAATCTAGCCTGGACTCCAATGGCAAATGGTTCAGCTACGGCGAGGGCTTGGCCGCCATCCACGGGACGGACACTCTGCTCAAGCCTGACCAATTGAAGACATTGGTCACCCAATCCTTGCTGGACTGCAAGATCAATTCGAACGACTCGTTGATCGTCTGCCTCGATGCCAATCTAAGAACCTTCTATGGAGCATTGAAAGATGGCCCCGGGGAGGGTCTTCCTCCCGTCCCATCAGATGCCGCTGTCGTCCGCATTCGAGCCGATCACCAGGTAGCACAGATCAGCGGCAACCACACCTTGTCTCCCAACTCGGCTCACTACATCGGGACGAAGGTGGGAGCTTTTCAATCTTGCGAGAGCGCCTCGGTATTTTATTTCGTGTCACCGTCTAAGCAGTACGGCAGCGTTCGCTCACAGCGCGAGAACACAAGATACGACGTATCAGAACGAGACCTGCGAGATCCATGGCAGCAGTTGGGCGTAACAGAAATCACGATCATAACGCCCGGGGCATTTAGCACTGCGACAGTGATCGCTGAACAGGTCGCCTTGCTGTGCAGGAACCCTTCACTGTGGGACGGCTACCTGCGTCTGCCTGGGCCCATGCACTTGGGCAAACAAGTAGCGGCAGACCATCCAATTTTGGAAATGCGACGCAAGTCTGAAGCGAACCGGTATGGAAATTAGGGAATCTAATGTGTGGAGGCAATGAAGCCGGTCAAATAGTCACTTGTTAGCACTCGGTCTTAAGTTGTGCTCCATATGCACTGGATTTTGGTTCATATTGAGCACGATGAACCAATGTCCACTTCGGCGACACCACGTAAAGGAACTACGCATTACCCTTCCTCTATTAAGCAGCACTCTGGCCTTGGCATATTGCACTATATTTAATATGCTCAGGACGCCGAACTAAAGGAGGAAAGCAGAATGGATAATGAGCAGATTCACGAAATAATTAGGCAGCTTTTAAAAGAACTACCCCCTGCCAGCGTTTCCTCGGAAGATATCAAGCTGCTAACGCTCGCAAGGGGGGTAGTGCCTGCTGCTTTGCTTGAGGCGTCAAGCGATCTCCTTTGCAAGCATGGAATCATAGTTGATCGCCTCGGTGTTGGCCCAATTGTCGCTAACAGGAAACAACTTCGCTTTGTCCTTGCACAATTCGCTGCTGTCGAGATGTTTGAAGGAAACATTAAGGCGTCCCGTGATTGGATGAGACGGCCCGCAGCCGGGCTCGCAAATAATAGACCAATTGACCTGCTACAAACGATGGAAGGCTATAAATCGGTGTTAGATTTAATAAAAATCAGAGCACGGCATTTTCCCGTAAAAAACTCTCTAACAAGCGCCATTAGTAATAGCTTTTAGCTCATCCTGGCCATATGAACCGCGGACCTCGATTTATAAAAATGACGCGAGAACCATCCCACTACGCACGGCTCACTGAATTCTTGCAGGGGTCGCGTGCAAGCCTTTTACCCTTT
>JAHJOG010000006.1 GCA_018820395.1 Gammaproteobacteria bacterium | reverse complement strand
CGACCGACCGCACGCGCCGCCTGGGCAACCCGCTGCCGCGCAGCGCGCTGCGCGGCGATGCGGCGCGGGACAGTGGCGAGCGCGGCCCGGCCCGCTGGCCCGGCTACGCCTGGGCGGTCGCGATCAGCGTGGCGATCACGCTGGTGGCCACGCCGCTCCTGGGCATCTTCGAGCTGTCGAACATCGTCATGCTCTTCCTGCTCGGCGTGGTGGGCGTGGCGATGCGCTTCGGCCGCGGCCCGGCCGCGCTGGCGGCCCTGCTCAACGTGGCGGCCTTCGACTTCTTCTTCGTGCCGCCCCGGCTCACGCTGGCCGTGAGCGACGTGCAGTACGTGATGACCTTCGCGGTGATGCTCCTCGTGGGCCTGCTGGTCGGGCAGCTCACGGCCGGCCTGCGCTTCGCCGTCGACGTGTCGACCCATCGCGAGCGCCGGGCCCAGTCGCTCTTCGAGCTGGCGCGCGACCTCACGGGCGCGCTGCAGAGCGAGCAGGTCGCCGAACTGGGGGCCGCCGCCGTGCGTCGGCATTTCGGCGGGCGGGCCCTGGTGCTCGACACCGACGCCGGCGACCGCCTGCGCCTTCCCGCCGAGTTGCCCGAGGACTTCGACGCGAGCGTGGCCGACTGGGCTTTTCGGCAGGCGCAGCCGGCCGGCCTGGCGACGTCGACGCTGGCGGCCCAGGCGTGGCATTACGTGCCGCTCAAGGCGCCCATGCGCGTGCGCGGCGTGCTCGCGCTGGTGCCGGCTGAGCCGCGCTGGCTGCTGGTCCCCGAAGAGGCGCAGCAGCTCGACACGCTGGCGCGCCAGATCGCGATTGCGCTGGAACGCGTGCACTACGTCGAGGTCGCACAGCGCGCCGTGGTCGAGATGGAATCGGAGCGGCTGCGCAACGCGCTCCTGGGCGCCATCTCGCACGACGTGCGCACGCCGCTGACCGCGCTCATGACGCTGGCCGAATCGCTGCAGACGCAGCCGCCTGCGGATTTCGCCGCCACGGCGCGCGAGATCGCGCAGCAGGCGCGCTCGCTCCACGCCCTGGTGAACAACCTGCTCGACATGGCGCGGCTCGAAAGCGGCGTGCAGGGCGGCACGGCGCCGCTGCGGCGCGACTGGCAGTCGGTCGAAGAGGCCATCGGCTCGGCCATCCGCGCAGCGCGGCCCGCGCTCGGCGACATCGAAGTCCGCACGATGCTGGCACCGGACCTGCCGCTGGTCGAATTCGACGCCGTGCTGATCGAAAGGGTGCTGGTGAACCTGCTGGAAAACGCCGCCAAGTACGGCGCGCCGCCGGTGGTGATCGGCGCGCGCGTGACGTCCGACGCGCTGGTGCTGACCGTGCGCGACCACGGCCCCGGGCTGCCGGCCGCCGCGCGCGGCCGCGAGCACACGCTGTTCGACAAGTTCACGCGCGGGCAGGCCGAATCAGCCACGCCGGGCTTCGGGCTGGGGCTGGCGATCTGCAAGGCGGTGGTGGGCGCGCACGGCGGCACGGTGGCCGCGTCCGATGCGCCGGGCGGTGGCGCAGAATTCACGGTCACGCTCCCGCGCCGATCACCCCCGGAAACCGTCGAGGCCTGAACCCCGCATGTCGTCCCAGCCTGTCGCCGTCATCATCGAGGACGAGCCCCAGATCCGCCGCTTCGTGCGCGGCGCGCTCGAATCCGAAGGTTGGCAGGTGCACGAAGCGGCGACGCTGCGCGAAGGCACCGCGGCGGCCGGCACGCGCCAGCCCGACCTGCTGGTGCTCGACCTCGGCCTGCCCGACGGCGACGGCGTGGGCTTGATTCGCGACGTGCGCGGCTGGTCGACGGTGCCGATCATCGTGCTGTCGGCGCGCAGCGACGAGTCCGACAAGATCGCAGCGCTCGATGCGGGGGCGGACGACTACCTCACCAAGCCCTTCGGCGTGGGCGAGCTCTTGGCCCGCGTGCGCGCGAGCCTCCGGCGGCAGCGGGCGGCCGGAGCGGAAGACGCCCTGTTCTGCTTCGGCGACGTGGCGCTCGACCGCGCTGCGCGCATCGTCCGACGTGCGGGCGCCGAAGTGCATCTGACGCCCACCGAATACCGCTTGCTCTCGGTGCTGGTGCACAACGCAGGGCGCGTGCTCACCCACCGCCAGTTGCTGCGCGAGGTGTGGG
>JAHJOG010000061.1 GCA_018820395.1 Gammaproteobacteria bacterium | reverse complement strand
CGCTCGAACGCAGCCTGGGACGCGCCGCGATTCGCCTGGCGCTGCGCCGCCACGCCGGCACGGTGGAGACGGTGCACACCGCCCAGGGGCCGGTGCAGGTGCAGCACGGCAAGGACCTCTCCCGCGTCGCGACATTGATCGGTACCGGCGGCGTGATCGTTCATGCGCCGGACCCGCGCCACCTCCTTGAAGCCGCACTCGCCGATCGCGGCGATCCGTTCTCGCTCGGACCACGCGATCCCCGGCTGCTCATCGACAGCGACTACGCGCTGTTCGCCAGCGGCCTCCTTGCCCGCGTCGATCGACGCGTTGCCTACCAGTTGGCCTGCAACGCATTGCGCGATACGGCCGATACCATCGAATCTGCCGGGGGCGCCGCCGCGTCCCACGAGCCGCCCGTGCCCATCGGCGCAACGCCCTCGCCGGCCACACCCCTTTCCGGAGCACACCATGGCCATCCAACTTGAGGCGCGCGAGCAGACCCGTCCAGCGCTCGCGGAAACCGCGATCGATGCGGACGAATTCGCCGCCCTGCGACGCGACAACCTGGCGCGCTGGCCGACCGGAAGCCAGGTCGATCTCGACGAGGCGGTCGACTATCTGGGGCGGCTGCCGGCACACAAGGACCTGGCCGCGGTGACGCGCGCAGCGCACGCCGAGCGGCGCTGCCTCACGCAGCCGCGCGGCGGCTTCGGCACGATCGGCATGCAGAAGGAACTGATGGTCGCGCTCGACCGCGACGGTCTCGCCGACATCGTCCCGACCACGACCGACAGCTACACGCGCAACGAGATGTTCGAGCTCGCGCAGAAGGGAATGGAAGAATCGGAGCGCGAAGGGCGTTCGATGCTCAACGGTTTTCCGATCGTCAACTACGGTCACAAGGCTTCGCGCGCCCTGGTCGAGGCCATCGACAAGCCCGCGATCATGCTGACCGGCACGACCATGCCCAAGCTCACCGGCGAGATCGGATACGCGGCGGGCTATACCGGCTACCTCGGCTCGGGCATTGCCTACACCGTGTCGTATATCAAGGAGCTGCCCATTTCCGAGGGCATCCGCAACTACCAGTACCTCGACCGGCTTGTCGCGGAGTACCAGACCCGCGGCATCGAGCTGCATCGCCGCCAGCCAAGCTTTCTCACCGGCACCAACGTGCCGCCTTGCATCGCCATCGCCATCGCGGTGCTCGACTGCCTGCTCGCCGCGGCTCAGGGGGTTCGCCATTACGGCCTGGAACTCGGGCAGACGCTGCACCTGATACAGGATGCCGCGGCGATTGCCTGCTGCGAAGAGCTGACGCAGGAGTACCTCGCGAAGAAAGGCCACGTCGGCGTCTTCACACCAGTGACTTCGCTTCACTGGATGGGTGCCTGGCCCTACGACGCGGCCCAGGCCGCAGCGCTGGTCACGCTCGGCGGCTACATCGCGGCGGTGGGCGGCGCAGTCAGCGTCACCACCAAGAGCGTGCATGAGGCACACGGCATCCCGACGCGCGAGGCCAACGCCG
This sequence comes from Gammaproteobacteria bacterium, assembly GCA_018820395.1. Taxonomy (GTDB): domain Bacteria; phylum Pseudomonadota; class Gammaproteobacteria; order Burkholderiales; family Burkholderiaceae_C; genus Variovorax. Next base: position 27,146 of record JAHJOG010000061.1, on the reverse strand, counting down.
AGGGGCTCAGGATGACGCGGATGGGCATCTACCTCGCCCGCGGCATGCGCCTTGACGGCATGCCGGAGTACGAGCGCGAAAAGGACCTGATTCGCGCCGAAGTCCGCGCGATCGTCGATCGCACGCTGGAGATGGGCGAGGGCGATGTCGCCGTCGGCACGGTGCGCGCCTTCGAGGCCGGCGTGCTCGACGTGCCGTGGTCGCCCAACCGCCACGTCAAGAGCCGCATCATGCCGGCGCGCGATGCCGACGGCTACCTCCGGGTGCTCGATGCCGCGGCCGTGCCGCTGCCGCGCGAGGTGATGGAAGTGCATCACGCGGGTCTGGCCAGGCGCGCGGAAAAGGCCGGCTGCCCGGTCGACCATGAGCTGGCCGTGCAGAGCGTCTACGAGCACAGCGAGCCGCTTTCGCAGCTGCTGCCGGATGGCTGGTTTCGCGACCGCAAGGTTGTGGCCGCGTAGCCCCGGCGATGGCCTCGCACAACGCGATCCGACCGCACCCGCGCAATGTTGTCGCGCCTTTCATGAGGACCAGTCATGCAAGCCATTCGCATCCACGATTACGGTGACGCCGGCGTCTGCCGGAGCGAATCCGTCGAAGTGCCGACACCGGGACCCGGTGAGGTGCTGGTCGAACTCGAAGTCGCCGGGCTCAACTTCATCGACATCCACCTGAGGCTCGGCCGCTACGCCAAGTCCGACACCTACCGCAACGCCTTGCCGATGACGCTCGGGATGGAAGGCGCCGGAAAGGTCGAGGCACTGGGGGCCGATGTTTCCGGCATGGCGGTCGGTGACCGCGTCGCATGGTGCGTCGTGCGCGGCAGCTTCGCGGAATACGCCGTGGTGCCGGCCGCGAAGCTCGTTCGCATCCCCGATGCGCTGGACGTGGGCTCCGCCGCGGCCCTGATGCTGCAAGGACTGACCGCCCATTACCTCGCGCATTCGGCTTTCGAACTGAAGCCGGGGCGAACCTGCCTCGTGCACGCCGCGGCGGGTGGCGTCGGCGGCTTGCTGGTGCAGCTCGCCAAGCTGCGCGGTGCAACGGTGATCGCGACCGTCGGTTCGGAAGAGAAGGCCGAACGCGCACGGGCGCTCGGCGCCGACCACGTCATCCTGTATCGGGAACAGGACTTCCGCGAGGAGACACTGCGCATCACGGACGGCCGGGGCGTCGACGTCGTCTACGATTCCATCGGACGCGACACCATCGCCCGCAGCATCCGCTCGCTGGCGCGGCGTGGCTTGTGCATCAACTTCGGCGGCGCCTCCGGCCTGGTCGAGAGCATCGTGCCGCTGGAGTTGGGCGAGGCTGGCTCGGTCTTCTTCACCCGCCCGCATCTGGCCGACTACATCGCCACGCCGCAGGAGCTAACAAGCCGCGCCAATGAGCTTTTCGACCACGCCATCAGCGGACGCCTGCAGGTCTCGATCGACCGGCGCTGGCCGCTGGTGGAAACGTCCGAGGCAATGCGTTATCTCGAAGCCGGCCGGACGCGCGGCAAGCTGCTGATCGACATTGCCGCCACCTGAAGACCCTGCACATTCGCAAACTCGTTTCCTTTTCCCCGGGGCCCCCATGCTGACCCGCATCGACATCTACCGACTGAGCCTCCCCTTGACCACGCCTTACCACCTCGCCTTCGGCGACGTGAAGGCATTCGACACGATTCTCGTGGTGGCACGTGACGACGCAGGCGACGAAGGCTACGGAGACGCCACCGTGCTGACGGGCTACACCGACGAGACCATCGAGGGCAGCTGGCCCCTTGCCGGCGAGTTTGCGCGCCGTCTGGTCGGCCTCGAATTCGCCGAGGCGAAGGCCACCGCGCTGGCGCTGGCGCCGCAAGCGCCTTTCGTGACGGCGGCGTTTGCGAGCGCGATCGAGATGCTCCAGGCCGCGCCTGTTCTTCAGGTCGAACGCGACACGGCGGTGCCGGTGCTGGGCGCAATCAACGACACCGAGCCCGACGCGATGCGCGCTCAAATCGATCGCCTCTGCGCAGCCGGCTACCAAACCTTGAAGATCAAGGTCGGTTCGGCATCGCCCGACGCCGACGCGCGCCGCATCGGCATGGCGCTGGCCCACGTCGGCGGGCGCGCCGCACTCCGCGTCGACGCCAACCAGGGTTACACGCCGGCCCAGGCGATCGCCTTCGCGAACGCTGTCCCGGTCGAGGGCATCGAGCTTTTCGAGCAGCCATGCGCTGCCGGCGACTGGGCGGCGCACATGGAAGTGGTGCCGCATTGCCCGTTGCCCTTGATGCTCGATGAATCGATCTACCACGAGGCCGACATCGACGAGGTCGCGCGGCGGCACGCGGCCCGCTTCATCAAGGTCAAGCTGATGAAGTTCGCGACCCTCGAAAGGCTGGCTGCGGCGATCGAGCGCATCCGCGGACACGGACTGGTTCCGGTGCTGGGCAATGGCGTCGCCAGTGACGTGGGCTGCTGGATGGAAGCCTGCGTCGCGGCGCGGCACATCCGCAATGCAGGCGAAATGAACGGCTGGCTGAAGATGACGCAACCGATCTTCGAGTCGCCGATGCGGGTCGAGGCCGGTGCGATCCGCCTGCCGGCCGGCTGGCGGCCGCGTCTGAACCATGGTGCGATCGCTGCGGCGACGATCGGCGAAGAGCGCGCCGAGGTCTGACGGTGTGCCTTCATCCGACGCCTGCCAAGCGGTACGCGCGCCGCTTCCTTCGCGAACGCTGAAAGCCCGCCGCCTTTGGCAAACCCTAGCCGAGACAAAGCACCATGCCACTTGCAAACGAAACCCGGCGGGTCGATGACGAGATCGAGGTGCTGGCCGAATGGGTTCCACTGGCGGGACAGGACATCATCGAGCTGGGGTGCGGCGCCGCCGATCTGGCCCGAAAGCTGTTGAGTCGTCACCCGGACAGTCGATTGACCGGGGTGGAAGTCGACGAGCGCCAGCACGCCAAGAATATCGCCGCGCCGCAGGCCGGCCTGCACTTCATGACCGGCGTCGCGCAGGCCATTCCCTGTGCCGACGCCAGCCACGATCTCGCGCTGATGCTGAAGTCACTGCACCATGTCCCCGTGGCTTCGATGGCGCAGGCTCTGCATGAAGTGGCTCGCGTGCTGCGCTCGGGCGGCCACTTGTATGTCTCGGAACCAGTGTTCGACGGCGCGCTCAACGAAGTGGTCCGCCTGTACAACGACGAAGGTGTCGTGCGCGCCGCGGCCCAGGCCGCGCTGGACGCCGCGCTGCACACGGGCCACTGGTCTCAGGTGGCCGAGCGGCGGTTCGAATTGAAGGCGGCTTTCAAGGACTTCGCAGATTTCGAGCAGCGGATGATGCGGCCGACCTATGCCGACCATCGCATCGACGATGCCAAGCTCGACCGGGTGCGCAAGGCCTTCGAGCCTCATGTCCGCGCCGGCGGGGCGCATTTCACGCGCCCGATGCACGTGCGCCTGCTGCGCCGGCTGGGTTGAGCGGCTCAGGCTTTCAGGCTTTCGAACTTCGCGCGAACTCGAACTGTCAGCGCCGAGCCGGATCCGCCGGCGCGACGCTGGCGCCGTCGATGCCATGGCGCGCCAGCGCGTCGGCCACGAAGCCGCTGGCCTTCATCTCTTCGACGAATGCCGCGAGCAAGTCGACGGCCTGCTCGCCGCGGCCGGCTGGCAGGCCCATCGCCTGCTGGATCACCATGAAGCGTCCGGGCAGGAGGCGCGTTCCCGGCGCCCGCCGCGCCTCGGCTTCGAGCACCTGGCGAATGCCCGCCGCGACCTGCACCTGCCCGCTGCGCAGGCTTTCCATCACCGCCTGCGCGCCGTCGACGCGGACCAGCTCGGCGTGCCGGATCTCGCGCGTCAGGAAGAGGTCGTAGGCGCTGCCGCGACCGACTGCGACGCGCTGTGCCGCGCGATCGACCTCTTCGTTGTGCTGCAGCGCCGAAGGATCGGGCACGAGGTAGCTGCCTTCGATGAGCACATACGGCGCGGTGAAACGCAGGCCTTCGCCGCGCGCGGGGTCGATGGCGAAGAAGCCGATGTCGGCATGCCCGGCGCGCACCGTGGCGACCGAGTCGGCCGCCTTGTCGAAGCTTTGCAACTCCAACGGCACGGACAGCCGCCGAGCCAGTTCGCGCGCCAGGTCGACCGAAACGCCGGTCGGTTCTCCGCCCGCCGGGTCGCGCCGGGCGAGGATCGGATTGCCGAGGTTGATGGAGGCGCGCAGCGCGCCGGTGGGGGCCATGGCCGACGCTGGACCGGGCGATGCATTGAAAGTCATGGAACTTGGCGTCGAAAGGGACGCCAAGTTTAGGGGACGCGCGAGAAGGCCGCTGGCACGGTGCCGACCGGCCATCGCGGGTTCGTCAACTCTTCCTTCCGGCGTCCTCCGCTGCATTGCTAGCCGTCATGTCGGCGGCAAATTGCTCAATTTCTTCTGCCTGCTGCCACTCGAGCATTGCGCGTTCCGCGCGTTCGGCCATTTCCAGGCGATCTCGCTCGACCGCGCCAAAGGAGATGCCACGGCAAACCTCGCTGAGCCGCAGGGCCGCGCGAAGTTGGACGTAGCGTTTGTCCGGGTCGATGCTGTCGCGAAGCTGGGCCCAGATGTGTTTGCCGATCTCGGAGATTTGCAGCGTCTCGGCCGAGAAGCGCACGAGAAGATCGAGCAGGTATTTGTCCGTGCTGGGATTGTTCAATCGCGCATTGGTCCAGAGCCTCCTTTCGATGACCGATCCGTCGTACTGGTCCGCTCCATGGCAGCGGTGGTAGTCCAACGAAGTCAGGGCCGTATTGTTCTTGATCGCGTTGTTGAAGAGATCCTGGACCTCGCGACTTGCCAAGTCGAAAGAATTCTTGCCAATCAACAGATGAACCAGGTTGAGTCGGGAATCCAGCGTCCGCAGCAGCACTGCCAGACCGGCTTTGCCGACCTTGTTGTGCGACATATCCAGCCACGCGAGCGCACTCTTGGAGCGACCCTGGTTCAACGGGCGGGTCAATCCCGTCAAACTCAGATCGTCGATCCCGCACGCACGCAAGTCCAGTCTCTTCAGAGTCCGGTTGATGCTGAGCAGGTTGCCTGCCTGCCCGCAGGCATCGCTTTTCAGCAGGTTGCCACTCAAGTCGAGTGTCTCCAGCGTCGAGTTCTTCGTCAGCGTGCGAAGCAGAAGGGCGCAGGACTTGTCGTCCAACTGGCAATCGGACAGGTCGATCGCAGCGAGCTTCGAGCGCAGCAGCATCACCATGACCGCTTCAACGCCTTTCTGCTCGTTGAAGGGGTTGCCGTTGAGTACCAGCGTGCGTATCGACGAGTTGGTCGCGAGTACCCCTGCGATCTTCTCGACGAGGAACGTCGATCCGCAGTGCTCGACGTGCAGATTTCGCAGCGTCTTGTTGGCGCCGAGGCCCCGCAGAAAAAGGGGTGAAGGCACGAGCCTGTTCCAACCGAGGCGCAGCGTTTGCAGTGGCGACTTCGAATCCAGCAGAGTGCCCAGTGCATCGGCACATTCAGCGCCCAGACGACAGTTTGCGAGTTCCAGCTCGGTCAGGCGCGGACTGTCGGCCAAAGCCGCGATGAGCTGCGCGGCTGCCGAATCGCCCACCAGATTCATGGTGAGGTCCAATACCTGCAGGGAAGGACTGCCTTTCAGGGCGCTCGCGAGCGACAGTGCACCCGCTTCCGTGATGTCGCAAGCTTCGAGCCGAAGCTCTCTCAGCGAGGGCAGGCCGTGCAATCGCTCGGCAACGCAAAAGGCGCCAGCGTTCCCGATGGCGTTGGACGAGAAGGAAAGTTGACAGAGCCGAGGCCAGGAGCCTTTGACGGAATCGAGAATGGCGCCGAGTGTTGAGCTGGTCAGGTAGCAGTTTTCCAGCTTGAGCATTTCGAGGTTGTCGCACTGCGCGAGGCCATCGCAGAGCAACTTCACCGATTCGGCACTGGAGAGATCCCACCCCTTGATGTCGAAGGTCTGGAGCGCTCGGCCTCGCGGGATCAAGAACTCTTCGACAAATGCCTTGGCCAATGCGGTATCGAGCCTTGGCCACAAGAGGCCGAGCCAGCCGGCCTGCGTGCGAGATCGAAAGTTTTGGATCTCATGACGCGTGCGCTTGAGAACTTCGCGCAGCACGGTGGGTGTGCCGACGCAGACGCATCCAACGATGAGCTCCATCCGGCCATGATCACCGCTTGGCAGAATTCCTTCGTTCAAGAGCTTTCTCAGCGGGTGTCGGATCTTCCACTGTTCGAGTCGCATTCGATCGAGGGGGGTGTCGTCTTGAGCAAGCCATTCCCGCCATTGTTCGGCCGTTGGCGGCGGTTGCAGATCGTCTTGCTTCTTTGGTGTCGGTTTGGTGCCGTTCATCCAGATCTCTCTTCATTGATCATGGAGTGGAGCCGTGGGGTGAGCCGTCGAATCGGCGGTCGGAGATTCCAAGCCTTCTGCGTGGCGAGCCTCGATCAGCGCGCTGGCTCTCTCTTCGGCAGACTCCAGCTCGAATCCGTGACTGCCGGAGCCGAAGGCGATGCCTCGGCAGACTTCATTGAGGCGCAGGATGGAGCGGAGGTGGGCGTAGCGGTCATCCACATTGGGGTCGTCGCGAAGTTGCTTCCATATCTGCTCGCCGACTTCTCGGATGGTGAGGGTTTCGAAGGCAAAGCGGTCGATGAGTTCGCGCAAGTATTCTTGCGTGCTGGCATTGCTCAAGCACGCGTTGGCCTGGAGCCTTTGAGAAACCGTCGACCAGTCGTGCAACTTCGCTCCCTTGAAGTTGTGGTAATCGAGCGAGGTCAGCGAGGAACTCTTCTTGATGGCCTGGTCGAATTGCTCCCTGACCTGCGGGCTGGCCAGGTCGAAAGGGTTGTGCCCGATCGCGCAAAGGACCAGGGTTTGTTGGCAATCCAGAGCGCGCAGCAGGGAAGGGAGTCCGCCATTGCCGATCTCGTTCCAACTCATGTTGAGTCGCATGAGTCCCTTGAAAGTGCCGCGGCTCAGGTGGCGGGTCAGTGCGGTCAGGCTCAGATCGTCGATCTGGCACGAGCTGACGTCCAGCTTTTTCAGGGTGTTGTTGACTTTCAGGAGTGCGCCCGCTGCATCGCAGGCGCCGGCTTTCATCCGGTTGCCTTGCAGGATGAGCGTTTTGAGCTTGGAGTTTTTCTTCAGCGCGTTCAGGAGATCGGCGCAGGCTGCGTCGTCGAGCTCGCCGTCGCTCAGATCAATATCGGAAAGATGCGAACTTGGCAACAGCGCACACAGTGCCTTGATGATGCCGCGCTCATTGAGATTGCTGTGGTGAAGCACCAGTGTTCGCAGCGATCGATTGATCTTGAGCGCATCCGCGATGTGAATCACGTGTTGCGCCGATGCGGAGCCCTCGACGCGCAGGCTGCGCAGCGTGGTGTTTTTCTTGAGCGATTCGGAAAACGACCGAGGCAGTTCGAGGTCGTTCCAGCCGATGTGCAGCACGGACAGGGGCACCTTCGATACCAGAAGCTTGCCGAGCTCCTCGGCGCTTTCGTGGCCCAGGCCGCAAGCGGAGAGTCCGAGTTCCGTCAGGCTGTCGCAGTGTCGAAGCGCAGCGATCAGCGCGGCGCCTGGCGCATCGTCCAACGCGTTATGACTCAGGTCGAGAGATTGCATGGCTGACTTGTGCTCCAGCGCGGCCGCCAACGACAACGCGCCTGGCCCGGCAATTGAGCAAGCGCGCAGGTGGAGCGCTTTGAGCAAGGGCATGGCCTTCAATCTGGCGGCGATGTGGCCGGCCATCGCATCGCCGACGTGATTGGACGAGAACGACAGATCAGTGAGGTTCGGCCATGACTCCTTGACGGACTCGAGGAGTCTGGTTGCGTTCGAGAGGTTCAGGTTGCATTTGACGACACGAAACACCTCGAGCCTGCTGCATCGGCCGAGGCCGTCGCACAGGATCTTGACCGAGACGGAGTCGGAAAGATTCCAGCCCTTGATGTCGAAGGCGCGAAGTGCGTGCCTTTGGGGTATCAGCAGTTCGTCGACCAGAATGAGCGTCATGGCCTGATCGAACGAAGGGGTCAAGACCCCGGGCCAATCGCCCGCGGTTCGGGCCCGGAATCGGGTGACGAGATGGCGCGAACGCGTGAGGAACTCTTTCAGTACCGTGGGGAGACCCATGCTGAAACATGCTGTGATGATCGCAATGCAGTCGCGCTCGTCTTCTGGCTGCTTTCCGTCGCGCAGGAGGTTGAGCCACGCGCCCGGTTCAAGGTCGGCAAACCAGCTCCAGCTGAGAAAGCGTTTGTCTCTGCGCACCCAAGACTGCCACTGCAGCCCGGAAGGGAAATTTTCCGGCACCGTTGGCGCTTGGGCGGATGGATTGCTGTCGTTCATCAGAGTCCTCCCCGAAATGCGAATCTGCGCCGGATGCGGCGCAGATTCATGGTATCGGTGGACTTCGGATTCGGACCCTCGTCCGATGTCGTAGTCGATTCGGCGAGCAGACGCTCCGCCGCGTGCGCGGCGTCTCAGTGCTTGTAGCTGCCGTCGATCTTGTCCAGCTTGCGGATCAGCGAAGGCCAGACGAAGCCCCCACCGAGCCCGCCGGTCTGGACCTTCTGCGCCAGGCCCACGCCCTCGATGATCTTGGGATGCACCTGCGTCAACTCGCCGCCGCCGGATTGCGCGGCGATCTGAATCTGACAGGTGTTCTCGAAGGTGTACATGGCGAGGAAAGCATCTGCGATGGTCTTGCCGACGGTGAGCAGGCCGTGGTTGCGCAGCATGAGGAAAGTGGCGCCTCCCATGTCGGCCTGAAGACGCGGCTTTTCTTCGTCGCGGAAGGCGACGCCTTCGTACCCGTGGTAGGCCAATGAGGCGAGGACGAAGGTCGACTGCTGGCTGATGGGCAAGACCCCATTCTTCTGCGCACTGACCGCGATGCCGGCGCGGGTGTGCGTGTGCAGGACGCACTGGACGTCTTCGCGTGCTTCGTGCACGGCACTGTGGATCACGAAGCCGGCGGGGTTGACGGGGTAGGGCGACTCGATCTGCTTGTTGCAGTCCTTGTCGACCTTGATGAGGCTCGACGCGGTGATCTCATCGAACATCAGGCCGTAGGGGTTGATCAGGAAATGGTGCTCGGGGCCGGGGACGCGCGCGCTGATGTGCGTGAAGACGAGGTCGCTCCAGCCGTACAGCGCGACCAGGCGGTAGCAGGCCGCCAGGTCGACCCTCAATTGCCATTCTTCGGCGGAGACGAGATTGCGGATTTCGGTGTCGGTCGTGGCGTTCATGGTCGGGGGTCCTTGTGCGAAGAATAAGAAACGGCCGGCCGCTGCAAGCGCCGGCCGCATCGGGCAGCGTGGCCTGCTTCGGCGCAAAGGCCCAGGCGGGTAAACCCTGATCGAGACGGTGGCCGACACGTATGCGGCCTCACCGGCCCTTCCGGGCAAGCGGCGTTGCGAATGCCACAACGGTCCATTGCCTCGAGCGTCGTGTATCTGTGTGAACTTTTGCCGCGTAGGTGCTGTGCGCGCGACGCATGAAGTGCGCATGCCGATCCGGGCACGTTCCCTTCACAAACACTCTACCTACGAGGTGATGCCGATGAGACTTTCAAGACTCCCTGTTCACGCCTGTGTCCTCGCCGTGTGCGCGGCAGCAGGCGGGACCGCCATGGCTTCCAGCCATCGCGAAGCCCCGTCGATCGCTGCGATGCCGAAGGTCGATGCCACGGACTTCTATATGTTCCGGAGCTACGAGCCGGGCCGCGAAGGCTACGTGACGCTGATCGCCAACTACCAGCCTCTGCAAGACCCGTACGGCGGGCCGAACTACTTCACGCTGGATCAGAACGCGCTGTACGAGATCCATCTCGACACCGACGGCGACGCAGTCGAGAACATCAGCTTCCAATTCAAGTTCAAGAACACGCTGCGCGACATCCAGCTGGGCGTGGGCGGCAAGCAGGTGTCGATTCCGCTTGTGCAATCCGGCGGTATCTCGGCGCCCAATGGCGCGACCAGCAACATCCGCGAAACCTACACGGTCAACGTCGTGCGGGGCGACCGCCGCAGCGGCGACGTGAAGCCGCTCACGGCCGTGGCCGGCGGAGGGAGCGAATTCGACAAGCCGACCGACAACATCGGAACCAAGACATTCGGTGCGGGCAATGGCTACGCCAATTACGCCAACCAGCACATCCAGGCGGTCAACATTCCCGGATGCGGCGCGGGCAAGGTCTTCGTCGGTCAGCGCAAGGATCCGTTCAGCGTGGCGCTCGGCCAGGTGTTCGACCTGATCAACCTGAATCCGCTCGGATCGACCAACGGCAACCCCAACGTGCTGGCCAACAAGAACGTGACGACGCTGGCGCTCGAGGTGCCGATCGCGTGCGTTGCGGGCACTGGATCGATCGTCGGTGGCTGGACCACGGCCAGCGTGCGGCAGGGTCAGCTGATCTCCAATTCGCCGAAGAGCGGTCTCGGCACGACCACGCTCAACGGTGGTCCGTGGGCGCAGGTGTCGCGTCTGGGCATGCCGCTGGTCAACGAGGTGGTGATCGGCCTGAAGGACAAGGACAAGTTCAACAGCTCCAAGCCCAAGGACGACGGTCAGTTTGCCGACTACGTGACCAATCCGACGTTGCCGGCGTTGATCCAGACCTTGTTCCCGAGCGCGCCTGCGCCGACGAACTTCCCGCGCACCGACCTGGTGGCGGCTTTCCTGACCGGCGTGGCCGGCGTGAACCAGCCCGCCAACGTCAAGGCGTCCGAGATGCTGCGGCTCAACACCAGCATCACGCCGACGCCGATGGCGAACCAGAACAACCTGGGCGTGCTGGCCGGCGACAATGCGGGCTTCCCGAATGGCCGCAGGCCGGGCGACGACGTGGTGGACGCCGAGCTGCGCGTGGCCATGGGCGTGCTTTGCGTCGCGACCGGTCCGACGGACACGCTGAAGGTCGGCTGCCAAGCCACGGACGCGCCAGCCGGCAATGCTGCGCTGACCGACGGTGCCCTGCAAAGCCCGGCCGATTTCCCGGCCGTGTTCCCGTACCTCAACACGCCGTTGCCCGGCGCCCAGTAAGGAGATGCGCATGAATCGCAAATGTCTTAAATGGGGAGCCCCGTTGCTGGCGGCGTTCATCCTTGCCGGCTGCGGCGGGGGTGGGGGCGGCGGAGGCGGCGGCTACTTTCCGCCGGTGAGCGGCGGGGGTGGCGGTGGCGGAGCCGGTGATGGGGGTGGTGGCGGCGGCGGAGGCGGGGATATGCCTCCTGCCTTGACGTCCGAGAGCTTCATTGCCTACCTGAAGGGCGTGGTGCAGACCGCGCTCGACACGGTCGAGCCCGTCAGCACGGCGGCCTTCGATCCGCCGCCGACCTCGGACACGACCGAGCCCATCGTCGTCGAGTGATGAACGCGACGCCAGGACCTGCCCGCGTGCGTCGGCTCGTTCTGGCGTTCGTATTTTTCATCACGGCCGGGGCCGCGCTGGCGGCTCCCCGAATACCTTCCAGCGACGACGAGGTCGTCGAAAGCCTGCCCTACGTGGCCGGCTGGTCGAGCAACGAACGGCTGCTGCGTCGAGAGCTGGCGCAGCGCCCACGCGATGCGGGTGTCGCGATCCGCGCGGCCGAAGCCTATCTGGAACTTGCGCGTTCGCAGGGCGACGCGCGCTATGCCGGCTACGCGATGGGCGCATTGCGCGCCTGGGAGCCGCTGTCGGCGGAATCGACGCCGCCACAGGTGTTGGTGATGCACGCGACCGTGGCGCAGTTCCTCCATGATTTCGATGGTGCCGAGGCCACGCTGAAGATGGCGCTCACCCGGCAGCCGCGAGAGCCCCAGGCCTGGATCACGCTGGCCACCATTCAACGCGTGCGCGGCCGCCTTGCCGATTCCGATGCGTCGTGCCGAAGTCTCGGTGAAATTGGACCGGCCCTCTATGCTCAAGCCTGTCTCGCCGAGAACGCTGCGCTGCGCGGCGAGCACGATGCAGCGCGCAGCACCTTCACAACCTTGCTCGCGAGTCCCTCATTGCAGGGCCCGCGGCAAGCCGACACGCGACAGTGGCTCCTGACGAGCCTGGCCGAAGTCGAAGAACTTGCCGGGCGGCCCGCCGAGGCAGGCAACGCCTACCGGCAAGCGCTCGCCGCTGAGCGGTCCGGCTATCTGCTGCTCGCGTACAGCGACTTCCTGCTGCAGCAAGGCCGCCCGGCGGAAGTGCCGGCACTGCTTGCCGACGAGCCTCGCAGCGACGCGGTGCTGCTTCGCCTGGCCGTTGCCAGACGGGGCGACGCGTCGCAGCCCGATGCCAAGGAACTCAAGGCGCGCTTCGAAGCCGCTGCGATGCGCCCCGGCGCAGCTGCGGTGCACGCCAGGGAGCACGCGATGTTCGCGCTCGACGTGGAGCGCGACCCGGCACGCGCGCTTGAACTTGCCCGCACCAACATCCGCCTGCAGCGCGAGCCGGTCGATCTGCTGCTGTTCGCGCGTGCCGCCGTCGCTGCCAAGGATGCGAAAGCCGAAGAAGAGGTCAGGGCGCTGATGAAGCAGATCGGGATGAGAGATGCGCGCATCGATGCCGTCTTGTAGAAGCATGGCGCCTGCACGAGCCTGGCGCGCCGTGCTGTTGTCGCTGTGGGCGCTGTTGTTTGTCGCGTTGCCCGCGCAGGCGCACAAGGCGAGCGACGCCTACCTCCTCATGAACCGCACCGGCGACACGGTGCTGGTGCGCTGGGACATCTCGCTGAGAGATCTCGACGCCGTGCTCGACCTCGACGCCAACGACGATCGAAAACTCACCTGGGGCGAAATCAAATCCCGGATGAACGAGATCCGGACCTACGCCTTGTCGCGACTGCGCCTGGACGATGGGCGCTGCGCGCTGTCGGAATCCGAGCCGCCTGCCGTGGATACACGCATCGACGGGGCCTATCTGGTGCTGCGGCTCCAGGCGCCTTGCGCGTCGGACGCGGCGTTGAAGATCGACTACCAGTTGTTCAGCGAAGTCGACCCGACCCACCGCGGCCTGCTGCGCATGGTGTCGGCAGAAGGCGCCACCCCGGTGATCCGATCGCTCGACCCGGCCGCAGGCGCGGTGCGCGTCGAGTGGGCCGGCCCGGATGCGCAAGCGAGCACTGACGCTTCCGGCATCAGCTTTTTCCGCGACGGTGTGCATCACATCCTGATCGGCTACGACCACGTGTTGTTCCTGATCTGCCTGCTGCTGCCTGCCGTGCTGCGTCGCCGCGAGGGGCGATGGGAACCCGTCGCGGGCTGGCGAGACGCGGTGTGGCCGATGGTCGGCATGGTCACGATGTTCACGCTGGCACATTCGATCACGCTGGCGCTGGCGGGCCTCAAGATCGTGACGATCTCGCCGCGAATCATCGAGCCGGCCATTGCCGTGACGATCATCGTGGCGGCGTTCGACAACCTGCATCCCGTGCTGCGCGGCCGCCGCAAGCTCTTCAGCTTCTTCTTCGGGCTGATCCATGGCTTTGGCTTTGCCGGCGTGCTGGGCGAGCTCAACCTGCCGGTTGCGGGATTCGTGAAGGCTCTGTTGCTCTTCAACCTCGGTGTGGAAGCCGGACAGCTCGTGATCGTGAGCATCGCCTTGCTGGTGCTCGTGACCTTGCGCCATTGGCAGGGATACATCAACGTCGTGTTGCGAAGCGGCTCCGTGGTCGCGGTCATGGTGGCGGGCACCTGGTTCGTCGAAAGGGTGTTCGATCTCAAGTTCCTTCCCGTGTAGGCCTTCACGCACAGACAGCCGGAAAAGAGCTTTCGATTCCGCATGTGATTTTGTGCCGTGGAGAAAAGGCGCAGCGCTGGCAACATGCCCGGCAGACTGCAACCTTTCCGGGCCCTGGGCATGAAACAACAGACATCCGACACCGCACTTCTCCAGGACGCCCTGACCACACTCGAACTCGTACTCGCCCGCGCCGACAGCGACATGCACGGCGCCCCTTATCACGGACCCACCGTGGCCGCGCCGCTCGACGACACCCGGGATGCCGGCGCAGACGACGAACTTCGCTTTCGCAGCAGCGCCGCCCAGTCGGCCATCAGCATCTGCCTGAGCTCTGCCGCAGCCCTCATCGACGTGAGCCAGGCCCTCCTCAACCGCAATGTCGAGCGCACGCCCAGCGAACTCGAGCGCGAATGGAAGACGATGATCACCCACACCAAGACGGCCAGCCGCTCGGCCTACCGCGCCGCGCTGATCATGACCGAGCACCGCCACGTGCTGGCAGCGCAAGGCCATGTGGCCGGCGACACGATGCATTCCCTGGCCAGCTGATCGCCGAGCGCCATGACGCTGACCTGCCCCCGATGCAACACCGAGAACCGCGCCATCGCGAAGTTCTGCATCGAGTGCGTGAACGCGCTTCCCAGCCGTCTTGCCGACGCCGATTTCGGCCCGACGGCCCAGGCGCTGCGGGCTCCGCGTGGCTTCGGCAGGCGAGGCGCCTCTTCGGCATTGGCTTCTTTCGTCAAGCCCTTAGAGGCTGAGCCCTCGGCGGAAAAGAGCGGTTCGTTGGGCTGGATGCTGCGCCTCGCCGTGCTGGTGGCGGCGCTTTGCGTTGGCGCGGCCGCCTGGTATGCCTATCGGGGCGATGCGTCGGTGGACGACGTTGCGCTGCCATCGGCGCACGCGACCGCTCTCGTCGACACCGGCAGCGGCGCTGCGGCTTCACGCGTCGATGCGGCGACTGCGCCCGCGGTGTCTGCCGAGCCGACTCAGCTCGCCGCGCAGTCGGTGGCTGCCGAGACTCCATCGCCTGTCGGGACTTCACTGGCCGCGGCGGCTCCGACTGCGTCGACGGCTCCACCCATCGGCAAGCCGACGAAACCCGCGAGGACCGCGAAGCCGTCGCCAGCGCCAAGCACCACCGGTGCAGTCGCCAAGAGCCCGACGATCGAAGCCGTTGCGCCGGTTCCGTCCACGCCAGCGTCGCCACCGGTGGTCGCAGAGCCGCGCGCCCAGTGCCAGGGGATGAACTTCATCTCTGCCGCGCGATGCATGGCGGCGCAATGCCTGCGCTCCGAATTCAAGCCGCACGCTCAGTGCGAGGCCGTCAGACGCCAGCAGCGGCTGGAAGAAGAAAAGCGCAACCCGACCCTGGCGGACTGAGCGCGCCGCGTGTCTTTCAGACGCGCTCGAACACCACGTCCCACACACCGTGCCCGAGCTTCAGGCCGCGGTTCTCGAACTTGGTGAGCGGACGATAGGCCGGCTGCGGCGCGAACCCATCGGCGGTGTTGCGCAGCAGCGGCTCGCCGGATAGCACTTCGAGCATCTGCTCGGCGTAGGGCTGCCAGTCGGTCGCGCAATGCAGGTAGCCGCCGGGTGCCAAGCGCACGGCCAGCTTGTGGACGAACTCCGGCTGGATCAGTCGGCGCTTGTTGTGCCGCTTCTTGTGCCACGGGTCGGGAAAGAACACATGCACGCCCGCCAGCGATCCCGGCTGCAGCATGTGATCGATGACGTCGACCGCGTCGTGCGCGCAGATGCGGACGTTCTGCAGCCCGCCTTCGCCGATGCGCTTCAGCAAGGCGCCGACGCCGGGTTCATGCACTTCGCAGCAAAGAAAATTCTTCTCGGGCAGCAGCGCGGCGATGTGGGCCGTGGCCTCGCCCATGCCGAAGCCGATTTCCAGAACGGTGGGTGCCGCGCGCCCGAAGGCGGCGTCGAAGTCCAGCGTCTGTTCGCTGTACGGCAACAGAAACAGCGGGCCCAGTTCCGCGAAGGCGCGCGCCTGGCCGTCGGTGGTCCGTCCGGCGCGTCGCACGAAGCTCTTGAGCCGGCGGTGCAGCGGGTGCGCTGAGGCGTCGTCGGATGTGGGGTCTGAATCGGAGTCGGAGCGGGTGTCGGGCACGGGAATCGGCGTGAGGAAGGCGTGGAGGAGCGCGGAGGTGCGTGGATGGAGCGCGAATCGGCCGCGCTCAAGGCGCAGGATTGTAGAGATCGCGCCATGGTGCCACCCACGCGGTCAGCGCGTCGGAAGCGTTCGTCGCGGGTGTGGCGGCGGCGGGCAAACCCAGGACGCGCGCCGCCGCTTCGAGCTCGCGCAGCGCGGCAGCCGGCGTGGACGTGTCGATGGGCGTCGCGCCATTTTGCTTCGACAGCTTTTGTCCGTCCGGTGCGAGCACGACCGGCGCATGCAGGTAGCGCGGCGTGTCGAATCCGAGTGCGCGCTGCAGCAGGATCTGCCGCGCCGTGTTGTCCGCCAGGTCTTCGCCGCGCACGACGTCAGTGATGCCCTGCAGCGCGTCGTCGACCACCACGGCGAGCTGATAGGTCCACGGGCCGTCCGCGCGCCGCAGCACGAAGTCGCCGACGTCTCGCGCGACATCCTGGCTCTGAGGACCGAGGCGACGGTCCGTCCATCGGACGGGCGTAAGTCCGGAGGCGGCAGCGAACTTCTCGGCGGCGAAGCGCCACGCCCGCGCCGGCTTTCCGTTCAGCCCGTGGCGGCAAGTGCCGGGGTAGACGCGTTCGGCATGTCGAGCATGCGAGACGCCGGCGCGCGCGAGCGCCTCGTCGATGTCCTTGCGTGTGCAGCCGCAGGGGTAGGCGAGTTGGCGGGACTGGAGCTGCTCCAGCGCGCGCTCGTAGAAGCCCGTGCGCTGCGTCTGCCAGACCGGCGCTTCGTCCGGAATCAACGCGCAAGCCGCAAGTTGCGCGAGGATCACTTCGCTCATGCCCGGCAGGCAGCGCTCGGTGTCGGCGTCTTCGATGCGCACCAGCCAACGGGCCTCTGGGCCGTGCGAGCGCACGTCGAGCCAACTGGCCAGAGCCGCCACCAGCGAGCCGCGATGCAACGGCCCGGTGGGCGACGGTGCGAACCTGCCCGCGATGCTCCGGCCCGCGATGCTCACGCCACTTTGAGTGCCAGGTTCAGGCCGGACAGAAACGCGTCTTCGACCCGGTGCCCGGTGCACCAGTCGCCGGCGACGCCGATGCGCGCCTTGGCATCCCACAGGCAGGGTTGGCCGAGCGGCACCTGCGTCTGCGCTTCAGGCCAGCAACGCGTGCCGGCATACGACGGCGTGGCCCGGACGCCGGTGATCTCCGAGAAAGCGCGCAGCAGCTTGGCCTCGACGCGCGACGGGTCGTCCTGCAGATGCTCCTCGGACCAGGCGGCGCTGGCTTGCAGCGTCCAGCGCTCGATGCGGTCGCGTCCCGGCTTGGACGATTCGCGCGCCAGCCAGGCGACCCGGTGGTGCGTACTGCGCGCGGCATTCCATTGCGGGCCGAGGTGGGACAAGGTGGGCTGGTTGGCTTGCGGAAACGCGATCATCAATGTCCAGCAAGGCGCAATGCGAACGCGATCGACGGCGGTGGACAACGCGCTCGACAGGCGATCGCCGTCGAGCAGGGCGCGCGTGCGCGCTGGCGGCACGGCGAGCAACACGCCGTCGAACCCCGAGTAGACGTGCGACGAATCGTCCACGCCGTCCGTGCGCAGTTGCCAGCGGCTCGGGTCGAGGCTGTCGCGTTCGATGCGCGTAGCCCGCGTGCGCGTCACCAGCCGGTCGCCGAGCGGGGCGGCCCAATGCGCGACAAGCGCGTCCATGCCGGGCTGCGCGACCCAGTGCGGTTCGCGGGCCGGCAGCGCGGCTTCGGCAACTCGGCCGTGCGGGTCGAGCACGCGCACGAGGTTGGCGCTCCAGGGCTTGCAGATGGCCGTCGCCGTCTCGAGCGCGCGGGCAAAGCGCGCATCGCGCACGGTGAAATACTGGGCGCCGCTGTCGAAGCGGCCGAAAGGCGTGCCTTCGCTGGCCATGCGGCCACCGGCACTGTCGCCGCTCTCGATCACCGTGACCTCATGGCCGGCCTGCAGCAGCGTCCGTGCGCAGGCGACGCCGGCCATGCCGGCTCCGACCACGGCCAGGTGGCGCGGCGTGAACGTTCGGTGGCGGTGGGCTTTGGGTCGGGTGGTCATGCGGGTCGTCTCCTCGTGTGGACTGGCATGCCGACTCTAACCGGCCCGGCGCTTCATGGCCTCGAGCGCGCCGGCCTTACCTGCCGCGGTGTCGCTCGAGCAATGCGCGGCGCGTGCCTTCGTGCTCCATCTGGTCGAGCCACCATTGCAGGGCGCGTCCGGCCTTGCCCGCAGAACGCACGCGCCAGGCGCAGTGCATGGTCGCGAGCGGCGGCGTGCGCACGGTCTCGCACTGCACGAGGTGCCCGGCCTCGATGTAGGGGCGCGCCATCGGCTCCGGCAGGAAGCCGCCACCCAGCCCGTGCAGCTGCGCGGCGACCTTGGCCTGCATGGTCGGCACGGTCAGCACGTCCTGCCCGCCGACGAGGTTGACGGTCATGCCGCGGCCGAGGCGAGTCGAATCGGCCGCAGCCACCGCTCGGTGTCGGCGAAGCACGTCGTCGCCCAGCGGGCCTTGAATGTGCGCCAGCGGGTGTTGGGGCGCGACGGCATAGACGAACGCGAGCTGGCCGATCGGCTTGCAGCGAATGCCCGTCGCGGCGAACGCGAGACTCGCGGCGTCGAGCACCGCGCCGATGGCCAGATCGGCCTCGCCGCTGGTCAGCGCCTCGACGGTGCCGAGCAGCGTCTCGTCGCGCAGCTTGAGCCGGGTCGGCGGCTCGAGCGCGAAGAAGGCCGACGCCAGGTCGAGCAGCGGGTCACGCGCGATCACGCTGTCGACGGCGATGGTGAGCATCGGCTCCCAACCGGTGGCCACGCGTCGGACGCGGTTGGCCACCGCGTCGATCTCGCCGAGCAGCCAGTCGGCCTCGCGCAGCAGTTCCGCACCGGCTTCGGTCAGGCGGGCCTGGCGCGCACTGCGGTCGAACAACAGCACGTCGAGCGCGTCCTCGATCTGCCGCACGCGGTAGCTCAACGCGCTCGGAACCAGCCCGAGCGAGCGCGCCGCCGCAGCGAAGCTTCCGGAGCGAACCACCGCTTGCAGCATCGAGAGCGCCTCGGGCGTGAGCATTTCGCGGGCAGTGGGCATGGCACTCGATCGTTCAAATAATTTGAATGATGCCATCAAAGCACGGCGCTTTCGAAGCGGGGCGTGGCACCTAAAGTTCTTTCACCCGCTGCGCATTCGGCGCGGCACACCAAAGGCCCGGACCTCGGTCGACAGGGCAAGGAGTCGAAGACATGCTTCAAGTTCGCAAATCTCAGCAACGCGGCTACGCCGACCACGGCTGGCTGCGCTCTTTCCACAGCTTCTCGTTCGCTGGCTACTACGACCCCGCCTACATGGGCTGGGGCAACCTGCGCGTGATCAACGAAGACCGCGTCGCCGCAGGCGCCGGCTTCGGCACGCATGGCCACAAGGACATGGAAATCATCAGCTACGTGCTGTCCGGCGAACTCGCGCACAAGGACAGCATCGGCAACATCGAGACCATTCCGCCCGGCGACGTGCAGCGCATGAGCGCAGGCCGGGGCGTGATGCACAGCGAGTTCAACCACAAGGCCGACGAGACCACGCACTTTCTGCAGATCTGGATCGAGCCCAATGTGCGCGGCATTGCACCGGGCTACGAACAGAAAAGCTTTCCGGCGTCGGAAAAGCGTGGCCGGCTGCGTCAGGTGGCTTCGCCCGACGGCGCCGACGGTTCGGTGCAACTGCATGCCGATGCGCGGCTCTATGCGGGGCTCTTCGACGGCGACGAAACGGCCGAACTGACGCTGGACCCGAAACGCAAGAGCTACGTGCATCTGGTGCGCGGCGATCTCGTCGTCAACGGCACGCCGCTGGGCACTGGCGACGCCGCCATGCTCGAAGGCGAATCGCGGCTCGAACTCGGCCACGGCAAGGGCGCCGAAGTGCTGGTGTTCGACCTGGCCGCCTGATTTCAAATCGCCGACTTTTCACCCACCGATTTTTTTCACTGAAGGAGTTTCACCATGGTCACCACCACCTCATCGACCGCACCGACCTATTCGACGGCCGGCAGCCCGAGCGCCGCGCAAGACACGCTCGCGCTGATCGGCCGCGTATTGCTCGCGGCGCTCTTCATTCCCGCCGGCTTCGCAAAGCTCATGGGCTTTGCGGGCACCGTCGGCTACATCGGGTCGGTCGGTCTCCCGATGCCGCAGGTGGCAGCGGTCATCGCGATCGTCGTGGAACTCGGATTCGGCCTCATGTTCCTGGTCGGCTTCAAGACGCGCGCCGTGGCGATCGGCCTGGCGCTCTTCACGGTCGTGGCTGCGCTGGGCTTCCACGCCTACTGGTCCATGCCCCCGGAAAAAGTCATGGTGAACCAGATCATGTTCTTCAAGAATCTGGCGATCGCAGGCGGCTTCCTAGCTTTCGTCGCATTCGGCCCGGGCCGTTTCAGCATCGACAAGCGCTGAGTCGCACAGCATCGCGACATTTCGTTTTTCCGTATTTCATTTCAAGCGAGTACTCCCGATGAGCAAGAAAATCACCATCGTCTATCACTCCGGCTACGGCCACACCCAGCGCGTCGCGCAGGCTGTGGCCGAAGGCGCCGAGGCGGAACTGATCGCGATCGACGCCGACGGCAATCTGCCCGACGGAGCGTGGGACACGCTGGCCGCTTCGGACGCGATCGTCTTCGGTTCGCCGACCTACATGGGTGGCGTGAGCTGGCAGTTCAAGAAGTTTGCCGACGCGTCGTCCAAGGTCTGGTTCACCCAGGGCTGGAAGAACAAGCTCTTTGCCGGATTCACCAACAGCGCTGCGATGGTCGGTGACAAGGGCACCACCATGATCAGCCTCTGGACGCTCGCAATGCAGCACGGTGGCGTGTGGATCAGCATGGGAATCATGCCGTCGAACAACAAGGCGGCGACGCGCAATTCGCCCAACGTCCTGGGCGGCTACGGCGGGCTCATGACGCAGTCGCCGTCGGACGCGAGCCCTGCCGAGATGGCACAAGGCGACCTGGACACCGCGCGCGCCTTCGGCGAACGCGTGGCGGAGGTGGCAAGATCCCACGGCTGATCGATCGAACCCGCTGGAACCCGGAGGCCCCATGAACTCGATTCAATTGCTGAAACCGCACGACAAGGACCTGGGCGGTGGCTTCAAGGTCCGCCGTCTGTTGCCCGCGGCCGAGCGGCGGTCGGTCGGGCCTTTCGTGTTCTTCGATCACTTCGGCCCGGCCACCGAAACTCCCGGCGCCGAGCACGATGTGCGGCCGCATCCCCACATCGGCCTGGCCACGGTCACCTATCTTTTCGAGGGCGCGATGATGCATCGCGACAGCCTGGGCAAGGTGCAGGAAATCCGCCCCGGCGCGATCAACTGGATGACCGCGGGCAAAGGCATCGTGCATTCCGAGCGCAAGCCGGAGCATCTGCGCGAGGCCACTTACGTCAACCATGGGTTGCAGCTTTGGTGTGCATTGCCGCAGGCGCATGAAGAGGTGGACCCCAGCTTCACGCACACGGCGGCCGCCGACATTCCGGCCGTGGACGTGAACGGCGTCGCCGTGCGCGTGCTGGTCGGCGAAGCCTTCGGCGCACGCTCGCCGGTGAAGACCTTGGCAAAGACGATCTATCTCGACCTTTCGATGCCGGCTGGCTCGAGCATCGAGCTGCCTCCGCTGGCGCAGGAACTCGCCGTCTATGCGGTGGATGGGCCTTTCACCTTAGACGCGAGCGAGGTGCCGCAGCACACCATGGCGATGCTGCCCGAAGGGAAGGGCGCACGCCTGGAGGCCGAAGCCGCCGTGCGGCTGGTGGCGGTCGGCGGTGAGCCGCTCGACGGCCCGCGCTTCATCACCTGGAACTTCGTGTCGAGCCGGCGCGAGCGCATTCTGCAGGCCGGTGCCGACTGGGCCGCCCAGCGCATGGGCCAGGTGCCCGGCGAGACGGAGTTCATTCCGTTGCCCGGACATCCGTTCGGCGTGCAGGAGCCCGATACCAAGACCACGCCAGTCTGACGCTCGACTGCGCGTATCGGACGTTGGGTCGTTCGACAGCCGCTACCGCTTGAGCGCGAGGTCCGGGTCTTCGGCAGCACGCGCGCTCGCGTGCTGCGCGCGCGGTTGCAGTTCGGGCGACAAGGCTTCGCGGCCGTCGAAGACGAAGCAGTCGCCGCGGTAGTGCGCGCCGCCCACTTCCTCGAAGTAGCGCAAGATTCCGCCTTCGAGTTGCAGCACGTCGGGGATGCCTTGCTCGTGCATCAGGATGGCAGCCTTCTCGCAGCGTATGCCGCCGGTGCAGAAGCTCACCACCGTCTTGCCCGCCAACTCGCCGCGGTGCTCCGCCAGGGCCTTGGGAAACTCGGTGAACTTGCCGATGTGCCAGTCGATCGCGCCTTCGAAGCTGCCGCGCTCGATCTCGAAGGCGTTTCGCGTGTCGAGCAGCACCAGCGGCTTGCCGGCGTCGTCGTGGCCCTGGTCGAGCCAACGCCTCAGGGTCTTTGCTGCGACGCTGGGCGCGCGGCCGGCGGCAGGGCGGATGGCGGGATGGTCCATTCGGATGATCTCGCGCTTCAGCTTCACCAGCATGCGGCGGAAGGGCTGCGCGGCGGACCAGCTTTCCTTGGCTTCGAGATCGGCAAAGCGGGGGTCGCCACGGAGTTCGCCCAGAAAGCCGCGCACCGCATCGACTTCGCCCGCGAGGAAGAGATTGATGCCCTCGGGCGCCAGCAGGATGGTGCCCTTGAGCCCCAGCGCGCGCGTGGTGGCGCGCAGGCGTTCCCGCAGCGCGTCGCCATCGTCAATCCAAACGAACTTGTATGCCGCGATATTCAGAATCTCTTGCACGGGGCGGGATTGTAGGGCGCCGCTTTCTACAATGACTTCCATGTTCGTTCATTTGCGTCTGCATACAGAGTTCTCGGTGGTCGACGGCACCAACCGGATCGACGAAGTGGTCAAGGCCGCGGCCTCTGACGGCCAGCCGGCACTGGCCATCACCGACCTCAACAATCTGTTCGGAGCCGTCAAGTTCTACAAGGAAGCGCGCGGCAAGGGCGTCAAGCCCGTGCTGGGTGCCGAGGTGCTGCTCGAAGGCATGGGCGACGACGCAGGCGCCCTCACGCGCATCCTGCTGCTCGCGCAGAACATGGAAGGCTACCTGCACCTGTCGGAGCTGCTGGCACGCGCCTGGACGCAGAACGTCGGCCGCGGGCAGGCCCAGGCGGCCTGCAAGCTGGCCTGGCTCGAAGAGTTGAATGGCGGGCTGATTGCCTTGTCGGGCGCGCAGGCGGGGCCGCTCGGTGCGCCGTTGCTGCAGGGGCATGCAGAGCGCGCGGCCGAACTCGCGCTGCGGCTGGCGGGGCTCTTTCCGCATCGCTTCTACATCGAGCTGCAGCGCGCAGGCCGCAGCGACGACGAGGCGCACGTGGTGGCCGCTGTGCAGCTCGCCGCGCGGCTGGGGCTGCCGGTGGTGGCCACGCATCCGGTGCAGTTTCCGCAAGCCGACGACTACGAGGCGCACGAAGCGCGGGTGTGCATTTCCGAAGGCGAGATTCTCGGCAACCCACGGCGCGTCCGGCGCTTCACGCGCGAGCAGTACTTCAAGTCGACGCAGCAGATGCGGGCGCTGTTCCACGATGTGCCGAGCGCGCTGGCCAACTCGGTCGAGATCGCCAAGCGCTGCAACCTCACGCTCACGCTCGGCAAACCGCAGCTGCCGAATTTCCCGACGCCCGACGGCATGCCGATCGAGAACTACTTTCGGGTGGCTTCGTTCGAAGGCCTCGAAGAACGCCTGGCGCATCTCTATCCCGACGCGGCGCGGCGAGACGCCGAGCGGCCACGCTACGTGGAGCGGCTGGAGTTCGAGATCAACACCATCCTGAAGATGGGGTTCCCGGGTTACTTCCTGATCGTGGGCGACTTCATCAACTGGGCGAAGAAAAACGGCTGCCCGGTGGGGCCGGGCCGCGGCTCGGGCGCGGGTTCGCTGGTGGCGTATGCGCTGCGCATCACCGACCTCGATCCGCTCGAATACAAGCTGCTGTTCGAGCGCTTCCTCAATCCGGAGCGGGTGTCGATGCCCGACTTCGACATCGACTTCTGCCAGAGCAATCGCGACCGCGTGATCGACTACGTGAAGGACAAGTACGGCCGCGACGCCGTGAGCCAGATCGCGACCTTCGGCACCATGGCCGCGCGCGCCGCCATCCGCGACGTGGGCCGGGTGCTGGACATGAGCTACATGTTCTGCGACGGCATCAGCAAGCTGATTCCCAACAAGCCGGGGCAGCCGGTCACCATCCAGTACCCGCCGTCGCCGCGGGTCGATGGCGACAAGAATAACTATGCGATCGAGATGGAGCCGCAGCTCGCGGCGCGCATCGAGAAAGAAGAAGAAGTCCGCATGCTGGTCGAGCTCGCGCAGAAGCTCGAAGGCATGACGCGCAACGTCGGCATGCACGCGGGCGGCGTGCTGATCGCACCGGGCAAGCTCACCGATTTCTGTCCGCTCTACCAGCAGCCCGGCAGCGATTCGGCCGTGAGCCAGTACGACAAGGACGACGTCGAGGCCATCGGGCTGGTGAAGTTCGACTTTCTGGGGCTGGCGACGCTCACCATCCTGGAGATCGCCAAGGAATTCATCGTCCGCCGGCACAAGGGCCAGGAAGGTTTCGCCTACGAGAACATCCGGCTCGACGACGCGCCCACGTACCGGCTCTTCGCCGAAGGCAAGACCGAGGCGGTGTTCCAGTTCGAATCGCGCGGCATGCAGGGCATGCTGAAGGACGCACGGCCGACGCGGCTCGAAGACCTGATCGCGCTGAACGCGCTGTATCGCCCCGGCCCGATGGACCTGATTCCGAGCTTCGTCGCGCGCAAGCACGGCCGCGAGCCGGTGGAATATCCGCATCCGCTGGTGGCGGACATGCTGTCGGAAACCTACGGGATCATGGTCTACCAGGAGCAGGTCATGCAGACCGCGCAGATCCTGGGCGGCTACTCGCTCGGCGGCGCCGACCTGCTGCGGCGCGCCATGGGCAAGAAGAAGGCCGAGGAGATGGCCGAGCACCGCCAGATCTTCCGCAAGGGTGCCGCGGTCAATGGCATTTCCGAAGGCAAGGCCGACGAGATCTTCGACCTGATGGAGAAGTTCGCGGGCTACGGCTTCAACAAGTCGCACGCGGCGGCTTACTCGCTGCTGGCCTATCACACCGGCTGGCTGAAGGTGCACTACACGGCCGAGTTCTTCTGCGCGAACATGACCGTGGAAATGGACGACACCGACAAGCTCAAGGTGCTGTTCGAAGATGCGCAAAAGAACTTCGGCATGGTGTTCGAACCGCCGGACGTGAACCGCGGGCACCATCGCTTCGAGCCGGTCGACGACCGGACCATTCGCTATGGGCTGGGCGCGGTCAAGGGTTCGGGCCAGCTCGCGGTCGAGGCGATCGTCAAGGCGCGCGAAGAAGGCGGCCCTTTCAGGAGTCTGTTCGATTTCTGCGTGCGTGTGGATCGCCAGCGCATCAACAAGCGCACGGTCGAGGCACTGATCAAGGCCGGCGCCTTCGACTCGCTGCAGCAGAACCGGGCATCGCTCATTGCGTCGGTCGACCGGGCATTCGACTTCGCGAGTGCGACCGAGGCGAACGCCGCGCAGGTCGACATCTTCGGCGACTGCGAGCACGGCAGCGCGACGCAGGAGCCGGAGCTCGTCGACGCCACGCCCTGGGGGGTGAAGGAGCGCCTGACCTACGAGAAGACGGCCGTCGGCTTCTATTTGTCCGGCCACCTGTTCGACGAGGTGTCGCACGAGGTGCGGCGTTTCTGCAAGCGCGAGATCGACGAACTGCTCGACAGCCGAGAGCCGCAGGTGATCGCGGGTATCGTGAGCGACTTTCGCGTCATCAACGGTCAGCGCGGACGGCTGGCGATCTTCAAGCTGGACGACAAGTCGGATTCGATCGAGGCGACGGCCGACGAGGCCTTGTTCAACGCCAACCGCAACGTGCTGAAGGACGACGAACTGGTGATCGTCAGTGGCCGCCTGCAGCCTGCGCGCGGCGGCTTCGAGGCCCGCTTTCAGGTGCAGCAAGTGTGGGACCTGGCGACGGCGCGCTGCCGCTTCGGCAAGTTCCTGCGCGTGGCGGTCAACGGCAAGGCGCCGGACATTGCGCGCCTGGTGAAGGACTTTCCGCCGCGCACCGAGCAAAGCGAGCACGGCGAACTGCGGCAGGGGCTGGGCGTGCGGCTCTCGCTGGCGCGTGGCGGCGCGCAGGTCGAACTGCAGCTGGGTGAGAACGCCCGGTTCTTCCCGACCGATGCGGCCCTGGCGAGCTGGATGGCACAGGCCGACGCCGGACGGGCAGCGATCGTCTACGAGTGAGCAGCCGGCCGGGGCGCTACGGTTTCAGCGCTTCGGCATCAACGCTTCGGTGTCAACGCTTCGGTGTCAACGCTTCGGTGTCAGCGCTTCGGTGTCAGCGCTTCGGTGTCAGCGCGATCGTCATGGCACTGGGCACGGTGCCATCGATGTCGCGGGGCAGTTTTTCGGTTTTGCGCAGCGCGCGCTCGGCAGCGTCGTCCCAGCTCGGCAGGCCGCTCGACTTGCGCAGCTTGACGCCGACGATGGTGCCGTCGGGCGCCAGTCGCACATCGAATTCGGCGGAGGGGTTGCCCCTGACGAGTTCGGCGTCCGGAAAGACCACGTTCGGTCGCACGGCCCCCTGGATCTTTCCGGCGTAGCCGCCCGAAGGGCCCGATGACCGCGCTGCATTGCCTTCGCCGCCCGTGCCGGCCATGGCCTGCATGCGCTTGAGCGTCGCGGCCCGATCGTCGGCCAACTGGGCGTCTCGCTTGGCTTCGGCGGCCTTCTTGGCAGCGTCTGCCTTCGCGGCCGCTTCCTTCTTGGCTGCTTCGGCCTGCTTGGCTTCGGCCTCTTTTTTCTTGGCGAGCTCGGCCTGCTTGGCCTCGGCCTCCTGCCTCTTCTTCTTTTCTTCGGCGAGCTTTTGCTGCTCTTCCTTCTTGCGTTCGGCTTCGTCTTCGGCGCGTTGCCGGGCGAGCTCCTCTTTCTTTTCCTGCGCGGCCTTCTTCTGGGCGTCGAGTTTCTTCTGCTGTGCCAGCTGTTCCTGGCGCTCGCGTTCCTTCTGCTCCTTCAGCTTCTTTTCCTGCTCGAGCGCGATGTCGGGGCGCGGCGCGGGCGTCGGGTCCGGCGGCTTCACGGCCTGGGGCGGGGGAGGCGGCGGCGGTGGGGGGGGCGGAGCCGGCGTGGGAGCGGGCGCGGGTGGCGGTGGCGGAGCGGGGGTG
>JAHJOG010000060.1 GCA_018820395.1 Gammaproteobacteria bacterium | reverse complement strand
CTTCGCGGCGCTGCCGGCGGGCACGGTGGACACGCTGCTGCAGCCGCAGAACAAGCCCACGCTGACCAAGGTGCTGACCTACCACGTGGTGCCGGGCCGGGTCGACGCGCAGGCGCTGATGTCGATGATCGCGGCAGGTGGCGGCAAGGCGATGCTCAAGACCGCCAGCGGCGGCACGCTGACTGCGACGACGAGCGGCGGCAAGGTGATGATCACCGACGCCAAGGGCGGCACCGCCACGGTGACGATCGCCAATGTGTACCAGTCCAACGGCGTGATCCACGTGGTCGACAAGGTGCTGCTGCCGGGTTGATCCCGATGATTCGCGGGCGCCGTGAGAATGGCGCTTCGTGAATCCTTTGCACCGCGTCCTCAGCAAGGCCGTCGACGTTCGGCCGACGGAAGTCCGCGCCACGCTGCTCGGCTTCGCGTGGTTCTTCTTCCTGCTCGGCGGCTATTACCTGCTGCGGCCGTTGCGAGACGCGCTGGGGCTGGCCGGCGGTGCGGACGAGTTGCAATGGCTCTTCACCGCCACCTTCGCCGCCATGCTGGCGGTGGTGCCGGTCTTCGGCGCGCTGGTCAAGCACCTTCCGCCGCGGCGCTTCGTGCCGCTGTGCTATCGGTTCTTCACGGCGAGCATCCTGGTCTTCTGCGTGCTCATCGCCGCCCGGGTCGACAGCGTCTGGGTCGGCCGCACGTTCTTCGTGTGGATCAGCGTCTTCAACCTCTTCGTCATCAGCATGTTCTGGAGCGTGCTGGCGGATTGCTTCAGCAATGCGCAAGGCCGGCGCCTCTTCGGCTTCATCGCGGCGGGCGGCACGGCCGGCACCTTCGCCGGGCCGGCACTCGCAGCGGCGCTTGCGACCACGCTCGGCCCAGTCGCGCTGACGCTGTGCGCGGCACTCATGCTCGAAGCGGCGTTGCAGTGCTTTCGGCAGCTCTATCCACGCCCGGGCGTGACCCCTTCGCACCAGCATGACGACAGCCCCGGCGCTCCGACAGCCACCGGCAGCACTCGACCGATCGGCGGCGGCGCGATGGCGGGGCTCGCGCTCATTCGCCGTTCGCCCTACCTGCTCGGGCTCTGCGGCTATCTGCTGCTGCACACCGCCGCGTCGACCTTCCTGTACTTCGAGCAAGGCCGCATCGTGGCCGACGCGTTCGCCGACACGGCGTCGCGCACCCGCTTCTTCGCGCTGGTCGACCTCGGCGTCTCCAGCTTGACGCTGCTGCTGCAACTCGCCGTCACCGGACGGCTCATGAAGCGCTTCGGCGTGGCCACAGCGCTCCTGGTGCTGCCCGTCGCGTCGGCCGTGGCCTTTGCCGCCGTCATGCTGTCGCCGACCGTGGGCGTGCTGGCCGGGGCCCAGGCGCTGCGCCGGGCCTTCGACTACGCGATCGCGCGGCCGGCGCGCGAAGTGCTGTTTACCGTGGTCGGGCGTGAGGCCAAATACAAGGCCAAGAACGCGATCGAAACCGTGGTGTACCGTGGCGGCGACATGGTGAGCGGCTGGATCTCGGCTGGCCTCGGCGCTGTGGGCATCGGCTTTGCCGGGCTCGCGGCACTGGCGATTCCGCTGGCCGTGGTGTGGGCCGCCCTGTCGCTGGCTCTGGCGCGGCAACAGGAACGCCTGCTGCGTGCCGGACGAAGCATCGAAGCGCCGCCGCCGAAGCGATGACCCCATGAACACCCACTCGACGACCCATCCGTTTTCTGTGAGGCCCACCCATGCATCCGCCCCCCACTCGCTTTCCCGAGACGCTGACGCGCGCACAGCTCCTGCGCATGTCGCTCGCCGCTTCGATCGGCGCAGCGATGGCCGGCGGTCACTCGACCGCTAGCGCGCAAACCCGCCCCGCCACCCGAAGCGTGAAGAAGATGAACACCCGGCCCATTCCATCGAGCGGCGAGGCCTTGCCCGTCGTCGGTTGCGGCACCTGGGTCGGCTTCGGCCACTCGCCCGGAAGCGCCGAATACCAGCGCTTGCCAGGCGTGCTGCAGGCACTCTTCGACGCGGGCGGCACGGTGCTCGACAGCTCGCCGATGTATGGCCGCTCCGAACAGACAACAGGCGAACTGCTCGCGGCCGCCAAGCCGGCCGTCTCGCCCTTTCTCGCCACCAAGGTCTGGACCCGTGGGCGCGAGGCCGGCATCGCGCAGATGGAGCATTCCTTCAAGCATCTGAAGACGAAGCGCATCGACCTCATGCAGGTGCACAACCTGGTCGACTGGCGCACCCAGCTCGCCACGCTGCGCGAGTGGAAGTCCCAGGGCCGCATCCGCTACGTGGGCATCACGCACTACACCGCATCGGCCTACGACGACGTCGAAGCGGTGCTGCGCGCAGAGAAGCTCGACTTCCTGCAGATCAACTATTCGATCGACGACCGCGCAGCCGAAGCGCGCTTGCTGCCGCTGGCGGCCGAGCGCGGCGTGGCGGTGATCGTCAACCTCCCCTTCGGCGGCGGCGGATTGCTGCGCGGGCTGCGCGACCGCAAGCTGCCCGACTGGGCGGCCGAAATTGGCTGCGACAGCTGGGCTCAGGTGCTGCTGAAGTTCGTGCTGAGCCACCCCGCCGTGACTTGCACGATCCCGGGCACCAGCCGGCCGGAGCACATGGCGGACAACGCCGCGGCGGGCACGGGTCCGATGCCGGACGCAGCCTTCTGGCAGCGCCATGCGGCCTCCGTGCGCAACTGAAGCTCAGTGCGCGCGCGTCTTGGATGCGCGCTTTTCGCCGCGCGCCTGCGCCAGCTCTTCCACTGCCAGCGCCAGCGCGCGAATGCCCGGCGGGATCTGAGCCGCCGCGATCGACGACAGGCGCAGCCGGAAGAACGGACACGGATACGGCGGCTTGCCGAAGAACACGTCGCCGGCCTCGATCAACACGCCGTGGTTGCGCGCCATCGACGCCAGCTCCGCCGCATCGACCCAGGCCGGCGCCTGCACCCAAATCGAGGCGCCTCCCTGCGGCAACGTGAACTCGAAGTCGGGCAAGTGGTCGCGCAGCGCCTGCGCCGCCAGCGCCAGCCTTTCCTGCATGGCGTGATTGACCCGGCGCGCATGCGACTCGTGGTGGCCGAGCGACAGGAAGAGCGCGTACGCATGCTGCAGGAAAGCACTCGGATGCCGCACCATCGCGTGCCGGATCACCCGCAGCTCGGTGATGAGCGCTCGCGGCGCGACGACGAAGCCCAGGCGCAGCGCCGGAGACAGGCTCTTGGACACCGAGCCGACATAGATCACGCGGCCGGTCTTGTCCAGGCTCTTGAGCGCGGGCATCGGCGCGCCGGCGTAAAGGTTCTCGGCCTCGTAGTCGTCTTCGATGATGACGAAATCCTGCAGCTCGGCCTTGCGCAGCAGCCATTGGCGCCGCTCCAGGCTGAGCGTGGCGGTGGTCGGGCTCTGGTGCGAGGGCGTGACGAAGAGATAGTCGGCCGCCGGCAATGCGTCGACCACCAGCCCTTCTTCATCCACTGCGACCTCGACCCACTTGGGGTTGCGCAGCGCGAAGCTGTTGCGCGCATGCGGATGGCCGGGCTCTTCGAGGCCGACGCGCGTGCGCTCGTCGAAGAGCGCGTCGGCCAACAGATAGTAGGCGTGCTGCGCGCCGAGCGTGACCAGGATCTCTTCCTTCAGGGCGAATACGCCGCGCTTGGGCAGGAGCCGGGTGCGGATCTGTTCGATCAGATCGGGCACGTCGTCGGTCTCGAAGTCGGGTGTCCAGTGCGGCAGTTGTGAACGCGCCAGGCTGCGCGAGCAGCATTCGCGGAAGTCGTCGGTCGGAAAGAGCTGCGGGTCGTAGTTGCCGTAGATGAAGGGATAGGGGTAGTCGCGCCAGCGTTCGGGCTTGGACAAGGTGGGCCGGTCCACCAGCGAGCGCAGCACCCGCGCCGACCATTCGGGCGGCTGGCCGGACTGGCCGCTGCGCCCCACCAGCGGTTCGGCCAGGTCGGCGGACTGCGGGCGCGCGTTCTGCGCCACGAAGACGCCGCTGCGTGGCCGCGCTTCCAGAAAGCCTTCGTCCATCAGCTGCAGATAGGCCGAAGTGACGGTGTTGCGGCTCAAGCCCAGCAGGTTGGCCAGCTCGCGCGACGACGGCAGCGACGCGCCGGGGCCCAACCGGTTTTCCAGAATGGCCTGCACCACTGCGGCGCGCAGGCGCCCTTGCAAGGGGAGCGCGGGCTGATCGGGCAGCGCGAAAAGCTGCGCCCACTGGACG
Source organism: Gammaproteobacteria bacterium (assembly GCA_018820395.1). Lineage (GTDB taxonomy): Bacteria > Pseudomonadota > Gammaproteobacteria > Burkholderiales > Burkholderiaceae_C > Variovorax. Next base: position 10,349 of record JAHJOG010000060.1, on the reverse strand, counting down.
GAACGGGGGTGCGACATCGTGCAAAGAGTCTACGGCAGCGCCAGACTGGCTTGGTCGAATTCCCGCATCTGGACCTAGCGCCGCGCGGCCGGCGTCCTTACGCTGGAGGACTCAGGACCAGCCAGGAGTTTCGCGTGACCGCATCGCCTTCGCCACTGACGATGAAGGGCAGCCCGCCCTCGGGTGCTTCCGCGCCCGCGTCGGCGCCTGCCCGCAAGCCCTACGACCCGCGCTACGACCCGCTGGTGGCACCCGACCCGGGCGCCGGCCGCGCGTACGCGCCGAGCTACTGGGTCGACAGCGCCGGCCCGCCGCCCGAAGACGACGGCCCGGTGGTGCGCGACATCGACGTCGACGTGGCCATCATCGGCTCCGGTTCGACGGGCATGTCGACCGCACTCTATCTGGCGCAGGAACACGGCATCCAGGCCACGGTGCTCGAAGCCAACCAGGCCTCGTGGGGCTGCTCCAGCCGCAGCGGTGGCCAGGGCCAGAATGCCAGCGGGCGGCTCAAGCGCTCGCAATGGATCGCGCGCTGGGGCCTGGACGTGGCGAAGAAGCTCGACGCCGAGATCCGCGGCGGCTTCGAGAACTTCAGACAGCTCACCACCCAGATCGATTGCGACGCCTTCGACGGCGGCCACTTGTATGTCGCCCATCGGCCCGAAAAGCTCGCCGGCCTCGAGTCCGAAGCGCGGATCATGCGCGAGAAGTTCGGCTATGACACGCGCATGATGTCGGCCGAAGAACTGCGCCGCGACTACTGCGACGAACGAGAAGCGGCCGGTGCGCTGTTCGAATCGGAAGGCGTGGGCATCCATCCGCTCAAGTTCACCTTCGGGTTGATGAAGAAGGCGCGCGCGCTGGGCGTGAAGGTGCACACATCGAGCCCGGTGCAGGGCTGGCAGACCATCGACGGCGTGCATCACCTGCAGACCCCCGGCGGCGTGGTGCGCGCCAAACGCGTGGCCGTGTGCACCGGCGGCTACACGGGGCAAGCGCTCAACCCGATGCTCAAGAACAAGATCATGCCGATCCTGTCGAACTCGGTCGTCACGCGCCCGCTGACCGATGCCGAACTGGCGGCCTGCAACTTCAAGTCGCTCACTTTTCTCACCGACACGCGCATCCTGCGCTTCTATTACCGGCTGCTGAAAGGCAACCGGCTGCAGCTCGGCAGCCGCAGCTCGGTCACCGGCGCCGACGCCGAAGACCCGATGCACCTCAAGCTGCTCACCGATGCGATCGCGCGCAAGTTTCCGCCGCTCGCGGGCATCCGCATCGACTATTCGTGGTGGGGCTGGGTCGACGTGAGCCACGACATGATGCCGCGCATCACGCAGCCCGATGCTTCGAAGAAGATCTGGTACGCGGTGGGCTACGGCGGCAACGGCGTGTCGTTCTCGACCTGGGCCGGCAAGCGGCTGGCCGAGCGCGTGGCGGGCAAGGACGCCGGGCGCGAAGTGTTCGAGCTGCCGATCTACACGTCGCCCCTGCCCTTCCCGAACGTGCTGGGCCTGGTCGAGTCGCCAGCCTTCGCGCCGTTCCGCCGGCTGGGGCAGCGCGTGCTCTACAAGTGGTACTGGCTGCAGGACGAAAAGTAGCCAGAACGCCGGATCGGCACCGCGCACCGCAACAGCGCGCTTTTTCCTGCGGCGCATTCTGCTGGTGCGCACCGGGACAAACCCGGAGATTCTGGCCCTGTGGCTCAGGCTGCGTTGGCTCTTCGCAGAACGCGCCCGAGCGCCTATCGTTCGGACAACGGCCGACGCGGCCGTCCACTTTGTCGAACTCCGAGAGGTCCCGCCCATGTCACGTCTTTCGCTCACGCGCCGCACTTCGCTCCTGTCGGCGGCGCTGGTTTCGGCCAGCCTGCTGATCGGTCTTCCCGCGAAGGCCGAAGAACCCAAGCGCGGCGGCACGCTGGTCATCGGCAGCACGCAGGTGCCGCGGCACGTCAACGGCGCCGTGCAGTCCGGCGTCGCGACCGCGATGCCCTCGACGCAGATCTTCGCGAGCCCGCTGCGCTTCGACGACAAGTGGAACCCGCAGCCCTACCTGGCCGAATCGTGGAAGCTCGCCGACGACGGCAAGTCACTCACGCTCAACCTGCGCAAGAACGCCGTCTTCCATGACGGCAAGCCGATCACCTCGGCAGACGTGGCCTTCTCGATCATGGCAATCAAGGCCAACCATCCGTTCCAGACCATGATGGGTCCGGTCGAGAAGGTCGACACGCCCGACGCGCACACCGCCATCATCCGCATGAGCACGCCGCACCCGGCCATCGTGCTGGCGATGAGCCCGGCGCTCTGCCCGATCCTGCCCAAGCACATCTACGGCGACGGCCAGGACCTGAAGAACCACCCGCGCAACACCACCGACGTGGTCGGCTCGGGCCCCTTCAAGATGACCGAGTTCCAGGCCGGCCGGCGCATCGTGCTGGAGCGCTTCGACAAGTTCTTCCTGCCGGGCAAGCCCTACCTCGACAAGGTGATCATGAACATCACGCCCGACGCGGCCAGCCTGGTGCTGAGCCTGGAGCGCGGCGACCTGCAGATGCTGCCTTTCATCACGCTGCCGACCGACCTCAAGCGGCTGGCGAGCGTGTCGAACCTCAACCTCACCGAGAAGGGCTACGACGGCATCGGCGCCATCAACTGGCTGGCCTTCAACCTGACGAAGAAGCCGCTGTCGGACGTGCAGGTGCGCAAGGCCATCGCCACCGCGATCGACAAGAAGTTCATCACCAAGGCCCTGATGGGCGGCTTCGCGAAGGTGGACGACGGCCCGATCGTTCCGAGCAGCCCGCTCGCGACCGACGACCTGGTGCGCTACCCGGTCGACCTGAAGAAGTCCGCCTCCATGCTCGATGCCGCCGGCTACAAGGCCAATGCCGACGGCGAGCGCTTCAAGCTCACCATCGACTACCTGCCGGGCAACGACGACCAGCAGAAGAACGTCGCCGAATACATCCGCGGCCAGCTCAAGAAGGTCGGCATCACGGTCGAGGTGCGCGCGTCGGCCGACTTCCCGTCGTGGGCCAAGCGCATGGCGACGCACGACTTCGACATGTCGATGGACATGGTCTTCAACTGGGGCGACCCGATCATCGGCGTGCACCGCACCTACCTGTCGACCAACATCAAGCCCATCGTCTGGACCAACACCCAGTCGTACAGCAACCCCAAGGTCGACGAGCTGCTCAACACGGCCGGCGGCCTGGTCGACCCGACCAAGCGCAAGGCCTACTACGCCACCTTCGAGAAGATCGTGACCGACGAGCTGCCGATCTACTTCATCAACCAGGTGCCCTACCACACGGCCTTCAGCAAGAAGCTGGGCAACACGCCGACCACCATCTGGGGCCCGATGTCGCCCTACGACGAGATCTACTTCAAGTAGGCGCGGGCGGCCATGCTGCGCTACGTCTCTTCGCGGCTGCTCCAGGCGGTGGGGCTGGTGCTCGCCGTGGTGGTGCTGAACTTCATGCTCGTGCACGCCGCGCCGGGCGACCCGGTGGAAACCATCGCCGGCGCCAGCGGCGGCATGTCACCCGAACTCATGGCCAAGCTGCGCGCGCAGTACGGCCTCGACAAGCCGCTGCCCGTGCAACTGGGTGTCTACCTCGGCAAGGTGGTTCAGGGCGACCTGGGCTACTCGTACTTCTTCAACCTGCCCGTGACGCAGATGATCTCCGAGCGCGTGCCGGCCACGCTGCTGCTGGTGCTGAGCTCGGTGGTGCTGGCCTTCGTGGTCGGCACGGCGCTGGGGGTGCTCTCGGCGCGAAGGCCGAACGGCGTGCTGTCGCAGTTCATCACCGTGCTGTCGCTGGTGGGCTTCGCGGCGCCGATCTTCTGGGTCGGCATCATGCTGGTCATCCTGTTCGCGTCGGTGTTCCCCATCCTGCCGGTGGCCGGCATGCGGGCGATCGACTCGACCGGTGGCGGCATCGCCGACGTGATCGACGTGGCGTGGCACCTGATCCTGCCGACGGTCACGCTCAGCCTGGTCTACCTCGCGCAATACAGCCGGCTCGCGCGCTCGTCGATGCTCGACGTGCTCGGCTCCGACTTCATCCGCACGGCGCGAGCCAAGGGCCTGGCCGATCGGGTGGTGCTCTACAAGCACGCGCTGCGCAACGCGCTGCTGCCAGTCATCACCGTGCTGGGCCTGCAGTTCGGCAACGTGCTGGCCGGCGCGATCCTGGTCGAGACGGTCTTCAACTGGCCGGGGCTCGGGCGGCTCGCCTTCGAATCGGTGCTGCGCCGCGACTACCCGACCATCCTCGGCGTGCTGCTGTTCTCGTCCATCGTGGTGGTGGTGATGAACCAGCTCACCGACCTGTGCTATCGGCTGATCGATCCGCGCATCAAGACCTCCTGAACACCATGACCAAGACCGCCACGCTTCCCGGCGCCGCCGCGGGTGCTCCGACCGCGATCGCCAGCGCGCCGCGCCCTGTGCCCAAGGTCGAACACCCGACCGTCGAAGCCCTGCGCATGTTCGTGCGCAACCCGTCGGCCATCGTCGGCATCGTGATGCTGGGGGTGGTGCTGGTGGTGTCCATCGCCGGGCCCTGGTTCCTGGACGCCGACCCCTTCGAGATTCGCACTGCCCCGCTCACCCCGCCGTTCAGCGAAGACGCCTGGCTGGGCAGCGACTATCTCGGGCGCGACGTGCTCACCACGCTCGTCTACGGAGGCCGGGCGACGCTCCTGGTCGGCGCGGTCGCGGCGCTGCTGTCGGTGATCATCGGCATCACGCTCGGCGCCTTCGCGGGCTACTACGGCGGCAAGATCGACGCGGCGCTGATGCGCGTCACCGAGTTCTTCCAGGTGCTTCCGGCGCTGCTCTTCGCGATGGTGGTGGTCACCCTCTTCTCGCCCACCCTCGTCACGGTCACGCTGGCGATCGGCATCGTGAGCTGGCCCGGCACCGCACGCCTCACGCGGGCCGAGTTCCTCAAGTTCCGCGGCCTCGAATTCGTGCGGGCCGAGCGCGCCATCGGTGCACGCGACGCGCGCATCATCTGGAAAGTGATCCTGCCCAACGCGCTGCCGCCGCTGGTGGTGTCGGCCACGCTGGCGGTGGGTGCGGCGATCCTCTTCGAAGCCGGCTTGTCGTTCCTGGGGCTGGGCGATCCCAACCAGATGAGCTGGGGTCTGATGATCGGATCGAGCCGCCAATACGTGCTGTCGTGCTGGTGGGCGGTGGCGTTTCCGGGCGCGGCGATCTTCGTCACGGTGCTGGCCGTCAGCCTGATCGGCGACGGCCTGAACGATGCGCTCAACCCCAAGCTGAGGGAGCGGTGATGAGCGCCGACCCGAGTCAAGTTGCCCTGCTGCGCGTGCAGGACCTGCACGTCGAATTCAAGAGCCGGCGCGGCAACGCGATGGTGCTCAACGGCGTCGATTTCGAGATACGCGGCGGCGAAACGCTGTGCGTGGTCGGCGAGTCGGGCTGCGGCAAGAGCATGACCGCGCTCGCGCTGCTGCGGCTCATTCCGTCGCCGCCCGGCCGCATCAGCCACGGCCGCGTGCTGTTCCAGGGCGAAGACCTGGTGGCCGCCACCGAAGCGCGCATGCGCGAAGTGCGCGGCAACCGCATCTCGATGATCTTCCAGGAGCCGATGACCTCGCTCAACCCGGTGTTCACGGTCGGCGACCAGATCGGCGAATCGCTGCGCTTGCATGCCGGGCTCGACGCCGGCGCGGCCCGCAAGCGCTCCATCGAGATGCTTCAGCAAGTCGGCATTCCGGCGCCCGAGCGGCGCGTGGACGAATACCCGCACCAGCTCTCCGGCGGCATGCGCCAGCGCGTGATGATCGCGATGGCGCTCGCCTGCCGCCCCGACATCCTGATCGCCGACGAACCCACCACCGCGCTCGACGTCACCGTGCAGGCGCAGATCTTCGACCTGCTGCGCGAACTTCAACGCGACAAGGGCACGGCCATCCTGTTCATCACGCACGACATGGGCGCGGTGGCCGAGATGGCCGACCGAGTGATGGTGATGTATGCCGGCCGCGTTATCGAACAGGGCACCACCGCCCAGGTGCTGTCGCAGCCCGGCCACCCCTACACGCGCGGCCTGATCGACTGCCTGCCGGAGCTCGGCAGCAGCCTGGGCGCCGAGGCCGGCGAACGCGACGACCTGGCCGAAATCGATGGCGTGGTCCCGTCGATCTGGGAGCTGGGCTCGGGCTGCGCGTTCCGCGAGCGCTGCCCCCATGCCATGCCGCGCTGCGCGACCGAGGTGCCGCCCATGTTCGCGCTGGACGTCGCATCGTCGCCCGGTGCGCCGCACGGCGCCGCCTGCTGGCTGCATGCCGAAGCCCTCGAGGAGGCCACCACGCCATGAGCGCCATCGAACCCACCGACACCCTGATTTCCGTCGACGACCTCAAGGTTCACTTCCCGCGCGGACGCGCAGGCTGGGGCAAACCCGCCGAAGTCGTGAAGGCGGTCGACGGCGTGTCCTTCTCTATCCGGCGCGGCACCACGCTGGCGCTGGTGGGCGAGTCGGGCAGCGGCAAGACCACCACCGCGCTGGCCGTGATGCGCCTGTCGCCCATCACCGCCGGCCGCATGCAGCTCGGCGACACCGACCTCGGCGCCCTGCAGGGCGAGGCGCTGCGCCAGGCGCGCACGCGCATGCAGATCATCTTCCAGGACCCGTTCTCGTCGCTCAACCCGCGCGAGCGCGCGGGCGCCGCGGTGCGCGCGCCGCTCGACCTGATGAAGGTCGGCACGCCTGCGGAGCGCACGCAGCGCGTGGCCGAGCTCTTCGAGGCCGTCGGGCTTCGTCCGGAGCAGCAACATCTCTTCCCGCACCAGTTCTCCGGCGGCCAGCGCCAGCGCATCAACATCGCGCGTGCGCTGGCGACCCAGCCCGAGCTCGTGGTGTGCGACGAGCCCGTGTCGGCGCTGGACATTGCGATCCGCGCGCAGATCCTCAACCTGCTGGCGCGGCTGCAGCGCGAGCTCGGGCTGACCTATCTCTTCATCTCGCACGACATGGCGGTGGTCGAACACATCTGCGACGACATCGCCGTGATGTACCTCGGCCAGATCGTCGAGCGTGCGCCGCGCAAGAGCTTCTTCGCGCGGCCGCTGCACCCCTACAGCGTGGCGCTGATGTCGGCCGTGCCCACCGTGAGCGGCGGCCGCCAGCGTGCCGCCGGCCGCATCAAGCTCACGGGCGATCCGCCCAGCCCGATCAACCCGCCCGCCGGCTGCCGCTTCGCCGGCCGCTGCCCGGTCGTCGAGCCTGCGTGCATCGCCGAACTGCCGCCGCTGCGCGAAGCGGCGCCCGGCCACTGGGTGCGCTGCCGCCGCGTCGAGATCGTCGACGGCGTGCCCGTGCCGCCGCTTCAGATGCGGACCGCGTGAGCGCGGCCGTCACTTCATTCCCGCCTTTTTCTACGAGCCTCATGACCCCAACCACCGTCTACCCCGCCCGCAAGATCATCACGATGAACCCGATGCAAGAGACCGCGACCCACGTCGCGGTGCGCGACGGTCGGGTGCTGGCCGTGGGCGACCTCGAGACCATGAAGGCCTGGGGCGAGTTCGAACTCGACGAGCGCTTCGCCGACAAGGTGCTGATGCCCGGCCTGGTCGAGGGCCACTGCCATCTGAAGGAAGGCAGCATGTGGGACTGGGCATACCTCGGCTGGTTCGACCGCCGCGACCCCGCCGGCAAGGTGTGGGCCGGCCTGCGCTCGATGGACGCCGTGGTCGCGCGGCTCGCGGAAATCGAGGCACAGATGGTGGCCGAAGGCAAGCCCGATTCCGAGCCGCTCATCGCCTGGGGCTTCGATCCGATCTACTTCGGCGGCGAACGCATGACCGTCGACCACCTCGACCGCGCCAGCGCCACGCGCCCGATCGTCATCGGCCATGCCAACGGCCACCTGATGAACGTCAACACGCAGATGCTGGCGCTCGCCGAGGTCGATCGCGACTGCGAGGTCGAAGGCGTCGTGAAGTTCGCCGATGGCCCGAAGGCCGGCGAACCCAACGGCGAGTTGCAGGAACCCGCCGCGATGTACCTGGTGCTTCGCAAGATCGGCAACGCCGGCCTGCTCGCGCCCCTGACCGAAGCCGGCGTGCGCTCGTTCGGCCAGCTCGCGTGCATGCAGGGCGTGACCACGGCCACCGACCTCGTCAACCGCCTGACGGACAACGACTGCACCGTGCTCGAAGCCGTCACCAACGACGACGACTGTCGCGTGCGCATCTTGCCGGCGTTCCAGGCCTTTCACGGCACGCACGGCGCGCCGCTCGGCGCGGAGCACGTGAAAAGCCTCGTGCCGCGCAATTCCGACCGCCTGCGCTACGGGCTGGTCAAGATGATGCTCGACGGTTCGATCCAGGGCTTTTCGGCACGGCTGCGCTGGCCCGGCCATTTCAACGGCGCGCCCAACGGCATCTGGGTGATGGCGCCCGCGCAATACGAAACCGACTTCGAGACCTATCACAAGGCCGGCCTCACCATCCACACCCACACCAACGGCGACGAAGCGAGCGAAGCCGCCATCAATGCCATCGAGCGCGTGCTGGCCCGCGCACCGCGCGCCGACCACCGGCACACGCTGCAGCACGGCCAGATGATCGACGCACCGATGTTCCGCCGCATGGCCGCGCTCGGCCTCTGCGCCAACCTCTTCGCCAACCACATCTGGTACTGGGGCGACCAGCACTACGAGATGACCATGGGCCCCGACCGCGCCAACCGCATCGACGCCTGCGGCAGCGCGCTCGCGGCCGGCGTTCCGCTGGCGATCCATTCCGACGCGCCGGTGACGCCGCTCGGCCCGCTCTTCACCGCCTGGTGCGCGGTCAACCGCATCACGCCCAAGGGACGCGTGCTGGGCGAGTCGGAACGCATCAGCGTGCAGCAGGCGTTGCGCGCCATCACGCTCGGCGCCGCCTGGACGCTCAAGCTCGACCACGAGATCGGCAGCATCGAATGCGGCAAGCGCGCCGACTTCTGCGTGCTGGAAGACGACCCGCTCGACATGGACCCCACCCAGCTCAAGGAAGCCCGCGTGTGGGGCACCGTGCTCTCCGGCCGGGTGTTCGAGGCCGGCCGCTCCTGAGGCGCGCGGCAGCATGACTCAAGGGCGGCACCGCATCCCGCTCAGCGTCATCGGCGGCTTTCTCGGCGCGGGCAAGACCACGCTGCTCAACCGATGGCTGCGCGAGGCCGGGGGACGGCGCATCGCGGTGCTGGTGAACGACTTCGGCGCGTTGAACATCGACGCCGAACTGATCGCGGCGAGCAGCGGCGACACCGTCGCGCTCACCAACGGTTGCGTGTGCTGCCAGATCGGCGACGACCTGTCGCGCGCGCTGATGCAGTTGCTGGCGTCTGGCACGCGCTACGACGCGGTGGTGATCGAGGCCAGCGGCGTGTCGGACCCCTGGCGCATCGCGCAGCTCGGCGTGGCCGACCCGGGGCTGGTGCTCGAAGGCGTGATCGTGCTGGTCGACGCCGGCGCGGTGCTGGCGCAGGCCCGCGACCTGCTGCTGGCGGACACGCTGGAGCGGCAGGTGAAAGCGGCGGACCTGCTGGTGCTGAACAAGATCGACACGGTGTCCACCGAGCAACTGGCGCAGGTGCGTGCGTGGGCCCAGGCGGCGTCGAGCCGGCCGGGGTCGGCAGCCACGCCGATGCTCGACGCGACGCAAGCGGAAGTGCCGATCGCGTTGCTGACGGGGCTGTCGGTGTCAGGTCGTCACGGCGATACTGCGTGTGCGCACGCCGAGCAACACGACGCTCACCATGACCACGCCAGTCATCAGGGTCACGACGATCACCATGACCATGCCGCTCACGACAATCTCGCACACGATCACGGTGAGCTCTTCGACACCTGGTCCTGTCGACCGACGCGGGTGTTCCCGGCCACAGCCCTGCGCGAGTGGCTGCGTGCCACGCCACCGGGGCTGTTGCGCCTGAAAGGCTGGCTGCGCACCGACACACCCGAGTGGTCAGAGATCCAGTTCGCCGGCCGGCACGGTGCATTGCGCAGAGCCGATGCGCCGTCGAGCGGCGCTGCGGTGGTTGCGATCGGACTGCGGGGGCAGTTGCCTGTCGCCGCGTTGAATGCGATGTTCGGCGCTGACTGACTCTGCGTTTTGGGGCGGGCACGTCGCATGACGGTCTGCCCTGCGCGTAGTGCCGTTGCCTCATTGGGCAGCGTGCGCAATGGCCGCGGCTGGCCCTATGGACAGTCCGCCCGGCAAGCAGTGCGAGCTGTGCCGGCTTCACTGCGGTGGCCCTTCGGGCTTCCTTGCGGTACTCGCCTTTCGCGGGGTCTCGCAGAACTCGCTGCGCT
>JAHJOG010000059.1 GCA_018820395.1 Gammaproteobacteria bacterium | reverse complement strand
GGCTGCTCGGCCTGTGCTTCTTCGTGGTCTTCGTCCTGGCGTGGAGCTTCTTCACGCTGGGCGGCTTCGTCTCGCCGACCTTTCTGGCCAGCCCGGTCACCATGGTGCAGGAAGGCATCCGCCTCTTCACCGAATACGGCTTCGCCAAGGACATCGGCATGACGGTGTGGCGCGTCTTCGGCGGCTTCGTGCTGGCTGCCGTCGTCGCCGTGCCGCTCGGTATCGCCATGGGCACCTGGAAGGGCGTCGAAGCCTTCTTCGAGCCCTTCGTCTCGTTCTGCCGCTACCTGCCGGCGTCGGCCTTCATTCCGCTGCTGATCCTCTGGGCCGGCATCGGCGAGGCGCAGAAGCTTCTGGTGATCTTCATCGGCTCGGTGTTTCAGATCACGCTCATGGTGGCCGTCACGGTCGGCAGTGCGCGGCGCGATCTGGTCGAAGCGGCCTACACGCTAGGCGCCGACCGGCGCGGCATCGTGGCGCGCGTGCTGATTCCGGGCGCCGCACCGGGCATCGCAGAGACGCTGCGGCTGGTGCTCGGCTGGGCCTGGACCTACGTGATCGTGGCCGAACTCATCGGCTCTTCGTCCGGCATCGGCCACATGATCACCGACAGCCAGGCGCTGCTCAACACCGGACAGATCATCTTCGGGATCATCGTGATCGGCGTGATCGGGCTGGTGTCCGACTTCGCCTTCAAGGCGCTCAACCGCAAGCTCTTCGCGTGGAGCACGCTGTGACGGCACAGCTGTCCATCCAGGGCGTGTCGCGCACCTTCGACGGGCCGCGCGGCCAGCGCACGCAGGCCCTGCTGCCGATCGACTTCGACGTGCAGGAAAACGACTTCGTCACCATCCTCGGTCCGTCCGGCTGCGGCAAGTCGACCCTGCTGCGCATCGTCGCCGGGCTCGACGAGCCGACCGAAGGCCAGGTGCTGCTCGACGGCCACGGCATCGACGGGCCGGGCGCCGACCGGGGCGTGGTGTTCCAGAGCTACACGCTCTTTCCATGGCTCACGGTGGCGCAAAACATCCGCTTCGGGCTGCGCGAACGCGGCATGAGCGAGGCCTCGCAGAAGGAGCGCAGCGACTACTTCATCGCCCAGGTGGGCTTGCGCGGTTTCGAGTCGCACTACCCCAAGCAACTCTCGGGCGGCATGCAGCAACGCACCGCGATCGCGCGCGCACTGGCCAACGACCCCAAGATGCTGCTGCTCGACGAGCCCTTCGGCGCGCTCGACAACCAGACCCGGGTGCTGATGCAGGAACTGCTGCTGGGCATCTGGGAATCGGCGCAGAAGACGGTGCTCTTCGTCACCCACGACATCGACGAGGCGATCTTCATGGCCAATCGCGTGGCCGTGTTCACCGCCCGGCCGGGCCGCATCAAGACCGAGATCGCGGTCGACTTTCCTCACCCTCGCCACTACACGATCAAGACCTCGCCCGAGTTCATGGACATCAAGGCGCGGCTGACCGAAGAAATCCGCGCCGAGGCCATGGCCGGCGGCGCGCACTGAATGGCCGCCGTGCCGCGCGTCGCCGAACGTCGAAGCTCGCGCGCGGCCGCCGGTGCCTTGCCGCCTTCGCCGGCGCTGTACGAGCAGGTCAAGGCCTTCGTCACGCAGCGCATCCAGGACGGCTCGTGGCCACCGGGCCACCGCTTGCCGTCCGAAAGCGAACTGGTCGCGCAGTTCGGCATCGCGCGCATGACGGTCAACCGCGCGCTGCGCGAACTCGTGGAGCAGGGCCGGATCGTGCGCATGGCCGGCGTCGGCAGCTTCGTCGCCGAAGCCAGGCCCCAGTCGACGCTGCTGCAGATCGCGCACATCGCCAGCGAGATCCGGTTGCGCGGCCACGACTACCGCTGCGAGTTTCTCGAAGCCGAGCGCATTGCCGCGTCGCCCGACGTGGCGGCGTGGCTCGACCTGTACCCGGGCGAATCGGTCTTCCACACCGTCTGCCTGCATCTGGAAAACGAACTGCCGGTGCAACTCGAAGACCGCCATGTCAACCCGAGCGTCGTACCGAACTACCTCGAGCAGGATTTCTCGTCGATCTCACCCAGCGAATTCCTGGTGCGCAACGTGCCCTTCGACCAGATCGAGCACGTGGTCGACGCGGTGCTGCCCACGTCCGAGCAGGCCCGGCGCCTGGCGATGCCGCAGAGCGACCCCTGCCTGCTGCTCACGCGGCGCACCTGGTCGCAGGCCGTGCCGGTCACCATGGTGCGCTGCCTGCATCCGGCGTCGCGTTACCGGCTCGGCAGCCGATTCCGCGTGGACGGCAACCCGCAACCCTAGCCGCCGGCCCGGCCCGACGGCAGATTGGAGGTCTCATGGAGCATCCCACTCTTCGCCCCGGCGACGCCTTGGTGCTGACACCGGGGCAGGTCGAGCTTGCCGACCTGCGCCGCGTGCATGTGGGCACGCCGCTGGCCCTGGCCCCGGCGGCGCGCGCCGGCATGCAGGCATCGCAAGCGACGGTGCGATCCATCGTCGATGCCGGGCAAGTGGTCTACGGCATCAACACAGGCTTCGGCAAGCTTGCGCAAACGATCATCCCGCCCGAGCGGCTGGCGGAGCTGCAGCGCAACCTGGTGCTCTCGCACAGCGCCGGCACCGGTGCGCCGCTCGCGCCCGGCGTGGTGCGGCTGGTGCTCGCGACCAAGGCGGTGAGCCTGGCGCGCGGCCATTCGGGCATCCGGCCCGAGATCGTCGACGCCCTGCTCGCGCTCGGCAACGCGGGCCTGTTGCCGCGCATTCCATCCAAGGGCTCGGTGGGCGCGTCGGGCGACCTGGCGCCACTCGCACACCTGGCCTGCGTGCTCATCGGCGAAGGCGAGGTCGACACGCCCGAAGGCGCGGTCGTCGGTGGCGCCGAAGCGCTGTCGCGCGTCGGCATGGCGCCCTTCGTGCTCGGCCCCAAGGAAGGGCTCGCCCTGCTCAACGGCACGCAGGTGTCGACCGCCTTGTCGCTCGCGGGGCTCTTCGGGGCCGAGAACGTGTTCTGCGCGGCCCTGGTCGCCGGCGCGCTGTCGCTCGAAGCCATCCAGGGCTCGATCAAGCCCTTCGACGCGCGCATCCACGCCGCGCGCGGCCAGCCCGGCCAGATCGCGGTGGCCGAGGCCGTGCGCGAGCTGCTCGACGGCAGCGAGATCGTCCCGTCGCATGCCGACTGCGGCCGCGTGCAGGACCCGTATTCCGTCCGCTGCATCCCGCAGGTGATGGGCGCCTGTCTCGACAACCTCGCGCACGCGGCGCGCGTGCTCCGCATCGAGGCCAACGCGGCGTCCGACAACCCGCTGGTGTTCGACAACGGCGACGTGATCTCCGGCGGCAACTTCCACGCCGAGCCCGTGGCCTTCGCGGCCGACATCATTGCGCTGGCCGTGAGCGAGATCGGCGCCATGTCCGAGCGGCGCACGGCGCTGATGCTCGACAGTGCGCTCTCGGGCCTGCCGCCCTTCCTGGTGCGCGACGGCGGCGTCAACTCGGGCTTCATGATCGCGCAGGTCACGGCGGCGGCGCTGGCTTCGGAGAACAAGTCGATGGCGCACCCGGCCAGCGTCGACAGCCTCCCGACCTCGGCCAACCAGGAAGACCATGTGTCGATGGCCGCCTTCGCCGGACGGCGCCTAGCGGAGATGGTCGACAACAGCGCCGTGGTGGTCGGCATCGAGGCCATGGCCGCGGCGCAAGGCATCGAGCTCAAGCGCGGCCCGCGGACCTCGGCTTGGCTCGAAGCCGAGTTCGCGGCGATTCGTCAGCGTGTGGCCTTCATCGACCAAGACCGCTTTCTGGGCACCGACATCGAGACGATGCGCCGGTGGGCCGCGAGCGACCGCTGGCCGACGCCAGTCGCTGCGGTGCTGCCGAACGGTCGCTGAAGCATTAAAAGGGCCTCTGAGGCGCCTCCGAGGGCGACACGCACAGCCTCGGCAGAACGCCAGACAAGTCTCAGCGAATTGTCAGGAGCCCGTTGAGAACACCCCGATCAGCCGGTAGGCATGGCCCGGGTGATACAGCCGCGCGATCGATGCCACCTGGCCCTGCGAGATCGTGCGCCGCGACACGCGCAGCAGCGCCGCACCCGGCGCCACGTTCAGGTGCCCGGCCAACGAATCGTCCGCGTTGACGGCCTCGACCACCTGCTCGGCCGCCGTGAGCGGCGCGCGCTCGAAGAGATGGCTGGACGCGGTGTGCGCGGCCAGATCGAGCGTCAGGAAGTCCGGCACCACCGCCGGGTTGACGAAGCGCTCTTCGAACTGGATCGGCACGCCGTTTTCGTAGTGGATCACCTCGCAGCGGAACACGCTCGACGCCCGGTCGACGCGCATCGCCTCGCCGATCGACGCGCCGGCCTTGATGCGCGAGCGTGACAGCAGCTTGCTGTGGTGCTTGTGGCCGCGTTCGAGGATCTCCTCGTGGATGTCCTTCACCGTGAGCACGTTGGAGATCGGCTGAAGATCGGCCACGTAGGTGCCCGAACCGTGGCGCCGCACGATCAGCCCCTCGGCCTCGAGGTCCTGCAGGGCGCGGCGCACGGTCATGCGCGCGCAGTGGTATTTCTCGACCAGGTCGCGTTCGGCCGGCAGGCGAAAACCCGGCTTCCAGCCGCCGTCCTCGATCGCGCTGCGAATGGCCGACCTGACATCGGCATGGATCGTCGTGTGGGTGGGGGTGTCGGCCGGCGGCGGCATCTTCGATGGCTTTCCTTGGCGCAAGGGCTCGGCGTGCACATCGCGCCGGCGGGCTTTGCGAGCCGATTCTAGGAGCCTGCCCCTTGCCTCTGTCGCGGACCAGGACGAACATTGACGCATCCGCGTGGATGGTCTAGAGTGGTATAGACCACTTTGGATTGCCACTTTTTCCCGCCGTCGCACATCGCCCCATGAATCGACCCATGACCCATCGAGGAAGACACCCATGAACGCTCCAGACAAGTTTCTCGAATCCGCCGGCGCCGACCCGCGCCACGATGCGAGCCGGGTCATCCGCGCCCCGCGCGGCACCGAGCTCAGCTGCAAGAGCTGGCTCACCGAGGCGGCCTACCGCATGCTGCAGAACAACCTCGACACCGAAGTCGCCGAGCGGCCGCAGGACCTGGTGGTCTACGGCGGCATCGGCCGCGCGGCGCGCAACTGGGCCTGCTTCGACCAGATCCTGGCGTCGCTGCGCGAGTTGGAGGACGACGAGTCGCTGCTCATCCAGTCCGGCAAGCCGGTGGGCGTCTTCAAGACGCACGAGAACGCACCGCGCGTGCTCATCGCCAACTCCAACCTGGTGCCCAAGTGGGCCACCTGGGAGCATTTCGGCGAGCTCGACCGCAAGGGTCTCATGATGTATGGCCAGATGACCGCCGGCAGCTGGATCTACATCGGCAGCCAGGGCATCGTGCAGGGCACCTTCGAGACCTTCGTCGAAGCCGGCCGCCAGCACTACGGAAACGATCTGTCGGGCAAGTGGATCCTGACCGCCGGCCTCGGCGGCATGGGCGGCGCGCAGCCGCTGGCCGCCACGCTGGCGGGCGCCTGCTCGCTCACCGTCGAATGCCGGCAGGCGAGCATCGACTTCCGCCTGCGCACGCGCTACCTCGACAAGCAGGCGCGCGACATCGACGACGCGCTGGCCCTCATCCAGCACCACACGCAGCGCAAGGAGGCGGTCTCGATCGGCCTTCTCGGCAACGCTGCCGAAGTGCTGCCGGAACTCGTCAAGCGCGCCAAGGCCGGCGGCATCCGGCCCGACCTGGTCACCGACCAGACCTCGGCCCACGATCTGGCCAGCGGTTACCTGCCGCTCGACTGGACCCTGGGGCAATGGGAAGCCGCCAAGGCCGACGACACGCAGCACCCCATGCTGCGCAAGGCCGCCGCGCGCTCCTGCGTGGTGCACGTGCAGGCGATGCTCGACTTCCAGGCGATGGGCGTTCCCACGGTCGACTACGGCAACAACATCCGCCAGGTCGCGTTCGACGAAGGCGTGAAGAACGCATTCGACTTCCCCGGCTTCGTGCCCGCCTACATCCGGCCGCTCTTCTGCGAAGGCAAGGGCCCGTTCCGCTGGGTCGCGCTGTCGGGAGATCCGGAGGACATCTACAAGACCGACGCCAAGATCAAGGAACTCTTTCCCGACAACAAGCACACCCACCGCTGGCTCGACATGGCACGCGACCGCATCGCCTTTCAGGGCCTGCCCGCGCGCATCTGCTGGCTGGGCCTGGGCGAGCGCCACCGCGCCGGGCTGGCCTTCAACGAGATGGTCCGCAGCGGCGAACTCAAGGCGCCGATCGTGATCGGCCGCGACCACCTCGACACCGGCTCGGTGGCCAGCCCCAACCGCGAAACCGAAAGCATGCTGGACGGCAGCGATGCCGTTTCCGACTGGCCGTTGCTCAACGCGCTGCTCAACACTGCCGGGGGCGCCACCTGGGTCAGCCTGCACCACGGCGGCGGCGTCGGCATGGGCTATTCGCAGCATTCGGGCGTGGTGATCGTGTGCGACGGCACCGAAGCCGCCGACCGGCGCATCGCGCGCGTGCTGTGGAACGACCCGGCGTCCGGCGTGATGCGCCATGCCGATGCCGGCTACGAAGCCGCGATCGCCACCGCGCGCGAACAGTCACTCAAGCTCCCGATGATCCACCCGGACCGACCATGAACGAAATCAACATCCACTACCTCAACCATCCCGACGTCCAGGCGCTGGCGATGACCGACGCCGAGATCGTCGCCGCCGTCGAGCAGGGCCTGCTCGCGCAGGGGCGCGGCGAAACCACCATCGAGCCGCGCATGCACCTGGTGCCCGAGAAGGACTATCCGGGCCACTTCAACGTGCTGCGCGGCTACGTACGGCCGCTCGGCGTGGCGGGCGTCAAGGTGGTGGGCGACTTCTATCGCAACTACGAGATCGGCCTGCCGTCCGAACTCGCGATCCTCAACCTCTTCGACCCCAAGACCGGCGTGCCGGTGGCGATCATCGACGCCTCCGACATCACCGACATGCGCACCGGCGCGATCACCGCCATCGGCGCCAAGCATCTGGCGCGCAAGGACTCCAAGGTGCTCGGCCACATCGGCGCGCGCGGCACCTCGTACTGGAACGTGCGGCTCTTGCATTCGATCTTCCACTTCGACGAGATCCGCGTGCATTCGCGCCGCCCCGAAAGCCGCAACGCCTTCGCCGAGCGCCTGGAACGCGACCTCGGCATGAAGATCACGGTGACCGAAGACTGGGAGTCGTGCGTGCGCGGTGCCGACATCGTGGTCGAAGCCTCGCGCCTCGAAAAGCCGCAGCCGATCCTGAAAACCGAATGGATCAAGAAGGGCGCCTGCGTGATTCCCTACGGCACCATGAGCGCGGTCGAGCTCTCGCTCACCGACATCATGGACAAGATGGTGATGGACGACTGGGGCCAGGCCAAGGCCGGCCCCTTCGGCGCGCTGCGCGCCCATGTCGACAGCGGCCGCCTGTCCGAAGCAACGCTGCACGCCGAGCTCGGCCAGATCGTCGCCGGCCTCAAGCCCGGCCGCGAGAGCGACGACGAGACCAACCTGTTCTGGCACCGCGGCCTCTCGCTGTCGGACATCGCGCTCGGCGCGGCCATGCTCGAGAAAGCCCGCGCCATGGGGCTGGGCCAACAACTGCGCTTCCGCTGATGAAGCTCGACGGCGCCGTCTGCATCGTCACCGGCTCCGCCACCGGCGTCGGTGCGGCTGTGGTGCGCCGTCTGGCCGGGCGCGGCGCGCGGGTGGTCGTCAACTACAGCCGCAGCCGCACCGAGGCCGAGGAAACGCTCGCCGCCTGCGAGAGTGCCGGTGCCGAGGCACTGCTGGTGCAGGCCGACGTATCGATCGACGCCGACTGCCGCCGCTTGGCCGCCGAGACGCTCGCGCGCTGGGGCCGCATCGACGGGCTTGTCAACAACGCGGGCGTCACGCGCACGGCAGATCCCTTCGACCTCGAAGCGCTCGCAGCGGACGACTTCGCGCACGTGTTCGGCGTCAACGTGACGGGCACTTACCAGATGACACGCGCCGTGGTCCCGGCCCTGCGCGCGGCGGGCATGGGGGCCGTGGTCAACGTGTCTTCGATCGTCGCTTTCACCGGCGGCGGGAGCTCGCTCGCTTACACCGCGTCCAAGGGCGCGGTGAACGCGCTCACGCTCGCGCTGGCGCGAACGCTCGGACCGGAAATTCGCGTCAACGCCGTGTGCCCCGGCATCATCGACACGCGCTGGATGCCGGCGGCCGTTGGCGCCGAAGCCTTCGAAGCCATCTCGCACCGCTTCGAGCAAGAGGCGCCATTGGCGCGCGTGGCCACACCCGACGACATTGCCGAGCCCATCGTGTGGCTGCTCGAAGGGGCGGACTACCTGACGGGTGAGCTGCTCATGTTGGACGGCGGCATGCGCCTGGCCGGCGGCGCGCGCAGAAAGCCGCCGGAGGCCCACGCCGCATGATCGCCAACGCCCGCATGTACTCGGCCACCCCGGCGGTCAAGGCGGCGTGGCGGCAGCTGCTGCAATGGGTGCTCGCGCGCGCGGGTCTCGACTGGGCGGTGATCGACCACGACCCGCCCGCGCCGCTCGCTGCGCTCTGGGCACGCGACGATCTCGGGCTCGCGATGATGTGCGGCCTGCCCTATGCGCAGAGCACGCCGAAGCCCGTGCTGGTGGCGGCGCCGATCCCCTCGCCTGCGCGCTACGGCGGTCGCGCCGTCTACTTCACCGACATCGTGGTGCGCGAGTCGTCTTCGCATCGCACCATCGAAGACACCTTCGGCGGCGTGCTCGGCTACACGCTCGCGGATTCGATGTCGGGTGGCGTGGCGCTGCGCCATCATCTGGCCGCCTTCGCGCGGCCCCACGGCAAGCGGCTGTATCGGTCGGCCGTGGGCGGCCTCGTCAACGCGCGCGGCGTGATCGACGCTCTCGTGGCAGGCACCATCGACGTCGGCCCGCTCGACAGCTACTACCACGACCTGCTGCGCCACGACGAACCCGCACTGGCACGCCAGGTGCGCGTGGTGGCGAGCACCGGCGCGATGCCGATTCCGCCACTCGTGGCCAGCGCCGCGCTTTCGTCATCGCAACTCTCGGCACTGCGCGAAGCGCTCGCCGAGGTGGCCCACGCCACCAAACTCCAGGCGGTCAGGGAACGCTTGTTGCTTTCAGGATTTGCCTTTCCCGATCCGGCGGACTACGACGTCCTGGCCGGCATCGCCGAACGTGATTTCGCAACTCTCGAGGACATCTGAAATGAAACGACTACTGACGACGCTCGCGCTCGCCGCAGCCCTGCCGATGGGCGCCTGGGCGCAGAGCTATCCCACCAAGCCCGTGCATGTGGTGGTTCCCTTCGCGGCCGGCGGGCCGACCGACGTGCTGGGCCGCCTCGTCGCGCAGGAATTCACCGACAAGCTCGGCAAGCCCGCGGTGGTGGAGAACAAGGCCGGCGCCGCCGGCAACATCGGCGTCGATGCGATCGCCAAGGCCGCGCCCGACGGCTACACGGTGGGGATCGTTCCGGCCGGCAACATCGCGGTCAATCCGACGCTCTTCAGCAACCTGCCGTACAAGGCCTCCGAGCTGCAGCCGGTGTCGATGCTCGCCAAGGTCGAGAACGTGCTGGTCGTCAATGCGCAGTCGCCCGTCACTTCGCTGAAGGAGCTGCTCGCCATGGCCGCGGCCAAGCCCGGCACGCTCAGCTTCGCATCGCCCGGCGCGGGTAGCCAGGCGCACCTGGCCGGCGAACTGATGGCGCTCACGGGCAAAGTACAACTGCTGCACGTCGCCTACAAGGGCATCGGCCCGGCGCTCAACGACGTGCTCGGCGGGCAAGTCACGATGATGTTCGGCCAGATGTCCTCGGTGCTGCCGCAGATCAAGGCCGGCAAGCTGCGCGCGCTCGGCGTCGCGAGCCTGCAGCGCTCGCCGGCCCTGCCCGACGTGCCGACCATCGCCGAGCAAGGCATGCCCGGCTTCGAGGCCGTGTCCTGGTATGCGCTCATGGCGCCGGCCGGCACACCGCCCGCCATCGTCGACCGGCTCAACACCGAAGTCTCGGCCATGCTCGCCAAGCCGGAAATGAAAGAGAAGTTCGTCGCGCTCGGCATGGAACCGGGCGGCGGAAAGCCGCAGCAGCTCGCGGCCACCATCGACTCCGAAACAGCGCGCTGGGCCGACGTCATCAAGAAGAAGAACATCACGGTCGAATGAACCCCGACAGGACGGCGATGCGCAAGAAAACCGAAGCCCCCCGACCACGACAGGCGCGACTGCGAGGAGCGGCGCGATGAGCATCGACTATTTCTCGCTGGCCGACCTCCCCGCCACGCCATGGAAGAACGGCGGCGGCAGCACGCAGGAAATCGCCTGCTGGCCGCCGGGCGCGGGCATCGACGACTTCGATTGGCGGACCAGCGTCGCGACCATCGCGTCCGACGGTCCGTTCTCGGTGTTTCCCGGCATCGTGCGGCACATCATGCTGCTGGAAGGCGACGGCGTGATGCTGCGCTCGGCCGACGGCGAGTTCGAGCACGCGCTCGACACCCGGCACCATCCCTTCGTCTTCAGCGGCGACAAGACCGTCCACTGCACGCGGCGCGGCGGCGCTTCGAGCGACTTCAATCTGATGACGCGGCGCGGCCAGTGGGACGCCGAACTGCAGGTGCTCGACGCCACAGGCACCGTGGCGCCGGCCCCGCATGGCGTTCTGCTGGCGCTCTCCGGCAGTTGGCTCCTGGAGCCTGGCGGTACCGCGCTGCTCGAAGGCGAAGGCGCCGTCTGGACCGACGAGTCGGCGGCATGGCGCGTCGAAGCACGCGGCGCCGCGCCACGGCTTCTGGCCGTGCGCATCTTCCGAGCTACGCCGACGCCGGCATGGCGCCACCAGAAGGCCACCCGATGACCGCTTTGGCCCGACTCCCTTCCGCCGACGGCGTGTGGACGCGTCTCCGACTGGCGCCTGACGCGGCACCGGATCTTCCGGCGGGCGATGGTGCCGCCAGCCAGGCCGTCGACGATTCCGCCATCGTCGTCACCGAGGGCACCGTGCGCTGGATCGGCGCCGGGAGCCGGGTGCCGGACGAATTCGCCGCGCTGCCTCGCCACGACGGCGAAGGCGCGCTGGTCACGCCCGGGCTGATCGATTGCCACACCCATCTGGTCTACGGCGGCCACCGCGCCAACGAGTTCGCCATGCGGCTCGCCGGCGCCAGCTACGAAGAAGTGGCGCGGGCGGGCGGCGGCATCGTGTCGTCCGTGCGGGCCACGCGCGATGCCGACGAAGACAGCCTCTTCGCGCAGGCCGCGCCCCGGCTGGAACAACTGCTGGCCGACGGCGTTTGCGCCATTGAAATCAAGTCGGGCTACGGGCTCGCACTCGAACACGAGCGCAAGCAGTTGCGCGTCGCACGGCGCCTGGGCGAAGCGTACGGCGTTGTGGTACGGACCACTTTTCTGGGTGCCCACGCGCTCCCGCCCGAATTCGCCGACCGCAGCGGCGACTACATCGACCTCGTCTGCCGCGACATGATGCCGGCGCTCGCGGAAGAAGGCCTGATCGATGCGGTGGACGTGTTCTGCGAGCGCATCGCCTTCACGCTCGACGAGACCGAGCGCGTCTTCCGGGCCGCTCAGGCGCTGGGCCTGCCCGTCAAGCTGCATGCCGAGCAGCTGTCCGACATGGGCGGTGCCGCGCTGGCGGCGCGCTACGGCGCCCTTTCCTGCGACCACGTCGAACACCTGTCGGATCAAGGCATCGCTGCGATGCGCGAAGCGGGCACGGTCGCCGTGCTGCTGCCCGGCGCCTACTACACGCTGCGCGACACGCACCTGCCGCCCGTGGAGCGCCTGCGCGCCGCCGGCGTGCCGATGGCGGTCGCCACCGATCACAACCCGGGCACCTCGCCCGCGCTGAGCCTGCTGCTGATGGTCAACATGGCCTGCACGCTGTTTCGTCTGACCGTGCCCGAGGCGATGCAGGCCGTCACCGCTCACGCGGCCCGCGCGCTCGGCCTGCAGGCCACGCACGGCGCGTTGCGCGTCGGCACGCCGGCGAACTTCGTGCTGTGGGACGCGCAGGAGCCGGCCGACCTGGCCTACTGGTTCGGTCGTCGCGCGGCGCGCCGCATCGTGCGGCAAGGGCGCATCGCATGAACGCGCATGGCATCGAGTCGGCCCGCGTCGGGCCGCGCCGCTCCAAGCTGAATCGAGACGGGGCCTTCGCATGAGTCGCACCCTGTTCGCCGCCGACGCCTTGTTGCCGGAAGGCTGGGCGCGCGACGTCCTCCTCGAATGGGACGCAGAAGGCCAACTGACCCGCACCGCACCCGCCTCGACGCCGCCCACCGATGTGCCGCATGCCGCCGGCCCCGTGATCCCGGGCATGCCGAACCTGCATTCGCACGCCTTTCAGCGCGCGTTCGGCGGGCTGACCGAGTTCCGCGGCGCCGCCCAGGACAGCTTCTGGAGTTGGCGCAGCCTCATGTACCGTTTTGCGGCCCGCATCGGGCCCGAGCAGGTCGAAGCGATCGCGACCTGGCTCTACGTCGAGATGCTGGAAGCCGGCTACACCTCGGTCTGCGAGTTCCACTACCTGCACCACGACCTCGACGGACGCCCCTACGCCGACGACGCCGAGCTGGCGCTGGCCCTGCTGCGCGCCGCCGATCGGGCCGGGATCGGGCTCACGCTGCTGCCCGTGCTCTACCAGGCGAGCGGCTTCGGCGACAAGGCACCGGGCCCGGACCAGCGGCGCTTCGTGCGCTCGACCGATTCGATGCTGCGCCTGCTCGATCGGCTGCAGCCGCTGTGCGAGGCGCAAGGTGGCCAGCTCGGGCTGGCCCCCCACTCGCTGCGCGCCGTGCCGCCCGACGGCCTGCGTGCCGCACTCGCGGGCCTCAATGCGATCGACGCCGCCGCGCCGATCCACATCCACATCGCCGAGCAGACCGCCGAAGTCGACGCCTGCATCGAATGGAGTGGCCAACGGCCCGTGGCCTGGCTGCTCGACCACGCGAACGTCGACGCGCGCTGGTGCCTCGTGCACGCCACCCACATGGACGCCGACGAATACCATCGCGCCGCGGCAACCGGCGCCGTCGCCGGCCTCTGCCCGACGACCGAAGCCAACCTGGGCGACGGCCTGTTCGACCTGGCGCGATGGCGCGACGGCGATGGCGTCTGGGGCGTCGGCTCCGACAGCCACATCTGCGTCAACGCCGCCGAAGAGCTGATGCTCCTCGAATACGGACAGCGGCTCTCCACCCGCCAGCGCAACGTGACGGCCGATGCCGCCCAACCGCAGGTCGCGACCGCGATGACGCTCGCGGCCGTGCTTGGAGGCGCACGCGCCTCGGGCCGGCTGATCGGCGGACTGGCGCCCGGCCAGCGCGCAGACTTCGTCGTGCTCGATGCCAGCCGGCCGGCCCTGGCCGGGCTCGGCGCTGCCGACATGCTGTCGTCGCACGTGTTCGCCAGCCACCGCACCAGCGCCATCGACGCGGTGTGGGTGGGCGGGCGTCCCGTCGTCGAGCGCGGCACTCACCCGATCCATTCCACCGCCGCCGCCGGCTTCGTCGCGGCGCGCACCCGATTGCTCGATTCACCATGACCTTCCAGACCACCGAACCCCCATTCCGCTTCCGTCAGGGCACCCGTCCGCTGCTGATCTCGATGCCGCACGTCGGCACCTACCTGCCGCCGGCACTCGCGGCCCGCTTCACCGACGAGGCCCGCCACGTGCCGGACACCGACTGGCATCTCGAACGGCTCTACGACTTCGCGGACGAGCTCGGCGCGTCGGTGCTGTTTGCGACCCACTCGCGCTACGTGGTGGACATGAACCGGCCACCCGACAACGCCAACCTCTATCCGGGGCAGGACACCACCGGCTTGTGCCCGGTCGACACCTTCGACAAGACACCCGTCTATGCCGCGGGCGATGTGCCCGACGAAGCCGAGATCCAGACGCGCGTCGACGCCATCTGGCAGCCGTACCACCGCCAGCTTCGGGCCGAGCTCGATCGGCTCCGATCGGTTCACGGCCGCATCGCACTGTGGGACGCCCATTCGATCCGCTCGGTGCTGCCGCGATTCTTCGAAGGCCGGCTGACCGACATGAACCTCGGCACCGCGAACGGTGCGAGCTGCGACCCGTCGCTCGCCGCCGCCCTGCTCGGCATCGCGCAGTCCGACCCGGCCTATTCGGGCGTGCTCAACGGGCGCTTCAAGGGCGGACACATCACGCGCACGTATGGCAACCCGGCACAGGGCGTGCACGCGGTGCAGCTTGAAATGACGCAGGCCAGCTACATGCAGGAGCAACTGCCGTTCGACTACCTGCCCGACGTGGCGAGCAGAGTTCAGCCGCTGTTGCGGCAGATGATCGAGACCGTGCTCGAGTTCGTCGAAAGAGATCCGCCGGCCACGCGCTGAAAAGCTGCGCTGCACCGTCGGCAGGCGCAACGGCAACCCCGCATGGGCGCTCGCATCGATTGGATGCTCGGGTCGCTCAGGCGGCGGAAGAGGCGCCCTGCGCCATCGAGGCATCGAGCGGACGCAGTGCCCGCTCGATCACGTGACGCGCCATGGACTGCGCGAGCTCGTGCTCGCCGAGAAAGACCTTGGCCGAGATCTCGCGCGTCAGCAACACCGCTTCTTCTTCGTTGTGGCTGCGCAGCACGGTCTCGATGGCCGGGTTGAGCGTGCGGGCGGTCTCGACCATCTGGCGCACGTTGATCGATTCGGGCGTGGCCACCACCAGGAGGCGCGCGTGCGCGATGTGCGCCTGGATCAGCACCGCCGGGTCGGCCGCATCGCCCCAGACGGCAGCCATGCCTTTCACACGCAGCCTTTCGACCAGCTCGCGGTTCTGGTCGGCGACGACGAAAGGAATCCCGTGCGCCGCCAGCTCGGCCGCGATGCGCCGGCCCACGCGGCCATAGCCCACCAGCACCACCTGGCGCGAAAGGTAGCGGGCCTCGGTGGTCGTCGGCAGTTCGGTCAGCGGGTCTTCGCGCAACTCGAGCCCGCGCGCGAACGCCGAATGCGCATGCAGCCATTTCTGCAGCGGCGCGATCAGGCTGAACCACAGCGGGTTCGTCGCGATCGAGATCAAGGCCCCCGCCAGCAGCAGGCTCTGCCCCTCGGGCGGCAGCAGGCCGAGCCCGGCACCCAGGCCCGCCAGGATGAACGAGAACTCGCCGATCTGCGCCAGGCTCGCACTCACGGTGAGCGCCGTGGCCAGCGGATAGCGCAGCAGGAGCACCAGCGCGCAGGCCGCGAGCGACTTGCCCACCACGATCACCAGCACCACGCCCAGCACCTGCAGCGGCCGCTCGATCAGCACCGCCGGATCGAACAGCATCCCGACCGACACGAAGAAGAGCACCGCGAACGCATCGCGCAGCGGCAACGACTCCTGCGCCGCGCGGTGACTGAATTCCGACTCGCGCATCACCATGCCCGCGAAGAAAGCGCCGAGCGCGAACGACACGCCGAAGAGCGCCGCCGACGCGAACGCAATGCTGACCGCAGCGGCCACCACGCACAGCGTGAACAGCTCCCGAGACCCCGTGCGTGCGACCTGCCACAGGATCCACGGGAACACGCGGCGCCCCACCACCAGCATCAGCACCACGAAGCCGCCAACCTGCAGCAGCGTGAGACCCAGCGTCTGCCACAGCGGGGTCGCGTCCGCGGCCGCGGCGCCGCCCAGCGTGCCCGCGAGCGGCGGCAGCAGCACCAGCACCAGCACCATCGCGAGATCCTCCACCACCAGCCAGCCGACCGCGATGCGGCCGGTGAAGGTGTCCAGGAGGTTCAGGCTCTCCAGTGCCCGTAACAGCACCACGGTGCTCGCCACCGACAGCGCCAGGCCGAACACCAATGCGCCGCCGAGGCTCCAGCCCCACCAGGTGGCCAGCGCCCCGCCAAGCACCGTCGCCGCAGCCATCTGGAACACCGCACCGGGCAGCGCGATCTTGCGGACCGCCAGCAGGTCGTCGAGCGAAAAGTGCAGCCCGACGCCGAACATCAGCAGCATCACGCCGATCTCGGCCAACTGCGCGGCAATGCTCGCGTCCGCCACGAAGCCTGGCGTGAACGGGCCGATGATGACGCCGGTCAGCAGATAACCGACCAGCGCCGGCAGCCGCAGCCGCGCTGCCAGGAAGCCGAGAAGCAGCGCCAGCCCGAGGCCGGCGGCAATGGTGTTGATCAACGAGACGCTGTGGGGCATCGCGCCATTCTGCGCGAAGGGCCCGCAAGCCGCGCCTGGATGCCGCCCATTCGATGGTGCCTGCGGCCTGCGCCTCGCTTCGGCTCACCAGTCGGGACGCGTCCAGCGGCCGTAGCCGCTGCGTGGCTTGCCGTCGTCTTTCTTGCCGTCCTTCTTTTCGTCTTTTTTCTCTTCCTTGCCTTTTTCGCCGCCTGACGAGGCTGCCTTGTCGGCGGCGGCGGTCGGCTCCTGCCCGGCGGCGCCTTCGTCGCCCGGAGACGCTTCCGAGTCACCGTCGCCAGTTTCGTGCAACGACATGCTGGTGCCGTGCGATGTGCGCGACCCTGAGCGCTGGATCGTGGTCACGGTTTCGACCGTCGTGCCATCCGGCCGGGTTTCGACGGTGCGCTTGACCGTGGTTTCGGGCTTGGATTCGGATTCGGACTCGGCCTTCGAGGCGTCGCCTCCCGATTCGCCGGAATCCGCAGCGTCCGAATCCGCGTCAGGTTCGGCGTCGGCGTCAGGCTTCTCCTTTCCGGGCCCGCGGATGATCGCCTTCTTGAAGGCCTCCAGAGCTTCGAGGCGGCTGTCGGTGGAGGTCAGGGCTTCGGCAGCCTTCTCTCGCGCGGCTTCGATCGACTTGAACCCTTTCAGCGAAACCATCCGGTCGTAGCTGGGGGATTCGCCGTCTTCCTCGTCTTCCTCGTCGTCTTCGCTCTTCTCGTCGTCTTCGCTCTTCTCGTCGCCGTCGCTCTTCTCGTCGCCGTCGCTCTTCTCGTCGCCGTCGACGTTCAGATTTTCCTCATCGGGTTCGTCCTTGGGCGTGTCGTCTTCGCGTTGCATGAGAGGCCTCCTTGGGTTGCAATGGAGGCCATGGTGCACAGGCCACGGGCGTTGCGCCACGCATTTGCGCCGCGCGGCTCAAGAATGGGTCAACGGGGCTAGGGCCATTGCATGCCTGCCTACAATTCCGCCATGAACCCTCCGATCTACACCCGTGCCGCCGCGCTCCCTGGCATCCTCGCCGAGCGCATTGCGATCCTCGACGGCGCGATGGGCACGATGATCCAGCGCTTCCGGCTGAGCGAAGCGCAATACCGCGGAGAGCGCTTCAAGGACTTCGATCGCGACGTGAAGGGCAACAACGAACTGCTGTCGCTGACGCGGCCCGACGTGATCCGCGACATCCACGAAAAGTACCTCGCCGCGGGAGCCGATCTGATCGAGACCAACACCTTCGGCGCGACCCGCATCGCGCAGGAGGACTACCGCATGGCCGACCTGGCGCGCGAGATGAATCTGGAGTCGGCCCGCATCGCGCGCGCGGCCTGCGACAAGTTCTCCACGCCCGACAAGCCACGCTTCGTCGCCGGCGCGCTCGGCCCGACGCCGAAGACGGCCAGCATCAGTCCCGACGTGAACGATCCCGGCGCGCGCAACGTGAGCTTCGAGGAATTGCGCGCGTCCTATTACGAGCAGGTCGAGGCGCTGGTGGAAGGCGGCAGCGACGTGATCCTGGTCGAGACGATCTTCGACACGCTCAATGCCAAGGCCGCGCTCTTCGCCGTCGACGAATACTTCGAGGCGAGCGGCGAGCGGCTGCCATTGATCATCAGCGGCACCGTCACCGATGCTTCGGGCCGCATCCTGAGCGGCCAGACCGTCACCGCGTTCTGGCACAGCGTGCGGCACGCACGGCCGCTGGCCGTGGGCCTCAACTGCGCGCTGGGCGCGGCGCTGATGCGGCCTTACCTGCAAGAGCTGGCGCGGGCCGCCGACGACACCTACATCAGCTGCTACCCGAACGCGGGCCTGCCCAACCCGATGAGCGAGACCGGCTTCGACGAGACGCCCGACGTCACGTCGCGGCTGCTGCACGAGTTTGCTGCGGAGGGGCTGGTCAACATCGTCGGCGGCTGCTGCGGCACCACGCCGGAACACATCGCCGCGATCGGCGGCGCGGTCGCGAAGCTCGGCGGCCGGGCGCTTCATTCCGCGACCGAAGCCGAGGCAACGGCCTGAAGCGGTTGCAGGCGCCCGCGCGGCGGCTGCGGGTGCGGGGCTCGGTCGGGTGTCGGGCAACAAGGAGCGCAAACCGCGGGCGCCGCCGATTGACAGCGCCCGACTCGCCGGCCTACCCTGACCCGGAACCTGAAAGGCTCCCATGAACCGTCTCGCCCCCTGCTGCATCGCCGCTGCCCTGGTGGCGCTGGCCAGTCCTTTCGCGGCGTCGGCGCAGGAAGCCTACGCACGCGGGCCGCTCAACCTTCGCGCAGGACCGTCCAACGAGTATCCGCTGGTGGCCCGCCTGGCGCCGCGTCAGCCCTTCGACGTGATCGGCTGCACGCGCGGCTACGGCTGGTGCGACATCGTGCTGCCGGACGGGCTGCGCGGCTGGGCCTACGCAGGCGGCATCGAGTACGACGACGGCGACCGGCCCCTGCCGCTGGCCGCGTACGGCGCCGCGATCGGCGTGCCGATCATCGGATTCACCATCGGCAACTACTGGAGCAACCACTACCGCGACCGCAGCTGGTACGACGACAGGCGCTGGTGGGGCGGCCGGCCGCCGCCACCGCCCGTGGTCGGCTGGCGTCCGCCGCCCCCCGAGCGGCCGCACTGGCGCCCGCAGCCTGGGCCCGGCCCGGGCTACCGGCCCGGCTTCGGTCCGCCGCCGCCCGGGCCGGGGTTTCGCCCGGACGTCGACCGTCGACCGGAGTTCCGCCCACCGCCGGACCGCGGCATGCGGCCTCCGCATCCGGGTCCGGGCGTGGGGGTTCCGTTCCCGCCGAACGTGCCGCGGCCGCCGGATCGCGGCCCGCGTCCACCGCAGCAAGGCGTGCGCCCACCGCCGCCGCAGGCTGGGCCACCGCAGGCTGGCGTGCAGCCACCTCGCTTCGTCAACCCCAACGGCGGCTATGCGACGCCGGGACGCGGCCCGACCAATCACCAGTTGCCCTTGGGCGACCGGCCCTGAGCATCACCCCGGCGGCGCCGCCGGCTTCTGGATCAGCGCCACGAAGCGACGCGCGCCCAACCCGAGCGGACGCTCGCGCGACCAGACCACGTCCACCCACAGGTCGAGCCCGTTCGACAGGTTCTCGAACGGAATCTCGACCAGCGATCCCGCCGCCACGTGCGGCTGGACGAAGTTGCGCGGCAGCCAG
>JAHJOG010000005.1 GCA_018820395.1 Gammaproteobacteria bacterium | reverse complement strand
GGTCGCGGCCCTCAAGGAATGAAAGGAAGAGACCATGCCGCGTGAGCTGACCGATCTCGAAAAGCTTCTTGCCGCCGACTGGAGCGAGCAGGGCGCGATGCTGAAAAAGCCCGAGGTGGCGAGCGCGGCCCGGGCCTGGATGGGCGACGCCGCCTTCGACGAATGGTCGCGCTTCGTCGGTGGGTCGCGCCCAGCGCACCTGGCCGCGGGCGGGCCGCGCAACATCCTCTTCGCACCGGGCGTCATGGGAAGCACGCTGCAAAGCGAAGGGCTGGGCGGCGTGTGGTGGCTCGACATGGTGTTCGCCCGCGACAAGCTCGAAGAGCTGGCGCTGGGCGCCGATGGCAACGACAAGAACGCCGACGCGCAGATCCGCCCGGCGGCGATCGACGTGCTCTATGCGCCGTTCCGCCAGGCGCTGGCCGTGTCCGACAGCTTCGGCGGCAGCTACCAGTTTCCGTACGACTGGCGCAAGTCGTTCGCGAGCTCGGCCGATGCATTGCGCCAACGCATCCTCGACGTGGCGCGCGAGACAGGCAAGCCCGTGCACCTGGTTGGCCACAGCATGGGCGGGCTGATGATCCGCACCGCGCTCATGCTGCACGGCAAGGAGCTGTGGCCCAAGGTCGGCAAGGTGGTGTTCATCGGCACGCCGCACTACGGGTCGGCTTCCATCGCGGGCTACCTGAAGAACCATCTGTGGGGCTTCGAGGCACTCGCGATCATGGGCATGTTCCTGAGCCGTTCGGCGTTCCGCAGCATGCGCGGCGTGCTGAGCCTGTTGCCGGCCCCCGTGGGCGTGTACCCCGGCACGCGCGACGGCGGCAACGCGCACCCCTGCGCGAACTTCGACCTGTACGACGCCGCCGCCTGGAAGCTCGACGACCTGACGCCTGCGGACACGGTGCAGCTGCAGTCGGCACTCGACGAGGCCCGGCAGTTCCACGTCGACCTGCACGCGTGGCACCGATCGCTGCTGCAGGCCCACAAGGACCGCATGCTCATGATCGCGGGCGTCGGCGAGGAGGGCCTCTTCCGGCTCGAATTCAGCGAGCGCTTCTGGGGTCTGTGGGACCACACCGAGAAAATCACGAGCCGTGTGCCCGGCAACGTGGACCGCGATGGCGACGGCCGCGTGCCGCTCGCGTCCGCCGAGCTCGAAGGCGTGACCCTGCGCTACGTGAAGGGTAAGCACGGCGGGCTCACCAGCATTCCTTCGGTCGCGGCCGACGTGCTGGCCTGGTTGAACGACAAGCCGCTCGCTCTGCCGCGTTCCGCCAAGGGCGCGTTGGGCGCGCATCTGTCCGCCGAGTCGGACAAGAGCGCCGCACCCACGCTCGATGGCAGCGGCAGCGGCGACCTGTTCAAGAGCCTGCCGGCGTACGAGACGCCGACCCCCGAATTCCGGCGCGAAATCGAAGACCGGCTCGCACACGGACAGCTGCCCGAAGTCCATCGCGCGCGCCTGCTATAAGGCACGCGCAAGGGGCTGCTTGCCACGGCCCCACCTAGGGACAACCCGCCCCATCGGCGGGCAAAAATTCCTCGGCGAGCGGCTCCAGCACCTCAAATGTTTCCTAAGATGCAGCCATTTTCAAAATCTAGGAACACGCACATGAGATTGCTGAGCAAAACCCTGGTCGCCGCGCTGCTGGGTGCTGCCGGGTTCGCAGCCCAGGCGCAGGAAGTGACGCTGAAGGTCCATCACTTCCTCGGCCCGCAGTCGACGCAACAGGTCGACATGTTCGGCACGTGGTGCGGCAAGCTGGCCAAGGAATCGGCCGGCAAGCTCAAGTGCCAGCTCTATCCGTCGATGCAGCTCGGCGGCACCCCGCCGCAGCTCTACGACCAGGCCAAGGACGGCGTGGCCGACATCGTGTGGACCGTGGCCGGCTATTCGTCGGGCCGCTTCCCGAAGATCGAGGTCTTCGAATTGCCCTTCATGATGACCAACGCCGAAGCCACCAGCCGTGCGGCCTGGGAGTTCTACGACAAGTACGACCGCGACGAATTCAAGGACACCCACATCCTTGCCGTTCACGTGCACGGCCCTGGCAACATCTACACGGTCAACAAGCCGATCACCCAGCTGTCGGATTTCCGCGGGCTCAAGTTGCGCGCGCCGACCCGGCTCACCAACAAGATGCTGGCCATGATGGGCGCAACGCCCGTCGGCATGCCGGTGCCGGCGGTGCCCGAGGCGCTGTCCAAGGGCGTGATCGACGGCGCCGTCATTCCTTACGAAGTGGCGCCCGGCATCAAGGTCAACGAGCTCACCAAGTTCACGGCCGAGCCCGACCGCAGCTACAACGCGCTCTACACCACCGTGTTCCTGGTCGCCATGAACAAGGCCAAGTACGAGTCGCTGCCGCCCGACCTGAAGAAGGTGCTGGACGCCAACTCGGGCGCCGACTTCTCGGCCTTCATGGGCAAGACGCAGGCCGCAGCCGACGCTCCAGGCAAGGAGAAGATGATCGCCTCGGGCAACAAGATCACGCCCATCCCGGCGGCCGAACTCGAAAAGTGGAAGAAGGCCACCAGCGCGCTGGACGAGCAGTGGTCGTCCGACATCACGTCCAAGGGCGGTGACGGCAAGATGCTGCTGCAGGCCGCGCGCGACCTGGTCAAGAAGAACACCAAGTAAGGCCCCTCGCGGCGCCCGACGTCGGGTGCGGCAGGTCGAGCGGCAGTCGCCAAGGCTGCCGCTTTTCGCACGCCTGCCGACGACGCGCGCCGCCGGGTCCGCACTGCAGGAAATCCCATGTCAGAAGCCGTCTTCGACGACAGTTCGCGTCCGACCGATCCGGTCGGACGCACCCTCGACGCCATCTCCCGCCTGTTCGCCATCTGCTCCGGCCTGATGCTCGTTGCCATGGCGCTGATGTCGGTCTACAGCATCCTCGGCCGCTCGTTCTTCGACAGCCCCTTGCTGGGCGACTACGAACTGGTGCAGATGATGTCGGCCGTGGCCGTCAGCATGGCCTTGCCCTTTTGCCAGATGGTCAACGGACACGTGATCGTCGACTTCTTCACCACGCGCAATTCGGCGCGCACCAACGCCCGGCTCGACGTGATCGCCGCCGTGCTGCTGGCGATCTGTTCCTTCGCGATCGCCTGGCGCGTGGTGCTCGCGACGGTCGAGTTCCGCAGCAACCATGACGCCACGATGCTGCTGAGCCTGCCCACCTGGTGGGGCTATGCGCCGATGGGGCCATCGTTCTTCCTGCTCGGCTGCGCCGCGCTCTACACCGCGTGGAAAAACGCCAAGGCCAGCACATGACAGGCATTCAACAAGGCGCCCTGATCGGCGGGTTCATGCTGCTGCTGCTCGCCGTGCGCGTGCAGATCGGCGTGGCGATGCTGGTGGCCGGCTCGGTCGGCTACATCTGGGTGGCGGGCGCGGACACGCTGCTCAACTACTTCAAGACCGTGGCCTACGCGCGCTATTCGGTGTACGACCTCTCGGTGGTGCCGCTCTTCCTGCTCATGGGGCAGTTCGCGACGCACGGCGGGTTGTCCCGCGCGCTCTTCAAGGCGGGCAACGCCATGATCGGCCATTGGCGCGGCGGCATGGCGATGGCCGCTGTCACGGCCTGCGCCGGCTTCGGCGCGATCTGCGGTTCGTCGCTCGCCACGGCGGCGACGATGGGGCAGGTGGCGCTGCCCGAGCTTCGCCGCCACAACTACTCGGCGCGGCTGTCGACGGCGGCGATCGCAGCGGGCGGCACGCTGGGCATTCTGATCCCGCCGTCCGTACCGCTGGTGATCTACGCCATCATCACCGAGCAGAACATTGCCAAGTTGTTCGTGGCCGCTTTCATTCCGGGCCTGATCGCAGCGGCAGGCTACATGGTGGCGATCGGCGTCATCGCGCGCGTTCACCCGGACCATGCACCGGCCGGCGAACGCATGCCGTGGCTGGCCCGCCTCAAGGCGCTGACCGAGACCTGGCCGGTGCTGTTGATTTTCGTGGTGGTCATCGGCGGCATCTACGGTGGCTTCTTCACGCCGACCGAAGCCGCGTCGATCGGCACGATCGCCACAGGCTTCGTGGCTTTGGTGTCGGGCGGCCTGCGCGGCCGGGGCTTCCTGGAATGCATCTACGGCGCGGCGCAGGCGACGGCGATGATCTTCCTGATCCTCCTTGGCGCGGACGTGCTGAACGTGTTCCTGGCGCTGACGCAGATGCCGGCCGAGCTGGCCAAATGGGTGATCGGTCTGGACCTGCCTCCGTTGCTGGTGCTGGGCACGATCCTGGTGATCTACCTGATCCTGGGCTGCATCATGGACAGCCTGTCGATGATCCTGCTGACGATTCCGATCTTCTTCCCGATCATCATGGGGATCGATCTGTGGGGCCTGGCGCCGGAGGGCAAGGCGATCTGGTTCGGCATCCTGGCGCTGATGGTGGTGGAGATCGGGCTGATCACGCCGCCGGTGGGGATGAACGTGTTCATCATCAGCAGCATGGCGAAGGATGTGCCGATGAAGGAGACGTTCATCGGGATCATTCCTTTCCTGATCTCCGATCTTCTGCGCATCCTGCTGCTGGTCTTCGTTCCGGGGGTGGCGCTGTACGCGCTGCAGGTGTTGAGCTGAGGATGCGCTGGGAGTCTTGTTCCATTGGCAGCGCTCTCTACAGTCCACCCGGTAGGCGTTTTCGCTTCCCTGGACAGTGCGCCCGGCAGGCAGTGCGAGCTGTGCCGGCTTCACTGCGGTGGCCCTTCGGGCTTCCTTGCGGTACTCGCCTTTCGCGGGGTCTCGCAGAACTCGCTGCGCTCAGACAACTGCGAGCCCTGATCCGCGAAAGGCTGCGTTCCTCAGCACCGCAGAGGCGCCTGCACAGCC
>JAHJOG010000058.1 GCA_018820395.1 Gammaproteobacteria bacterium | reverse complement strand
CTGCTCGCGCATGAAGCACGCGTTGCCGTAGGTCGCAAAGCCGTAGAAGAGCGCCCAGAACACTTCCCACGAGCCCATGCGGGTCTGCAGGAACTCGAGCCCGAGTTCGCGGATGGGCGTGAAGTAGCCGACGAAGGTGAAGCCGGTCCACAGCGCGATGCACAGCCACACGATGTGCTTGAACCATTTCTTGACCAGCTTCTCTGCCGAGAACTCGTCCTGGTCGAGCCGCATGCGCGCGGTGCGGCTGCCTTCGATCTTCTGTTCGACCCACATGAAGATCTCGGAATAGACGGTCTGCGGGCAGGCGTAGCCGCACCAGAGCCGGCCCGCGACCGCGGTGAAGAGAAAGAGCGACAGCGCGGAGATGATCAGGAGGCCTGTCAGGTAGATCAGGTCCTGCGGATAGAGCACCAGGCCCAGCAGATAGAAGCGCCGCGAGGCCAGATCGAACAGCACCGCCTGGCGCTGGCCCCATTCGAGCCAAGGCAAACCATAGAAGACCAGTTGCGTGGCAAAGACCAGGCCCCAGCGCCACCGCGTGAAGAGGCCCTGCACACTGCGCGTGTAGACCTTGTTGTGGGCCGCGTACAGGCCGCCGTCCTGCGCCACCGGCACGATCGGCACGACCCGCTGCTTCTTCGCCGCCGGGGCGGATGCAGCGGAAGACGCGGGTGCGCCCGGCATCACGGCCGCCGTGTCCTGGCCCGATGCATCATTGCCCGCCATCGGGTGCCTTGGACAGACCCCAGACGTACGAAGCCAGCACGTGGATCTGTGCCTCCGTCAGCCGGGTCTGCTGCGCCGGCATCTGGTTGGTCCGGCCACTGTTGATGATGGCGACGATCGCGTCCTGCCCGTAACCGTGCAGCCAGATCCGATCGGCGAGATTGGGAGCACCGACGGCGGTGTTGCCCGTGCCGCCGACGCCGTGGCAGGCCGCGCACACGGCGAACTTGCTCTTGCCCAGGCCGGCGCGCACCGAATCGTGCGGGCTGCCGGAAAGGCTGAGCACATAGTTCGCCACGTTCTTCACGTCTTCCGGCGAGCCGACCGCCGCGGCCATCGGAGGCATCACGCCGATGCGGCCCTGCGTGATCGACTCCTTGATCTTGTCGGGCGTGCCGCCGTGCAACCAGTCGTGGTCGGTCAGGTTCGGGAATCCCTTGCTGCCGCGCGCGTCAGAGCCGTGGCATTGGGCGCAGTTGTTGAGGAAGAGGCGTTCGCCGATGGCCATGGCGCCCGGGTCGCCGGCCACCTTCTCGGCGGGCATCGCCGTGTAGCGCGCGTAGATCGGGCCGAGTTCACGCTCGGCCTTGGCCACTTCGGCCTCGTATTCGCCGCCGGTGCTCCAGCCGAGCTGGCCCTTGTAGCTGCCGAGCCCCGGAAACACCACCAGATAGCCCAGCCCGAAGACGATGGTCAGCACGAACAGGCCCATCCACCAGCGCGGCATGGGGTTGTTCATTTCGCGCAGGTCTTCGTCCCACACGTGGCCGGTGGTGTTGTCGGCGCGCACGGGCTTGCGTCCACGCGCGGTCATCCACAGCAGGAGCGCGCACGCGGCAATGCTGGCCAGCGAGACGAGCGCGACGAAATAGGACCAGATGTCGCTGTTGAAATCGCTCATGGCGCTTCCTTTTGTTCGTCGAGGAAAGGGAGGTAGCCCGCGTCTTCGAAGGACTTCGCATTGCGCCGCGAGTAGGCCCAGATCAGGATGCCGATGAAGGTCGCGAAAGAAAGCAACGTGGCGGCGATTCGCAGGTCGGTGATGTCCATGGTTCGTGGTCTCCCTAGCGCAGCGCGAGGCCCAGCGATTGAAGGTAGGCGACCAACGCGTCCATTTCCGACTTGCCGTCGACTTCCTTCGGCGCGGCGGCGATCTGCTCGTCCGTGAAAGGCACGCCCACCCGCCGCAGGGCGCGCATGTGCGCCGTGGCCACGCCGCCTTCGAGCGGCGATTTCTCGAGCCAGCTGTAGGCCGGCATGTTCGATTCGGGAACGAGATCGCGCGGGTTGTTCAGGTGGATGCGATGCCACTCGTCGCTGTACTTGCCGCCCACGCGCTGCAGGTCGGGCCCGGTGCGCTTGCTGCCCCACTGGAACGGGTGGTCCCAGACGTATTCGCCCGCCACCGAGTAGTGGCCGTAGCGCAGCGTTTCCGAGCGGAACGGCCGGATCATCTGCGAGTGGCAGTTGTAGCAACCTTCACGCACGTAGATGTCGCGGCCCAGCACCTGCAGCGGCGTCGGTGGCTTCAGCCCGGCGACGGCGGCGGTGGTCGATTTCTGGAAGAAGAGCGGCACGATCTCCACCAGGCCGCCGATGGCGACGACCAGCAGGATCAGCACGATCATCAGCGTGTTGTTGGTTTCGATGTTCTCGTGCGAGAACGAACGCTTGGGGGTGCTCGGGTTCATGGTGTCCTCAGGCATGCGCGGCGACGACCGGCAGGGGAATGGGCGTGCGCACCGACCGGCCCGCGATGACGGTCATCCAGACGTTCCAGGCCATGACCAGCATGCCGCTCAGGTAGAGCAGTCCGCCGATCAGCCGCACCAGGTAGTACGGGAAGGTGGCCTTCACGCCTTCGACGAAGGTGTAGGTGAGCGTTCCGTCGGGGTTGACCGAACGCCACATGAGCCCCTGCATCACCCCGGCGATCCACATCGCGGCGATGTAGAGCACGACGCCGATGGTGGCGACCCAGAAATGCACTTCGATGGCGCGCACGCTGTGCATCTCGGTGCGTCCGTAGAGGCGCGGGATCAGGTAGTAGAGCGAGCCCATCGTGATGAAGCCCACCCAGCCCAACGCGCCGGAATGCACGTGGCCCACCGTCCAGTCGGTGTAGTGGCTGAGCGCGTTGACGGTCTTGATGGACATCATCGGACCCTCGAAGGTCGACATGCCGTAGAAGGACAGCGCCACGATCAGGAAGCGGATGATCGGGTCGGTGCGCAGCTTGTGCCAGGCGCCCGAGAGCGTCATGACGCCGTTGATCATTCCGCCCCAGCTCGGCGCGAGCAGGATCAGCGAGAAGACCATGCCGATCGATTGCGTCCAGTCGGGGAGCGCGGTGTAGTGCAGGTGATGCGGGCCGGCCCACATGTAGGTGAAGATGAGCGCCCAGAAGTGGACGATCGACAGCCGGTACGAATACACCGGCCTCCCCGCCTGCTTGGGGATGTAGTAGTACATCATCCCGAGAAAACCCGCCGTCAGGAAGAAGCCGACCGCGTTGTGCCCGTACCACCACTGCACCATGGCGTCCTGCACGCCCGCATAGGCCGAATAGCTCTTCATCCAGCCGGCCGGCATCTCGGCGCTGTTGACCAGGTGCAGCAGCGCGACCGCGATGATGAACGCGCCGTAGAACCAGTTGGCCACGTAGATGTGGCGCACCGTGCGGCGTCCGATGGTGCCGAAGAACACGATGGCATAGGCCACCCAGACCAGCGTGATCAGGATGTCGATGGGCCATTCGAGTTCGGCGTATTCCTTGCCGCTGGTGTAGCCGAGCGGCAGGCTGATGGCCGCGGCGACGATCACCGCCTGCCACCCCCAGAACACGAAGGCCGCCAGCTTCGGCGCGAAGAGCCGTGTCTGGCAGGTGCGCTGCGCGACGTGAAAGCTGGTGCCCATGAGCGCGCAGCCGCCGAAGGCGAAGATCACCGCGTTGGTATGCAGCGGGCGCAGCCGGCCGTAGCTCAGCCAGGGAATGCCGAAGTTGAGTTCGGGCCAGGTCAGCTGCGATGCGATGACCACGCCGACCAGCATGCCGACCACGCCCCAGACGACCGACATGAGGGCGAATTGCCGCACCACGGTGTCGCTGTAAGTGACGCTCGAAGGATGGGTTGCTTGCATCTGCTCGCCTTTGTTATTTGGGACTGCCTCAGTGTCCCGGGCGGCAGGGCGGGCAACGTTGACGCAGATCAATCGCCCTGCAGGATGCGGCTGCCTTCGTTCTCGATGTCGTCGAATTGCCCACGGTCCACGGCCCACCACAGGCCCACCAGGATGGCGAGCACCAGAACCACCGACAGCGGAATGAGCAGGAACAGGATGTCCATCGCAACCCTTCAGAGCGGGCGGGCCGCTGGGCGCACCGCGAGCCGCGATGCGTTGAGCACGACCACGACCGAACTCGTCGCCATGCCCAGGCCCGCCAGCCACGCCGGCAGCAAGCCCGCGATGGCGAGCGGCACGCACAGCGCGTTGTAGCCGGCGGCCCACCCCAGGTTCTGCCGCACGATGCGCAGCGTGCGGCGCGCCTGCACGAGGGTCTGCACGACGACGGCGAGCGCATCGCCCGGCGCGATGAAATCCGCGCGCGCCTGTGACAGTGGAACCGCCCGGCCGAACGCGAAGGACGCGTCGGCCTGCGCCAGCACCGGCCCGTCGTTGAGCCCGTCGCCGACCATGGCGACGCGGCGGCCCGCCGACTGGAGCGAGCGGACGATGCGCAGCTTGTCTTCGGGCGTGCAACCGCCCTTCACTTCGGCGATGCCGGCGCGTTGCGCGATCTCGCGCGCGGCGCTCGGGCGGTCGCCGGAAACGAGCTGCGTCGTCACGCCCAGCTTCGCGAGGGCCGCGACCGTCGCGGCCGCGTCGGGCCGCAAGTCTTCGACCAGCACGAAGCTGGC
The DNA here is from genome assembly GCA_018820395.1 of Gammaproteobacteria bacterium. Taxonomy (GTDB): domain Bacteria; phylum Pseudomonadota; class Gammaproteobacteria; order Burkholderiales; family Burkholderiaceae_C; genus Variovorax. The sequence goes on along the minus strand of JAHJOG010000058.1, from coordinate 809 downwards.
CACCCAGCCGTGCTCGTCGCTCAGGTGCACCTGCAGGGATTCGACGTCCAGCGGCGGCACGCCGCAGAAAGCGGCCGAGCCGAGGCGCATGCAGTGCGTGGCCGCGCCATGCTGCGGCGGCCTGCCACTCAGCTCGGCCTGGACGCCGCTGCCGGGATGCTCGGTCGACCCGGCCGATTCCCAGCCCGGTCGCGACGGACTTTGCACGTTCCAGGCATTCACCAGGGCGCGCGAACTCGGATGCAGCGACGACGCGGCCACGGCGGCCGCCATTTCGAGCGCATCGCCCGGCCGCAGGCCTTGTCGGCAATCGATGCGTTCCAGCCTCGGCGTGTCGCGCGTGAGCGTGCCGGTCTTGTCGAAGATGACGGTGTCGACGCCGGCCAGGCTTTCGAGGGCCTGCAGGTTGCGCACCATCGTCCCGCCGCGCGCGAGCACGCCCGCGCTGGCCAGCATCGCGGCCGGCGTGGCGAGCGAGAGCGCACAAGGGCAGGTGACGATGAGCACCGACACCGCCACCATCAACGCATGCCCGGGATCGGTGGGCCACCACACCAGCGCGGCCACGGCGGCGGCCACGAGCGTGGCCGCGATGAAGGGGCGCGCCACGCGGTCGGCCATGAGCGCCAGGCGGGGCTTGTCGAGCGATGCGCCTTCCATCAGCGCGACCAGGCCGGCGAAGCGGGTGGACCGCCCGGTCGACGCCACGCGCACCTGCACCGCCGACGACAGGTTGTGGCTGCCGGCGAGCACCCGGGCGCCCCTTGCGCGAAGAAGCGGCTGCGATTCGCCTGCGACCGGTTCTGATG
>JAHJOG010000057.1 GCA_018820395.1 Gammaproteobacteria bacterium | reverse complement strand
GTCGAGCAATCTTTCTTCGCGGTCCTGGCGCACCTGCTGCTCCTGCGGCAGCAGTTCGACGATGAGCTCGCCCGACTTGTCGCCCTGCGCGAGCGTGACCAGGACGGGCAGCAACTCGTGATTGACCCGGCGCAGCATGGCCTCGTAGCGCACCTTGGCGAACTCGTTGCTGCGCGCGCCGTCGATGACGGTTTGCAGCACCAGCGGTTCGTTGAAGCAGGCGCTGAACGGAGAACCTTCGAGCGTACGCCGCGAGGTGCCCAGCGCATCTTCGAGGCTGGCATTGGCATAGAGCACCGAGCCGTCGATGCGGACCACCGCGATCAGGGTGGAGAGCAGGTCGAAGGCCTGGAAGCGCTTGCCGGCTCCCACCAGCTTGCCGAAGGCCATCTAGCGGCTGCTCGGCGGAAGCCGTCCGATCTCGCGACGCAGGCCCGCGATGTCGCTTTCGTTGCGCGCGATCTCGGCCTTCATCTCGGCGACGCGGTCGAGGTACTTCTGGTAGTTGCGGCTTTCGCTGCCCTGCTTTTCGGGCTCACCGTTGTTGAACTCTTTCATCAGCTCGGCGTTGCGCGCCTCGGCCTTCTTGAGCTCTGATTCGAGCACCGAGCGGGCCTCGCCGTCCCGTGCGCGCTGGTCGACACCGTCGACCCGCGGGCTGCCGGTGGGCGCACGGGCTGCCGGAGCGCCGCCCGACGACGAAGGTGCTGCAGACGCGACGGGCCGCGTGCCTTGCACCACCGTCACGTTGCCGCCTTCCATCACCTTGCAGCCGCGCTTCTGCGCGTCGGCGGCGTTGTTGGTGTATTCGTTACCGCAGCGCCAGACGCGCTCCTGCGCATGCAGAGATGCAGACGCAGTCAACAACAGGGCCGAGGGCAACAGCAGGAGGGAAAGGATCTTCATGGTCTTGGGCAACACGCGGCAAAAGGGCATTTTCATGCAATTCGATGCCCTGACCATCCCGATGTTCCCGCTCAACAAAAAGGACGGCCAAGCCGTCCTCGATGAGATTCGCCAGCCAGAACTATTTCACGCTCCGCGGCGGCTCGACGGCGGAACGCGCCGGGCGTTCCGCGTCGTGCAGGTGCCTTACAGCGAGTAATACATGTCGAACTCGACCGGATGGGTCGCCATGCGGAAGCGCGTGACTTCCTGCATCTTGAGGTCGATGTAGGCGTCGATGTAGGCATCGGTGAAGACGCCGCCCTTGGTCAGGAACGCGCGGTCCTTGTCGAGGAACTCCAATGCCTGGTCGAGGCTGTGGCACACGGTCGGGATCAGCGCGTCTTCTTCGGGCGGCAGATGGTAGAGGTCCTTGCTGGCTGCTTCGCCGGGGTGGATCTTGTTCTCGACGCCGTCCAGGCCCGCCATCAGCAGCGCAGCGAAGCCGAGGTACGGATTCATCAGCGGATCGGGGAAGCGCGCTTCGACGCGACGGCCTTTGGGGTTGGACACGAACGGAATGCGGATGGACGCCGAGCGGTTCTTGGCCGAATAAGCCAGCTTCACCGGGGCTTCGAAGCCGGGGACCAGGCGCTTGTAGCTGTTGGTGCCGGGGTTGGTGATGGCATTGAGCGCGCGCGCATGCTTGATGATGCCGCCGATGTAGAAAAGCGCGAATTCGCTGAGGCCGGCGTAGCCGTCGCCCGCGAACAGGTTCTTGCCGTCTTTCCAGACCGACTGGTGCACGTGCATGCCCGAGCCGTTGTCGCCGACGATGGGCTTGGGCATGAAGGTGGCCGTCTTGCCGTAGGCATGCGCGACGTTGTGAATCACGTACTTCTGCAGCTGGACCCAGTCGGCGCGCTGGATCAGCGTGCTGAACTTGGTGCCGAGTTCCATCTGGCCGGCATTGGCGACTTCGTGGTGATGCACTTCGACCGGAATGCCCAGCGATTCGAGCACCAGGCACATTTCGGAGCGCATGTCCTGGAAACTGTCGACGGGCGGCACGGGGAAGTAGCCACCTTTGACGGCCGGACGGTGACCGCTGTTGCCGTGCTCGAATTCCTTGCCGGTGTTCCAGGCTGCTTCTTCGGAATCGATCTTGACGAAGCAACCTGACATGTCGTTCTGCCAGCGCACGCCGTCGAACACGAAGAATTCGGGCTCAGGTCCAAAGTAAGCGGTGTCGCCAAGTCCGGACGCGTTCATGTAGGCCTCGGCACGCTTGGCCAGCGAGCGCGGATCGCGTTCGTAGGGCTTGCCGTCGGCCGGATCGACCACGTCGCAGGTCAGGATCAGCGTGGTCTCTTCATAGAACGGGTCGATGTTGGCCGTGTTGGGGTCGGGCATGAGCTGCATGTCCGACGCTTCGATGCCTTTCCAACCGGCGATGGACGAGCCGTCGAACGCGTGTCCGTCGGAGAACTTGCCTTCGTCGAAGGCGGACACCGGCACGGTCACGTGCTGTTCCTTGCCGCGGGTGTCGGTGAATCGGAAGTCGACGAACTTGACCTCGTTTTCCTTGACGAGTTTGAGTACATCGGCGACGGTCTTTGCCATCAGGTTCTCCTGGTTTGGGATGGTGGTTGGTGATGGGTCGAATGCAGTTTCTGTGCCATTGTCGAGGCCCTCGGGCCTTTGACAGTGCCATCGTGGACCGCAAGCGAACGGCCTGCACCACCCCAGTATGTCAAATCTTATCGCACCACTTCAGGGCCGAGTGTGGCACCAAACTCGTGCAGCCCTTGGAGCATCTGCGCGTACGCCGCATCGATCAGGGGCACTGCGCCCTTGACGCCCAATTCGATGTGCTTGCCGTATTCGGGGTGATCGACGCTGGGCAGACTGAACACCCGGACGCCGGGGTGCGCGAGTTCGACCGCTTCCATGAGCGGCGTCAACGACGCTTCCATGGCACCGAAGACGATGACCGACTTCTCGACGGCACGCCCCGCGCCGGCGAGATCTGGGTACCGTTCGTCCAGAACCGACTCGACCATCGGCCAAGCCATGACCGGGAAGCCGGGAACGAAATGGACATCCCCGACGCTGAAGCCCGGGATCTTGTTGTACGGATTGCGGATGATGCGTGCGCCGAGCGGAAACACGCCCATGTTCAGTCGATGCACGTTATCGGGGCGGTCCGGGTCGTAAGTCGTGCCCTGCTCTCGCGCGGTGTCCTGCATGCGCTCGCGGATCAGCACTTCGGCTTCGGGATGAAGCGCCAGCGGCACGCCGAGCGCGGCAGCAGCGCACTGTCGGGTGTGGTCGTCCGGCGTGGCGCCGATGCCGCCGGTCGAGAACACGATGTCGCCGGATGCAAAAGCACGTGCCAGAGCCGCCGTGATGCGGGACGGGACGTCGCCCACGTATTCGGACCATGCCAGCTGATGTCCGCGGGCAGCGAGCAACTCGATCACCTTGGGCATGTGCTTGTCCACGCGCTTGCCCGAGAGGATCTCGTCGCCGATGACGATCAGGCCGAACGAACGATTCGTCATGGTGCTTTCCATTGGGATGATGCGGCCTGAAGGTCTGCATGATCGGTCCCGGGGCCAGGGCCAGGACCGGCGCCGGGCAGGGTCGCCAGGGCCCGTTGCGCGCGCAACTGGGCGAGCGCGTCGAGGCAATAGTGTGCAAACCAAAGCCCGGAGAATGCGAACACGAGCGTGTAGATCCAGATGGCCAGCGGCACCAGGATCAGGAAGGCCGCCGCGAAGAGCAGCCCTGAAGCCCACACGAGGCTCGGCGCTGCACCCAAATACCCGCAGACGATACCGACGCCAAGCAGCGGCAGGCGGTGCATGCGCAACAGGGCCGCGCGTTCTTCTGGGCTGGCGTGATCCGCGAGCGCATCGAAACTCATGACCCGGTACGTCAGCCACCCCCAGATGAGGGGCGGAAGGATGAGCACCAGCGGTGGAATGAGCCAGAGCGGCATGGAAACGACCAGCGCCAGCAGCGCGAGGATCGTCAGACCGATCGACCGCAGCGCGCCCCCGATGAACGATGCGCCCTTCTTCTGCTCGAGCGACGGAAAGCGGCGTGTGGCGACCAGCCGGGTGAGCGGCGCCGCCATGAGGCCGGCCACGATCAACAGGCATACCACGACGATCAGCGGCGTGGCGGCGAGCACCACCACCATCGGTGCGATGACTGTCGTCACATCGCTCGAGAAGAGTCGGCCGACCCAGCCCCAGAAGCTCGACAGGAGTGGCCAGGACTCAAGGGCGTCGTGCGTCCAGGCCACCGTCGCGTCCCAGAAGAAGTAGCCGAAGATGGCGGCCAGCGCCAGCATGAGCCCCAGGGGGAGCAGCGACAGCAGGATCACCCGTGGGTGCATGCAATAGGCGACCGCGCGGGAGAAGGAATCGATGAGGAGTCGCATCGCTCGTGAGGATAACGCTTGCCGACCCGGGAGATCAGGCGCGACGGGCCAGCCGCCGCAGCCCCAGCCACTGTTGCTCCCAGAACCCGCGCCCGTAGTTTTTGAAGCGGCCGCCGTGGTCGGGTTCGACCTGGTCGCGAACGCCGGTCGGGTCGTAGCGATTCTCGAAGTTCGATGTCCTGAGCAGCATGTCCCACCAGGGGAGCAGCACGCCGAAATTGCAGCCGCCCAGCGTGCGGGGCCCGCGCGACTCGTGCCCGAGGCCGATGCTGTGGTGCGCGCGATGGAAGCGCGGGCTGATCCAGAGCCTTTCGCCAAGCGCTCCGAAGTGAAGCCGCAGGTTGGCGTGTTGGAGGCTTTCGCTCAATTGGGTGAAGGCCACCAGGGCAATGAACTGCCCCGGCGCGACGCCGATCGTCTGCGCGACCACGACGATGATGGCGTCGTGGATCACGTCGTCGAGAAGGTGGTTGCGGTTGTCGCTCCACATGGTCATCTGGCGCTGCGAATGGTGCAGGGAATGCAGCGCCCACCACCAGCGAAAGCCGTGCTGGCCGCGATGGATGAAGTACTCCACCAGATCGAGCGCCACCAGGTAGATGACGAACGCCACCCAGGGCACGTCGGTCACGCCGGGCCAGAGCTGGTCGAGATTGAGGTTGGCCCAGCCTGCCGTGCGCGCCATGCCCTGCAGCTGATCGAAGAGCGGGTCGAGCGCGAAGAACATCGCGACGCGGAAGATCCCGAGCCGGTGAATGAGCGTGTAGAGCACGTCGACGCGGATCGCGGGCCGGTCGACCACCGGCTCCGCCGGCCGCCATCGCTCGAGCGGGCCGATCACTGCCACCAGAATCAGTATCTGAATGAGGCCGACCAGGAGCCACCCGGTGGCGTCGAAGGCTTGCTCGACACGGCCGCCCAGCCCGATCGCGTAGACCAGGGGCTGAACGACGGATTCGAACAGCCACTGCTGTAAGTTGGAAAACTGATCCGTCAGCCAGTCCATCGGCGCGCCTGTCAAAATTCAGGAATGGGATGCAATCCAGCCACGATACGCCGGATGCTGACGCAGCGTCTCGAAGCAGAACCCCTTGGCCTTCAGCCCGACGATGAGGGGTTCGAGATCCGCGGGCGCCCACGGGTCCTTGCGCGACCAGATGCCGAGGTGGGCAAGCAGGATGTCGCCCGGGCGGATCTTGTCGAGGGCCTGCTGGAGCAGCTTTTCGTTGCTGAACTTTTCGCTGGGCAGTTCGTCGCCCAGAAAGCCCGCGGGCGCCCAGCCCACGTGTTCGTAGCCGCATGACTTGGCGGCCGCGAGGAGCCGCGGCGAAGTCTTGCCGCCCGGCGCCCGGAACAGCGGCAGCGGCTTCTTGCCGGTGATCTGCTGCAGGCGCTCCGACGACTTGGCGATGTTGTCGCAGTACTGCCGCGCGGTCCACGTGAGCTCGCGCCCTTCTTCCGCGCCGGCGCTCGGCCGAATGCGAAAGGCCGGTGCGGCGCCCTGGAGATCGCCGCGCCAGTAAGCATGGTCGTAGGTGTGCGATGCGAACTCGTTGCCTTCGAGCGCGCGCGCCTTCCACCAGCCGGCCCAATGATCGTCCAGACTGTCGCCGCCGACCTGGGTGCGCTCGGCCGCAGCGAAGAACGTGACGCGCACGTTCTGGCGCTTGAGCACGTCGGCCACCAACGGTGCGATGCCCATGTGTCCGGTGTCGAAGGTGAGGTACACCGGCTTGCTGCACGTGTCCTGCGCCAGCACGCTCGCAGGCGCCGACAACGCCAGCAGGCAGCCGATCGCAAGACGCCTAGCGACCGGCATGCGCGAGGGTCCAGACGCCGTGGGGCGAACGTCCTACCGCAACTTGACGCTTCAGCTTGCGGCTCGGAATGTCGATCACGCTCAGCTTCTTGGCCCAGCGCGAAGTGACATAGAGCGTCTTCTGGTCGTCCGACACATCCATGCAGTCCGGGCCGCCCGGCACGGGATAGGTATCGGTCACCCTGAGCGTGTCGAGGTCGATGCGGCTGATCGAGTTTTCGACCCGGTTGCTGACGAAGACGCTCCGCCCATCGCCCGTCGCCCGAAAGGCATGCGCACCCTTGCCGGTCGGAATCTTTCCGATGGCTTGAGGAACGGGCTGGCTGACGTCGATCACCTGCACGCCGTCGCTGCCCGTGAGGCCGACCAGGAGGATGGTGCCGCCGCGGATGCCGAACACGTCCGCGGGCATGGGGCCTGTCGGCATGCGCCAACGGATCGTCTGGGTCGCGATGTCGACGGCCACGAGTTCGTCGCTGTCCTGCATGGTCACGTAAGCGGTGGTGCTGCGGCCGTCGATCCAGATGTGGCTCGGCGTCTTGCCCGAAGGGATGCGCTTCGCCAGCTTCAGGTTCTGGCCGTCCCAGCGGTAGACATCGATGTGGTTCAGCCGATTGCCGGCGGTCACGAACCACTTCATGTCCGGCGAGAACCGCAGGTGATAAGGGTCGATGATCCCGTACACGACGCGCTGGACCTCGGCGGTGCGTGGATTCAGAAAAGTCAGCGAATCGCTGGCCGAGTTGGCGACGATGAGCGAACTCTCGTCGGGCGTCAGGTACAGATGGTGGGGTTCTTTGCCGGTCGGGATGCGCTGCTTCTCGGTCCAGGTTTCCGGATCGATGACGCTCACAGTGGCATCGAGGGAATTCAGCACGAAGATGGGCGGCGCTTCAGCCTGCGCCACGAGGGCCGCACAGGCGAAAGCAAGGGCCGCCCCACACTGGGCCGCAATAGAGATCAAGCGCAAGAGAGGTGTTCCGAAAAGAGCCTCGGATCTTAACGATCAAGCTGCCTCTTCGGCTGACCTCGGCTGCTTCGACCGCAAGCCTTCCACCTGAGTTGCGCTCAGCCAACACCACTGGCCCGGCGACAAGTCGGACGGCAGCACGACCTGTCCGATTTCCGAGCGATGCAGTGCCTCCACACGGTTGCCGACGGCGGCCAGCATGCGCTTGACCTGGTGATATTTGCCTTCGGTGAGGGTCAATCGCAGGCTGTTGGCGCCGCTGCGCTCGCAGGCCGCTGCACGCACCGGCTTCGGGTCGTCGTCCAGCACGACGCCGGCCAGCAGCCGGGCGATTTGCGAGTCATCGACCTCGTGCTTGGTCGTCACCTCGTAGACCTTGGGCACGTGGTGCTTCGGCGAGGCCATCCGATGGATGAACTGCCCGTCGTCGGTCAGCAGCAGGAGCCCGGTCGTGTCCTGGTCCAGGCGGCCGATGGCCTGCACGCCTTGCACCGCGCCCTTGCTCGGCCGCAGGCGCAGCGGCGACGGCAGCAAGGTGTAGATGCTCGGATAAGTCGAGGGCTTCTGAGAACACTCCGTGCCTGCAGGCTTGTGCAGCATGAGGTAAGCCTTCTCATGAAATACCCAGTCGACGCCCTGCACCGCAAAACGCAAGGCGGCCGTGTCGAAGTTCGCCGCGGCGTCGAGCACGGGCTGTCCGTCCACGAGGACGAGCCCCTGCTGAATCAGCCCTGCGCAGATGCGCCGCGTGCCGAAACCCTGGCTATAGAGAATGTCCTGCAGTTGCATCAATAGCCGAGCGCCAGACCCGTATTGCGCCGCGGATCGTTGGCGCCATAGAACCGGTTGTCGCCCACCGGCTTTCCGCCGAGCGACGGCGCACCCACGAGGATGGCGGCCATGTGATTCGCCGGCTGGGGCACGCCCAGGTTGTGTCCCATCTCGGTCAGCAACTTGCGAGTGTCTGGGCTGAGCGCATACGCCTCGACGTTCGTCACGTCCGGCAACCACTGCTGGTGGAAACGCGGGGCGTCGACGGCTTCCTGCACGTTCATGCCGTAGTCGACGACATTGAGGATCGAGAGCAGCACGGCGGTGATGATGCGGCTGCCCCCAGGCGTGCCGACCACGAAGACGGGCTTGCCGTCCTTGGAGACGATGGTCGGGCTCATCGAACTCAGGGGGCGCTTGCCCGGCGCGATGGCGTTGGCCTCGCCCTGCACCAGGCCGTAGAGATTGGGTACGCCGATCTTGGACGTGAAATCGTCCATCTCGTTGTTGAGCAGCACCCCGGTGCCCCCGGCCGTGACCTTGGCGCCGAACCAGTCGTTGATCGTGTAAGTGACAGACACCGCATTGCCCCACCGGTCGACGATGGAATAGTGCGTGGTGTTGCTGCCCTCGTGCGGCGCCACCCCAGGCTTGATGTCCTTCGAGATGCCCGCCTTCTTGGGGTCGATGACGGCACGGATCTTTTCGGCGTAAGCCTTGTCGAGCAGGCGGTCCACCGGGTTCTTGACGAAGTCGGGATCGCCCAGATAGCTGTTGCGGTCGACGTAGGCGTGGCGCATGGCCTCGATCTGGTAGTGCACGGCCTCGGCCGAGCGAAATCCGAGGTCCTTGAGCGGGTAGCCTTCGAGGATGTTGAGCATTTCGCAGATCACCACCCCGCCAGAGCTGGGCGGTGGCGCCGAGATCACGCGGTAACCGCGGTAGTCGCATTCGATCGGTGCGAGTTCGCGCGTCGAATACTGATCGAGGTCGGCCTGGGCGATGATGCCCTTGCCCTTCTGGCTTGCGGCCACGATCGCGGCGCCGACGGGCCCCTTGTAGAAGCCGTCGGTCCCACTGCGACTGATGGCCTCCAGTGTCTTCGCCAGGTCCTTTTGGACCAGCTTCTGTCCAACCGAGAAGGGCTGGCCGTCGCGCAGGAAGATGGCGGCCGAGGGCGCATCCTTTCTGAAATCTTCCGTCGCAGTGTTGAGCATGTCCACATCGCCCTGTTCGAGCGTGAACCCTTTCGTGGCCAGCTTGATCGCCGGAGCGATCAGCTCGGCGCGTTTCAGCGTGCCGTACTTCTCGCGGGCCGCTTCCATGCCCGACACCGAACCGGGCACGCCGACGGCGAGATAGCCTCGCGTGCTGAGCCCCTTGACGACATTGCCGTCCTTGTCCAGATACATGTTGGCCGTCGCGGCCAAGGGCGCCTTCTCGCGAAAGTCCAAGAAGGTCTTGCGGCCATCCGCCAATTGGATCGTCATGAACCCGCCACCACCCAAATTGCCGGCGGCCGGGTAGACCACCGCCAGGGCATAGCCCACGGCCACTGCCGAATCGATGGCGTTGCCGCCTCGTTTCAGCACGTCGACGCCGACTCGCGTCGCCAGGTGCTGCGCGGTCACCACCATCCCGTTCCGGGCGGCCACCGGGGCCTGCGAGGCAGCCTGCGCCACGGATCCCGCGGCAAGGATGAACGTCGCTGCGACCATGCAGCGGAGAGAAAAACTCGAGCGAACTCTTTGCATGTGAGTCTCCATCTGAAAAAGCGCTTGTTTCATGCGAGCAGCAATCCCTTCCTGCGCAAGTCGCGCAAGGCGAAGCCGACTTGCCGCAGTGTGAATGCCTGCAGTTCGGCTTCGTCCGTCAACGGCTTCTCGTCCTTGACGAAACGCATGCGTTTGGCATGGGCCTCCGCCACCAGGAATTGCGCCAGTTGTTCATGCGATCGGCGGCCGTCGAGCAGCGGCAGGAGAAAGCGTTCGAGCAACGAAACCTCGACGGGCTCATGCCACTGGTTGCACACCATCGCGCTCGCTCCGCCGGCCAGTCCGAGCGCCGGCGTCTTGCGGACCGCAGCCAACGCGAGCGGCTGATCCGAGACTTGCGAGGCCACAGGCGGCGGCGTTCGGCGGATGCGTACCGCGCCCAGAATCAGCAACTCTTCCAGCATCGCCATGACGGGCTGGTCGACGGCGTTCGGTGCCTCGCCGATCCTGGCTGAGACTTCGGCGATCAGCGCTTCCGGAGCGATCGTGGCCGGATAGCGCTCATCGAAAATCTGAGCGACCGCTTTGTGGACCGGCAGCCTGAGCATGACCTTCAGGTTGCGAATCGCATTGCAAAGCTGTTCGGGCGCATCGAGTGTCAAGGCACCGCCGTCCTCCGGAGTGAAAGCCCCCGCAAACTGGAGAGACCGGAGCCGTCCGACGTCGAGCCTGTAACGGATATCGCCCGCTCTCTCCTGCTGCACCAGGAGCGTCTGCCTGAAGGTGCGGTTCACCAGGAAATCGAGGTACTGCTCCATCAGGATCTGGCTGCCGCCGCATTCCCTCAAGAGAGGGTCCCGCACCCTGTCGCCGTAGTTCTGCACGAACATCGTCGATGGCTCGGCGTCAGCCAGATAGGACAGCCCCTGCGTCCCGGCGCGCCCGGCGAAGTCCTTGAAATAGCAAGGTGAGTTGCAGGGCTCGAGAAACTCGTGCAATAGGTATGCGCTCGATGCAGTCCGCATCATGGGCAAGTTCTCGTCGAGGATCTTCTTGAGCACGCTGTCGGGCCGCGCCGATTGTTCGAGGAACTCGAGCATGCCGCGCGCGTACGACAGCTTTTCGTCGGGCTCGTCGCGCGGGGCGCCGCGCAGGATCATCGCGTCCCGCACCACTTCGCGCGCCTTCCAGCCCGGATAGGTGTTGTAGCTGATGTAGGCGACGCCGTCCGGCGCAAGGTTCTCGCGGCAGATGCGCAGGATCGCGTTCTGCACCGCCTCGGGAACCCAGCTGTAGACCCCGTGGCAGATGATGTAGTCGAACTCGCCGAACGACTTGTCGAGCGTCGCCAGGTCGACCGCGCGCAGGTCGGCATTGTCGAGACCCGCATGGCCGATCGCCGACGCGCCCTGGCGAATCTGCACGGACGACAGATCCACGCCCATCACGCGAGCCTGCGGATGCCGTGCGGCGAACGGAATCAGATTCCCCCCGGAAGCGCAGCCCAACTCGAGCACGCGCGCATTGTGCGGTGCAGGCGCATCGAGCCCGAAGAGAAAAGCCAATGCTTCGAGATGTTCGGGAGCCGACTGCGGAAAAGGATGCGAGTGGTAGGGAACGGCGTCGTAGTAGCTCGTCAAAGTGGTGGTCAGATCCAATGTGTCCTCCGTGCGCCGGGTCGGTCGCAGACGTTTGCCGACAGCGGGCTCGACGCGAGAAAAGGTGGCCCGCCGCGGGGACGACTATGCCATGGCCTGCGGGAACGGGGCACGCAGCCGACAGCCCCGCCGTCGCGCTCGCTTCCGCCGGCGATGACGATGTGCGCAGAGAAGAAAGGAGAACGTCGAAATGAAGTCGAATCGGTGGCGGCCGAAAAGACAAAAAGGCGTTCACTGAACTTCAGTGAACGCCTTCAAGCAGAAAGATGGTGGAGCTGGGGGGATTTGAACCCCCGTCCGCAAGCCTTCGTCGCACAGATCTACATGTTTAGCGGTCTGATTTGAGTCTCGCCACCGATGTCGCGCAGTCGCACGCTACACCGGCCGCCAGCACCCTATTGTCTCGCCCTGACCCAAGGTACCCGGATCAAGGCCAGCCGATGTAGATTATCTTTGCAGCCGGGAGGCCGGGATTGCTCCCTGCCCCCTTGCCCAGCCCATCGGCCTGCTGTTGCAAAGCTCACCGGCAATTAAGCGGCGAGTGCGAAACGTTCGTCGTTTGCAGTTAGTTTGTTTGAATCTGTTTTACGAGCGCATTCAGCTCGACATGCACCGCTGCGATTCCGAACCCGCGTCGAAACCAGTGCAGCCCCAAGTCACCGATTTTAGGCCTGTTCGAGGATTTGCAAGAGCTCGAGTGGAGATGAGAGGACCGCATCGGCCTCCCAGAGCGTCAGGTCGGCATCAGCTCCGAGATAGCCCCAGGCGGCAGCGACCGTGCGCATGCCGGCCGCCCGCCCGGCCATCATGTCTCTTTCGTCGTCCCCGACGTAAAGACAATTCGCCGGCGCCACCCCGGCACGCCGCGCCGCCTCCAACAGAGGCTCCGGATGCGGCTTGGAAAATGGCGTCGTGTCGCCACTGACGATCGCACTCGCAGATTCGAAGAGCGGCATGGCGCCCGTGACCGGGACGGTAAATCGAGCGGACTTGTTGGTCACCACGCCCCACGGCCAACCAAGCCGCCGGATGGCGTCGACGAGTTCCTGGACTCCGTCGAACAGGCGCGTATCGCGAAGCATGCGGGCTTCGTAGCTTCTGAAGAACTCTTCGCGCAGTGCCGCGAACTCCGGCGACTCCGGGGTGATGCCGAAAGCAATGCCGAGCATGCCGCGCGCGCCTGCGCCGGACATGTGCCGATACGCGTCCAAGGGCAAGGAAGGCAACCCGCGATCAACCCGCATCTGGTCGGCGGCGCCGCCTAAGTCGGGCGCGCTGTCGATCAGAGTTCCGTCCAGATCGAACAGGACCGCTCGCACCCCGGCGAACGTCATTTCACCGACGCAAGCGGCTTGCGGGTCGCGAACATGTAGTTGACGCTGGTGTCGTCGGTCAACCGATACCGACGCGTGATCGGGTTGTAGGTCAGGCCACGCGTTTGCATGAGGTCGAGCCCCGCAGCGCGGCAATACGCCGCCAATTCGCTCGGACGGATCAGCTTGCGGTACTCGTGCGTTCCTCTCGGCAACAGTCCCAGGGCGTACTCGGCACCGACGATGCCAAACAGGAAGGACTTGAAGTTGCGGTGAATCGTCGAGAAGAAGACCCAGCCGCCCGGCTTGACGAGCTGCGCGCAGGACTTGACGATGGACAGGGGTTCAGGTACGTGTTCCAGCATCTCCATGCAGGTCACGATGTCGAAGCTTTCCGGGTCTTCGGCAGCCAATGCTTCGGCGCTGACTTCCCGGTAGGCGACGCCCTCGGTCTGCGCTTCGAGGGCGTGAAGCTCGGCAACTTTCAATGGTTTGCTCGCAAGGTCGATCCCAAGCACCGAACTTCCCTTGCGTGCCATGGCATCCGCAAGAATGCCCCCGCCGCAGCCCACGTCCAGCACTCTGCGATCGCGCAATGGAGCGATGGCGTCGATCCACTCCAGCCGCAACGGATTGACCTCGTGCAAGGGCCGGAACTCGCTTTCAGTGTCCCACCAGCGGTGGGCCAGTTCCGAGAATTTGGCGAGTTCGGCAGGATCTGCATTCACTGTTGTGGTCATCGACGAATTTTAAGGTCGGACACGAGGGCCCGCTTCGGGTGGGGCCGCATCACCCGGTCGCAGCGCGGCAGACAAGACTGGATGCCAGCGGCAAAAAAAAACCCCGCCGAAGCGGGGTTCTCTGTCGAAGACCGGCGATCAGCGGTTAGCGCGAGTGCCGACGACTTCGATTTCCACGCGACGGTTCTTGGCGCGACCTTCGCGGGTGCGGTTGTCAGCCACAGGCTGCTTCTCGCCCTTGCCTTCGGTGTAGACGCGATTGCGTTCAATGCCCTTAGAGACCAAATAGGCCTTAACAGCCTCGGCACGACGCACCGACAGACGCTGGTTGTAGCTGTCCGTACCGATGGAGTCGGTGTGGCCGACGGCAATGATCACTTCGAGGTTCACACCGCGGATCTTCGAAACCAGGTCGTCCAGCTTGGCGCGGCCTTCCGGCTTGAGGACCGACTTGTCGAAGTCGAAGAATGCGTCTGCAGCGAAGGTGACCTTCGAAGCTGCGACAGCAGGAGGTGCCGGCGGACGAGGTGCGGCGGGAGTGGGTGCGGCAACGGGGGCCGCAGCGGGAACCAGAGCGCCGTCGCAGCCAGCAGCAGCGGTGGCAGGCGTCCAGTTGGCATCGCGCCAGCACAACTCATTGGTGCCGTTTTTCCAGACCAGTTCGCCGGTGCCGTTCTGCCAGTTGTCGATCACGGGACCGCCATTTGCTGCGGTGACTCGGGTCTGCGCGCCGGCGGCAGTGGCGAGCGCAGCGACTGCAAACATCATCGCCACTTTATTCAGTTTCTTCATGGTTCTCCTCTTGGGGAAAAAGCCGCAGCCGCGCTGCGAATCAAGGACGCTTTAAGTGACCACCACCCAAAACGTTGAGGCGATTGTGCCATAGGGTCTTTGTCAAACAGGCCGCCGGACGCCCCGGAAACGTAGGACGGAGGAGGAATACGGGCCTTGTGTTGCGGCGGTGCGACACCGCTGGAAGCGTAAAATTCCGCGTTCTCGCTGTCTGCGTGCCGCCCATGACCTCGTTCGCCAAAGAAACACTTCCCATCAGCCTCGAAGAGGAAATGCGCCGCAGCTATCTTGATTACGCAATGAGCGTGATCGTTGGCCGGGCCCTGCCGGACGCGCGGGACGGCCTGAAGCCGGTGCACCGTCGCGTGCTCTTCGCGATGCACGAACTCAACAACGATTGGAACCGCCCCTACAAGAAGTCGGCCCGTATCGTTGGCGATGTCATCGGCAAGTACCACCCGCACGGCGATCAATCGGTCTACGACACGATCGTTCGCATGGCGCAAAGCTTTTCAATGCGCCACATGCTCGTCGACGGGCAAGGCAATTTCGGTTCCGTCGATGGCGATATGGCAGCAGCCATGCGCTATACCGAGATCCGACTCGCGAAAATTGCGCATGAAATGCTCGCCGATATCGACAAGGAAACAGTCGATTTCGGTCCGAATTACGACGGCTCGGAAAAAGAGCCTTTGGTATTACCGAGCAAACTGCCGAATCTGCTGGTGAATGGTGCCGGCGGTATCGCCGTCGGAATGGCGACCAATATTCCGCCGCACAATCTGAACGAGGTGGTCGACGCCTGCCTGCACATGCTGCGACACCCCGATGCCGGGATCGACGACTTGATGGAGATTGTTCCGGCTCCGGACTTCCCGACCGCCGGGATCATCTACGGCATCAATGGAATCAAGGACGGCTATCGCACCGGGCGCGGCAAGGTCGTCATGCGAGCCAGGTGCCATTTCGAAGACATCGATCGCGGTCAACGACAGGCCATCATCGTCGACGAGCTCCCCTACCAGGTCAACAAGAAGACGCTGCAGGAGCGCATGGCCGAGCTGGTGCACGAAAAAAAGATCGAAGGCATCAGCCACATCCAGGACGAATCGGACAAGTCCGGCATGCGCCTGGTGATCGAGCTCAAGCGCGGTGAAGTGCCCGAGGTCGTGCTCAACAATCTCTACAAGCAGACTCAGCTGCAGGACACCTTCGGCATCAACATGGTGGCGCTGATTGATGGTCAGCCCAAGCTCTGCAATCTGAAGGACCTGATCCAGGTCTTCCTGCAGCACCGCCGCGAAGTCGTGACGCGGCGCACCGTGTTCACGCTGCGCAAGGCGCGCGAGCGCGGGCACGTGCTCGAAGGCCTCGCCGTTGCATTGGCCAACATCGACGAGTTCATTGCCATCATCCGCAATGCGCCTACTCCGCCGGTCGCCCGGACCGAACTGATGAGCCGCAAGTGGGACAGCAAGCTGGTGCGCGAGATGCTCACCCGCACCCGCGCTGACGGCGGCGTGATCAATGCGGACGACTATCGCCCGGAAGGGTTGGAGATCGAATACGGAATGGGTTCGGACGGCCTCTATACGCTGTCCGAAACGCAGGCCCAGGAAATTCTCCAGATGCGCCTTCAGCGCCTGACTGGGCTCGAGCAGGACAAGATCGTCGCCGAGTACAAGGAAGTCATGGCGCAGATCGACGATCTGCTCGACATTCTCAGCAAGCCGGAACGCGTCTCCGTGATCATCGGCGACGAATTGACGGCCCTCAAGCAGGAGTTCGGACAGACCAAGCTGGGTGCGCGGCGCAGCCAGATCGAGCACAGCGCCTTCGACCTGTCCACCGAGGACCTGATCACACCGACCGACATGGTGGTCACGCTCTCGCACACCGGCTATATCAAGAGCCAGCCGCTCGGCGAATATCGGGCCCAGAAGCGCGGCGGGCGCGGCAAGCAGGCGACTGCGACCAAAGAAGACGATTGGATCGATCATCTCTTCATTGCCAATACGCACGACTACATCCTGTGCTTCTCCAACCGCGGCCGCCTGTATTGGCTCAAGGTATGGGAAGTGCCTGCAGGGTCTCGCGGGTCGCGCGGCCGCCCGATCGTCAACATGTTTCCGCTGCAAGAGGGCGAGAAAATCAATGTCGTGCTTGCGCTCACCGGCGAGTCGCGGACTTTCCCGGCCGACCGGTACATATTCATGGCGACGTCGATGGGCACGGTCAAGAAGACGGCCCTCGACGAATTCAGCAATCCGCGCAAGGCCGGCATCATCGCGGTCGATCTCGACCCTGGCGACTATTTGATCGGCGCCGCCCTGACCGACGGTGCGCATGACGTCATGCTGTTCTCCGATGGAGGCAAGGCGGTGCGCTTCGACGAGAACGACGTTCGGCCCATGGGGCGCAATGCACGTGGCGTGCGCGGGATGTCGCTCGAAGACGGCCAAGGCGTGATCGCAATGCTTGTTGCGGAAGACGAAGGCCAGAGCGTCCTGACCGCCACCGAAAATGGTTACGGAAAACGCACAAGCATTACCGAGTACACGCGGCACGGTCGCGGAACCAAAGGCATGATTGCGATTCAACAGAGTGAGCGCAACGGCAAGGTCGTTGCCGCGACGCTTGTGCATGCCGACGACGAGATCATGCTGATTACGGACAAGGGCGTCCTGGTGCGTACCCGAGTCGCTGAAATCCGCGAACTGGGCCGCGCTACGCAGGGCGTGACGCTGATCGGGCTCGACGAAGGCGCCAAGCTGAGCGGCCTGCAACGCATTGTCGAGAACGACGCGATCGTGGACGCCGAAACCGGCCCCGACGACGCACCTCCCACAGACACACCACCTACATCTTCTACGGAGAATCCTCAGTGATATTTTTCAAACGCGCGATCCTTCTGGTTGCGCTCGCCAGCTCTTCGATGGTCATGGCACAGGACAAGTCTGCATTGGTCCGACAGTTTGTCGACATGCAGCGTCCCGGAATCGAATCGCTGGCGCGGGGGATGGTCCAGCAGTGGAGCGACCCGATCGCCGCCGCAGGCGCCGAGTACCTGCATACGCGAATTCCGGAAGACAAGCGCGAAGCAGCGAGCAAGGCTGCCGATGCCGAACTCAAGAAATACTTCGACGAGAACTACCCGATCGTGCGCGACAAGGCGCTGGCATCTGCGCAGGGTGCGATCGGTCCGATCCTCGAGCAGGACTTCACCGACGACGAGCTCAAGCAGGTGATGGCCTGGCTCAGTTCGCCATTGAGCAAGAAGTACCAGGATTCCGCCCAGAAGATGCAGCAGGCATTGGCTGAAAAGATCGTGGCGGACATGCGCCCGACCATGGAGCCCAAGTTGCGTGCGCTGGATGCCAACGTTGCCAAGGCCCTCGGCGCGCCACCGGCCGGCGGCGGCGATCGACCTGCCGCCAAAGCTCCCGCCAAGTCCAGCAACAAGAAGTGGCCCGCGCGCCCGGCACACGTCCCTTCAACTTCTCCGCGGGTC
>JAHJOG010000056.1 GCA_018820395.1 Gammaproteobacteria bacterium | reverse complement strand
CCGATCTCGGCTTCGAGGAAGGCCACGCGTCGAGCTATTTCGTCCAGCCGCGCACCGATCCGGCCACCGGACGGCCCTACCGTCTCGGCTACAACCAAGTGTTCGTCGACCCGGTCACGGCCGAGATCCGGGGGCGCCGCGATTCGACGGCCATTTCGCTGTCGCGCGAGAACCTGATGCCGTTCTTGCGCAAGCTGCACTACACGCTGCACGTGCCGGCGATGTGGGGCACCGACCGCGTCGGCTACTGGATCATGGGCGGCGTGGCGCTCGTCTGGCTGCTCGACAGCGTCGTCGCGCTCTACCTGACGATGCCGCGGCGCCTGCGCATCACCCAGCGTGCGGACCACCGTCCGCCCGCGGCCTGGTGGCGGCGATGGAAGGCCGCCTGGGAAGTGCGTTGGCGCGCCGGCGGCTACAAGCTCAACTTCGACCTGCACCGCGCCGGCGGGCTGTGGATCTGGCCGCTGATCATCGTCATCGCCTTCACCTCGTTCTCGCTCAATCTCTACAAGGAACTCTTCTACCCGGTGCTTTCGCTGGTCTCCAAGACCACGCCCGGCCCTTCGGCGCTCGTGCCGCTGGCGCCGCTCGGAACGCGGGTCGAACCGACGATCGGCTTTGCCGACATCGTGGCCCAGGCCCAGGCCGAAGCGCAGCGGCGCGGCTGGACCATGCCCCTGGGCGGTGTGTTCTACAACGCGCGCGGCGGCTTCTACAACGTGTCCTTCTTCGACCACGGCACGCACGACGCCAGCGACGGCATGGCGTTGTCGAACCTCTATCTCGACGGCCGTGACGGGCATGTCATCAGCAGCAACCGTCCGTGGCACGGCACGGCGGCGGAAGTGTTTTCGCAGCTGCAGCTGCCGCTCCACGGCGGCCGCATCCTCGGCCTGCCCGGCCGCATCCTGATGTCGATCATGGGGCTGGCGGTGGCCGGGCTGTCGGTCACGGGCATCGTCATCTGGGCGCGCAAGCGCCGTGCGCGGCGCGTGCGCCGGCCGCCGCAGGGTCCATGGGAACTCGATTTGTCGCGCAGGTGAATCCAAACCGGTATTTCGGCGTACCAGCATCTGCGAACCCACGGCGTCACCCCGCGCGCCTGTCCAACGGATGCCCATGAAAAAAAGATCGAAGACAGCCCGCGCCTGCCTTTTTGGCAGCCTGATCCTTGCCGGCAACGTCGCCTCGGCGCAGGACGGTCATCTGCCCGAGATCGAGGTGCAGGGCCCGCGCGACGCGACCATCGGGTCGGCGGACAGCGCGAGCGAAGGCGCTGCCGAGCGCGAGTCGTTCCAGGCGCGGCCCAAGCTGCGTCCCGGCGACATCGTCGAAGCGGTGCCCGGCGTGGTGGCCACGCAGCATTCGGGCGACGGCAAGGCCAACCAATATTTCCTGCGCGGGTTCAACCTCGACCACGGCACCGACTTCTCGGTCACGGTGGACGGCATGCCCGTCAACATGCCGACCCACGGCCACGGGCAGGGCTATGCGGACCTGAACTTCCTGATCCCCGAGCTGGTGTCGGGCGTGCGCTACCGCAAGGGCCCCTACTTCGCCGACTCGGGCGACTTCTCGCTCGCCGGGAGCGCCAGCCTCGACTACGTGAGTGCGCTCGAAGCGCCGTTTGCCGAGATCACGCTCGGCAGCAACAACTTTCGCCGCCTGCTGGCCGCCGGCTCGCGCACCCGCCAGGATCAGACATGGCTCGGCGCCATCGAACTCGAAGGCAACGACGGACCGTGGGACGTGTCCGAAAACCTCAGGAAGGCCAACGCGGTGCTGCGCTTTTCTCAAGGCTCGCAGGTGCGCGGCTTCAGCCTGACCGGCATGGCCTATTCGAGCCACTGGACCTCGACCGACCAGATCCCCGAGCGCCTGGTCGACAGCGGCCAGCTGTCGCGCTTCGGCTCGTTGAACCCGACCGACGGCGGCCGCACGCGCCGGCTGAGCCTGTCCGGCAAGTGGTTCGACAAGAGCGCGCAGGGAGACACGCAGATCAGCGCCTACGCCATCGACTACCGCTTCGATCTCTTCTCCGACTTCACCTACTTCCTGAACAACCCGGTGGACGGCGACCAGTTCGAACAGACCGACCGACGCCGCGTGTTCGGCACGCAAGCATCGCGCACGATGCCGACCCGCATTGGCGGCTTCGACGGCTTGCTGAGCTTCGGCGCGCAGTGGCGCGGCGACCGGATCGGCGAGGTGGGGCTCTACCAGACCGCCGCGCGCGAGCGGCTTTCGACAGTGCGCGACGACAAGGTGTCGCAAGACCTGTTCTCTGTCTACGCGCAGCAACTCGTCAACTTCAGTCCGCGCTGGCGTGGCTACGTCGGGCTGCGGGGCGACGCGCTGCGCTACGACGTGCAGGGCCGGGAGCCCGTGTACGGCCCGCTTAACAGCGGCAAGGGACGCGATTCGATCGTCAGCCCCAAGGCCGGACTGGTGTTCACGCTGACGCCGGCGCACGAGTTCTATCTCAACGCCGGCACCGGCTTTCACAGCAACGACGTGCGTGGCGCGGTGATCGGCACCGACCCGCAATCGGGCCTGCCGGCGGACCGGGTGCCCGCGCTGGTCAAGGGCCGCGGGGTCGAGCTCGGCTGGCGCTTCCAGCCCAATGAAGACCTGACCGTCACGGCCGCCTTGTGGCGCCTCAACCTCGACTCCGAACTGGTCTACGTGGGCGACGCCGGCACCACCGAGCCCGGACGGGCAAGCAGCCGGCATGGCATCGAGGCCACGGCCCGCTGGAAGGTCGACCGAACCTGGCGCCTCGAGGCCGACGTCGCGCTCTCTCGCGCGCGCTTTCGCGGCGCGGCGCCCGACGGCGAGGGCAACTACGTCGACAACGCCGTCGAACGCGTGTTCGCAGGCGGCGTGACCTACACCGAGGGGCCGTGGACCGCGTCGCTTCGCCTGCGCTACCTGGGGCCGCGCGCGCTGGACACCCTCGACACCGTGCGCTCGCGGTCGACGACCTTGCTCAACTTCGGTGGCCGCTACGCGGTCGACCGGCATCTCACGCTGGGGATCGACGTGTTCAACATCGCCGGCAAGAAGGGCAACGACATCGAGTACCTCTACGCCTCGTGCACGGCCGGAGAAGTGGCTGCCGGTGCCTGCGGCGGCGGCATCGACGACCGGCACATCCACCCGATGGAGCCGCGCAGCGTGCGGCTGAGCGCCCGCTACACCTTCTGACCCCTTGGGCCGGGTCAGCCCGCCATCGGCCAAATTCTCAAGCGACAGGCAGAGGCATCCACCGCACAATCGCGCGATGAAATTCGCCGCCGCCTGCCTGCTCGCGTCCGTGGTGTGCACCGCCCGGGCGCAAGTCCCGAGCGTGCCGACGCTCGGCGAGATCACCGTGTCGACGCCGCGCGGCGAGGCGCCCACCTTCGACGTTGCCGGTTCGGTCGACCGCGTCGAAGGCGCCGAGATCCGCGACGGCCGCATGCAGGCTCAGCTGTCGGAAAGCCTGGGTGTGATTCCGGGGCTGCAGGTGCAGGACCGGCAAAACCTCGCGCAAGACCTGCAACTGTCGATCCGCGGATTCGGCGCGCGTTCGACCTTCGGTGTGCGTGGCGTGCGGATCTACGTGGACGGCATTCCGGCCACCCTGCCGGACGGACAGGGACAGACCTCCAACATCGACCTCGGCTCGGCGGACCGCATCGAAGTGCTGCGCGGCCCGTTTTCCGCGCTCTACGGCAACTCGTCGGGCGGCGTGATCCAGGCCTTCACCGAGCAGGGCGAGGGACCGCCGCGGCTCGGCTTCTCCGTGGCCGGCGGCAGCTTCGGCGCCCGGCGCATCGGCGCTACGGCGAGCGGGTCGCAAGGCAGCGTGGACTATCTGTTGAGCGCGAACCGCTTCGAGACCGACGGCTGGCGCGACCACAGCGCCGCGCAGCGCGACATCCAGAACGCCAGGTTCGGATTCAGCCTGGGCGACGGCCACAAGCTCACCCTGATCGCGAACCGCGTGCGGATCGACGCACAAGACCCGCTGGGCCTGACTGCCGAGCAGGTGGCTGCCGATCCGCGCGGTGCGGCGCTCGCCACGCAGTACGACACGCGCAAGAGCGTCGAGCAGGCGCAGCTCGGCCTGCTGTACGAAAGACGCATCGACGCCGACAACGCGCTGCGGCTGATGGTCTATGGCGGCGAGCGCAAGACGGTCCAGTTCCAGTCGATCCCGCCGACCGCGCAGCTCAACCCCTTGCAGGCCGGCGGCGTCATCGACCTCTCGCGCAACTATGGCGGCGTCGACCTGCGTTGGACGTCCAGCCTGCAGTTGGCGGGCCGGCCCTTCGAGTGGGTGGCCGGCGCGAGCTACGACCAGCTCGGCGAGCAGCGGCGCGGCTACGAAAACTACCTGGGCCGGGCGCAGGCCCCGTGGCTCGGCGTGCAGGGCCGCCTGCGCCGGGACGAGCGCAACGACGTGCGCAATCTCGATCCCTACGCGCAAGGCACCTGGCAGATCGCCGACCGCTGGACGCTCGAAGCCGGCGTTCGGCGCAGCACCGTGCGCTTCACGTCCGACGATCGCTACGTGATCGGTCCGAACGGAAACGACAGCGGCAATGCGCGCTACAGCCGGACCTTGCCCGTGGCCTCGCTGCGCTTCCTGGCGACCCGCGATCTGGCACTGTATGTCTCGGCAGGCCGAGGCTTCGAAACGCCGACGCTCAACGAGCTTTCGTACCGCGCCGACGGCGTGGGCGGACTCAACTTCGGATTGCGGCCTTCGGTCAACGACAGCGTCGAGGTCGGTGCCAAGGCTCGCGTGGCCGGCGGCTTGCTCACGGCGGCCGTGTTCCAGACGCGCACCCGCGACGAGATCGTCACCGGCACCAACACCGGCGGCCGGGCAACCTTCCAGAACGCCGGGCGCACACGCCGGGAGGGTGTCGAGCTGGCCTGGCAGCACGAAACGCTGGACCACTGGCGCACGCAAGTGGCCTACACCTGGCTCGACGCGCGCTACCGCGACACCTTCTGTTCGCCGGCGCCGTGCGCGGCAGGCAATTCGATCGCGGCGGGCAATCGCATTCCAGGCATTGCACGGCATGCACTCTTCGCGTCCTATGGCTGGGCGCCTCCGGACGGCTGGCGCGCGGGCGCCGAAATGCGCGCGCTGAGTCGCATCGAAGCCAACGACGCCAACACGGCAGGCGCTTCCGGCTACGTCGTGGCAGCCCTCCACGCCGGATATCTCAAGCGCTGGCAGCAATGGGAATTCAACGCCTTCGCGCGCGTGGACAACCTGTTCGACCGCCGCTTCATCGGCTCGGTGATCGTCAACGAAGGCAACGGCCGCTATTACGAGCCGGCGCCCGGGCGGGCATGGACGGTGGGCGTCTCGGGAGCGTATCGGTTCTGAGCCGGGCGCGAGCCGCTCAGAACATGTCGAAGTATTCGCGCTGCTCCCATTCGCTCACCTCGAGATGGAAGCGCGCGATCTCGGCTTCCTTGATGTGGCACAGGTAGTCGACGAAGACCCGGCCCAGCTGTTCGTTGAGCATGGCGTCTTCGCGCAGGCAGCCGAGCGCTTCGGCCAGCGACCGTGGCAAGAGCTCGGCCGGCACATCGTAGGGCGCGTCGGCCGAGTGGCCGGGGTCGATGCGGCGCCGGATGCCATCCAGCCCGGACAAGAGCTGCGATGCGAGGTATAGATAAGGATTGGCGGCCGGTTCGCCGACCCGGTTCTCGATGCGCGTGGCGGGCTGGCCGGCACCGCCGAGCACGCGCAGCATGGCGGCGCGGTTGTCGCGCGCCCAGGCGGCGCGGTCGGGCGCCAGCGACATCGGGCGGTAGCGCCGGTAGCCGTTGATGGTCGGGCTGGCGAGCGCCGCGCTGCCGCGTGCGTGCGCCTTCAGGCCGCCCAGGTAGTGCAGGCCGAGTTCGCTCAGCGGCGCGGCATCGGTGTCGGGGATGAAGACGTTCACGCCATCGCTCTTGCGCGCGAGCGACTGGTGCAGGTGCCAGCCGCTGGACATCACGTTGGGAATGCGTGGGCGGCACATGAAGGTCGCGTGCAAGCCGTTGCGCTGGCAGATCTGCTTGATGGCGCTGCGCAGCAACACCATGGTGTCGGCCGGCAGCACGCCCGCGGTGGGGCCGAAGGTGAGCTCGAACTGGCTCGGACCGAACTCGATTTCGAGCGAGCGCAGCGGCAGGCCGAGCGCCAAGAGTTGCGAGCGCAGCAGCTCCATCAGGCCGTCGACACGGTCGTAGCGCAGCTCGGTCAGGTATTGATAGCCCTGCGAGAGCAGCGAGACACGCGGCGGCGTGCCGGGCTGGCCCGCATCGGCCAGCGCCATGCTCGGGTCGTCGAGCTTGAAGACGTGAAACTCCACCTCCAGCCCGGCGATGAAGTCCAGGCCGAGGGCGTCGAGTTGCCGCACCGCGTCCTGCAGGATGCGGCGCGTGGCGAAGGGGCAGGGCCGCCCGTCCGTCATGTAGGCATCGCAGAGCACCCAGCCGGTCCGCGGCGCCCAGGGAAGCAGGCGATAAGTGGCCGGGTCGGCGACGAGCGTGAAATCGGCGCCGCCTTGCAGGCCGTCGACCGCAAAGCCGCCGCCCGCGGTGAACACCGGGAAGACGGTCTTGTGCGAGGTGTCCTTGGCGAGCAGCGTGGACGTGAGGTTGACGCCGCTTCGCAACGCGCCCACCGCCTCGCTCGCCACCAGCGTCTTGCCGCGCAGCAGGCCGTGCTGGTCGGGAAAGACGAAGCGCACCACGTCGACTTCGCCGCTTGCGAAGCGCCGCGCAAGCTCGTCGCCCTGCGCTCGCTGCTCGTCCGACCAGAGTCCGTGCCGATCGACGAAGTGCGTCATGGTTGCCTTGAGCTCAATCGGCCAGTCGTTTGGAGGCCCAGTCGGACTGGCGTCGACGCTCGCGGTCCGCGGCTTGCCAATAGGCGTCGGGCGCGTTGGCAGTGTCGATGCCGTCGATCGACGGGGGTCCGGTGAGCGCCGCGGCTTGGGCCGCGTCGATGAGCATGGGCGCGCCTTCACCGGCCTGCGAGCTTTCGATGGCGCGCAGCAGCATGCGGCGGTACGCGATGATGCCCTTGTCGGTCGAGCCCAGATGCTCGCGGGTGCGGTCCTGGATGGGGCCCTGCGATTCGACGGCCCACTGGTCGTGCACGTTGATGTCGTTGCCCATGCCGGTGTAGGTCTGGGTCAGCTGCTCGTCCACGCTGAAGCCGTAGTGATTGCGCTTGTTCTTGCGCGAGGTGTAGCCGGGCAGCTCGTAGAGTTCGAGGCGCTGGTCGCGCATCTGCTCTTTGTTCACGGGCCCGGTGAAGCTGGTGAAGATTGCGTACCAGTAGCAGTGGGTGTCGTCCACCGGCACGTGCCACTGCGAGATCGTCATCTCGGCGCTCATCGGGATGACGAAAGCCTGCGGGAACACGACATTGGTCACGCGGACGTGCGTGCTGGATTCCGAAAGCCGCCGCAGCGCGGTCAGGCGAAAACCGAAGTCGGTCGGCGCCACACCGATGTCCGGCCGGTCGAATTCGCGCAGCACGCGCGTGATGGGCATGTCCGAATCGGCCGAGGCGCCTCTAAACTGCTTGCCATAGCTGCCTGAAGTGTCTTCGTCTTCGAAGAAGCGATGCAGGTACGAGGCGTGCGCCGGGTCCATGCC
The DNA here is from genome assembly GCA_018820395.1 of Gammaproteobacteria bacterium. GTDB lineage: Bacteria > Pseudomonadota > Gammaproteobacteria > Burkholderiales > Burkholderiaceae_C > Variovorax. The sequence goes on along the minus strand of JAHJOG010000056.1, from coordinate 8,465 downwards.
TACTTCGAGCGCCTGCAGCCAGTTGCACTCGAACAGGCCCTTGAAGGCGAAGGTGTGGGTGTCCGGCGCGACGAAACAGTCGAAGTCGGGAAAGGCCGGGGGCGTGCCCTCGCCGATGCAGGCGAAGATCACGCCGCTCTTCTCGACCACCGGATAGGCTTTCTGCCGGACGCGCGTGCAGAAGGTGCTCTTGGCGGGTTCGGCCGGCATTTCGAGGCATTGCCCGGTGGCGTCGAACAGCCAGCCATGGAATGCGCAGCGCAGGCCGCCGTTTTCCAGCCGGCCGAAGGCCAGGTCGGCACCTCGATGGGGGCAGTCACGGTCGAGCAGGCCGAGCCGCCCGCTCTCGTCGCGAAACAGCACGAAATGCTGCCCCATGAGTTCGACAGGCTTCAGCGGCCGGGGGCCGTTCAGTTCCTCGACCAGGGCGACCGGTTGCCAGTAGCGCCGCAGCAGCCGGCCTGCCGGAGTCCCCGGCCCGACGCGGGTGATGAGATCGTTCTGCTCGGAATTCATCATGGCTCTCCGGGTCGAAGACGATGGCGGCATTCGCCGCGCCGGCCGTGCGCCGACGGCACACCGAAACTCAGCGGCCGACGGCGGCCTTGAGGACGGACGCCTTGTCGGTGTTCTCCCAGGTGAACTCGGGCTCCTCGCGGCCGAAGTGGCCATAGGCGGCCGTCTTGGCGTAGATCGGGCGCAGCAGGTCGAGCATCTGGATGATGCCCTTGGGGCGCAGGTCGAAGTGCTCCTGCACGAGCGCCGCGATCTGCTCGTCGGGGATCACGCCGGTGCCTTCGGTGTAGACCGTCACGTTCATGGGCCGGGCCACGCCGATCGCGTAGGCGACCTGGATCTGGCACTGGCGCGCGAGGCCGGCGGCGACGATGTTCTTGGCCACGTAGCGGGCCGCATAGGCGGCCGAGCGGTCGACCTTGCTCGGGTCCTTGCCGGAGAAGGCACCGCCGCCGTGGGGGCAGGCTCCGCCGTAGGTGTCGACGATGATCTTGCGGCCGGTGAGCCCGCAGTCGCCTTGCGGTCCGCCGATGACGAAACGGCCGGTGGGGTTGATGAGGAACTTGGTGTCCTTCAACCATTCTTTCGGCAGCACCGGCTTGATGATCTCTTCGATGATCGCTTCGTTGAACGAGGCTTTCATCTTGGTGGCCGTCTCGCTCTGATCGGGGTGGTGCTGCGTGGAGAGCACCACGGTGTCGATGCTGTGCGGCTTGCCGTCGACGTAGCGCATCGTGACCTGGCTCTTGGCGTCGGGCCGCAGGAAGGGCAGGCGGCCGTCCTTGCGCAACTGCGCCTGGCGCTCGACGAGCCGGTGCGCATAGTAGATGGGCGCGGGCATCAGCTCGGGCGTTTCGTCGCACGCGTAGCCGAACATCAGGCCCTGGTCGCCGGCGCCGATGTTCAGGTGGTCGTCCGATGCATGGTCGACGCCCTGGGCGATGTCGTTGGACTGCTTGTCGTAGCAGACCATCACCGCGCAGCCCTTGTAGTCGATGCCGTACTCGGTGTTGTCGTAGCCGATGCGCTTGATGGTGTCGCGCGCCACCTGGATGTAGTCGACGTGCGCGTTGGTGGTGATCTCGCCGGCCAGCACGACCAGGCCGGTGTTGGTCAAGGTTTCGGCGGCGACGCGGCTGCGAGGGTCTTGTTCGAAGATTGCGTCGAGGATCGAGTCCGAGATCTGGTCGGCAACCTTGTCGGGGTGGCCCTCGGAAACCGATTCGGAAGTGAAGAGGAAGTCGTTCGCCATTCGAGAAATCTCCAAAGTTTCAGTTGGCGCGTTGCCAACTCACTGGAGTCATGGCGAACGCTTTAGCAGAGATGTGTTTAACGTCGCCCTGCAAGTAGTTCCATAACTCAGCGACAATTTGCATTCTATTCGAGCCGCGCTGTACGCTGCGCGCGCGTCCTGTCTTTTACCCCTCCTGTTCGATGACCCTTCTGTTCCGTCTGCTTGCCCGCGTGCCGTTGCGCTGGATGCATGCGGCCGGCGGGTGGCTCGGCTGGCTGATCTGGTGGACTTCGCCCACCTACCGGGAGCGGTTCAGGCAGAACGCCGAGAGCGCAGGCTTCTCGCCAGCGGATTACCGGCCGGCCGTCGCGGCGGCGGGCGCGATGGTGGCGGAGCTGCCCTGGCTGTGGCTGCGCCCTCAGGGCGAAAGCTTGCTGCCGTGCATCCGGCGCTGGGAAGGCATCGACGTGTTCGAGGCTGCGCTGGCCGAGCGCAAGGGAGTGATCCTGGTCTCGCCGCATGTCGGGAGTTGGGAGACGCTGGGCCAGGCGGTGGGCGAGCGCTTCGTCACGACCTACGGACCGATCACGGCGCTTTTTCGGCCGGCGCGAAAAGAGTGGGTGGCGAAACTCATCGCGGGCTCCCGCGACCGGCTCGGGCTGCAGACTCTTCCCACCAATGTCGGGGGCGTGCGCGGCTTGATGCGCACGCTGCGCTCGGGCGGCTACACCGGCATCCTGCCCGACCAGGTTCCGCCGGCGGGGCAGGGCGTGTGGGCGCCGTTCTTCGGCCGGCCCGCCTACACCATGACCTTGCTGCCACGGCTCGCGCAGACCACCGGCGCGCGCGTGTTCCTCGGCGTGTGCGAGCGGCTTCCCCGGGGTGCCGGCTACGCGATCCACATCGAGCCCTTCGACGGCACCGCATTGACCGATCCTGCAGCTTCCCCGGAAGCAGCCGCCACGGCGATGAACGAGGGCATCGAGCGCCTGATTCGCCGCCTGCCCGGGCAGTACGTCTGGGACTACGCGCGCTACAAGAATCCCCGTGGCGACGCGGCGGCCGGAGTTGCGTCATGAGCATGCTCTCGCGCCTCGGCATCGGATTCATGCGGGTACTGGCGCACGTGCCGCTGCCGCTGGTGCGCGGCTTCGGCGCGGTGCTGGGGCGCGTGCTGTATGTGGTCGCGGTGCCGCGCCGGCGTGTCGTGGATGCCAATCTGGCGCTGTGCTTTCCCGATCGATCCCGCGCCGAACGGGCCCGGCTGGCGCGTGAGACCTTCGTCTTCGTGGCGCAGTCCTGGCTCGACCGGAGCTGGCTCTGGCACGCGCCCGAGGCGCTCGTCGCCAGCCGCCTCAAAGTGGTGGGCGCGGCTGCGGAAATCGACGAGATCGCCAATGGCCATGAGCCGATGATCCTGTTCGCGCCGCACTTCTACGGCCTGGATGCGGCCGCCACGGCCCTGACCATGCACACGTCGCGGCCGTCTACGACCATCTACACCACGCAGCGCAACCTGTTGGTGGACGAATGGATTCGCGAAGGCAGAAAGCGCTTCGGCAACGTGATTGCACTGAACCGCGTGGACGGCATCAAGCCGATCATCACGGGGCTGCGCAAGGGCGGCTTGCTGTACCTCTTGCCCGACATGGATTTCGGCCGCGACCAGACGGTGTTCGTGCCGTTCTACGGCGTGCAGGCATCGACCATGCCGTCGCTGTCGAGGTTTGCCAAGCTGGGCAAGGCCAAGGTGGTGCCGGTGGTGTCGAAGCTCGCCAAGGGCGGCTACGAGATCGAGGTGCTGCCGGCCTGGAAGGATTTTCCGAGCGACGACGTGGTGGCCGACACGGCACTGATGAACGAGCGCCTGATGAGCTACATCGACGCCATGCCGTCGCAGTACTACTGGGTGCATCGCCGCTTCAAGACACGGCCCGAGGGCGAGGCGTCGGTCTACTAGCCGGGTGGGCGTGGTCGATGCAGTCGCGCAGTTTCAGCCCGGTGACTTCAGGAACGCTTCGATCTCGGCCGCCACGAACTGCGGCTGCTCGTGCACGATCCAGTGGGTGGCACTAGGCACCTTGGTGATCTTCAACCGAGGCACGTAATCTTCCAAGCCGTCGAGCAGGCCCGGAAGCAGGGCGGCATCGTCGAGCGCCCAGAGAACCAGCGTCGGGGCGGCGACGGCAAAGCGCTCGATGGGCAGTTGGGGAATCTCGGGCTGAGGCTGGCCCGGCGCGGCGGGCTTCATTGGCGTGACGCGATAGAGATTGCAGGCGCCGGTTAGGCCGGCATTCCAGACCTCGCGGTACTGGTCCTTCACCTCTTCGGTCAGCCAGCCGAATCCGTCGGGTCCGGCTTTCATCAATGTGAAGAACGGCCACATGCGCCGATAGTCGTCCGCGGCCAGCAGCGCTTCGGCGCCCGGCTTGGCGAGGAAGTTCATGTAGGCGCTGGCGGCCTGCTGAGCCGGGTTGTTCAGCAGCTCGCGAGTGAAGGTCCCCGGATGCGGGGAATTGATGATGACCAGCTTGCCGAGCCGGGCAGCATGCTGGTTGGCATAGCCCCAGCCGAATGCGCCGCCCCAGTCGTGCGCGACCAGCGCTTCGATCCTGCCGCCCTCGACCTCGCTAGCGGCCAACTCGGCCACGTCCTGCACCATGAGGTGCGCCTTGTAGGCCGACACTTCCTGCGGCGAACTCGATTTTTCGAAGCCGCGCAGATTGGGTGCCAAGCAGCGGTAGCCACCGTGCTCGGGCTGGCAGAAGTGTTCGAGCAGTTCGTCCCAGATGAAGGCGGCCTCCGGAAATCCGTGCAGGAAAACCATGAGCGGACGGCCCGGCGTACCGGTGGCCCTGCAGCTGAGCGTGATGCCGCTGGGAAGCGTGCGCGCGAAGGTTTCGATCATGGGCTGTCTCCTGGCTTGGATTCGGTCTCGGCGTCGGGTTCAGGTGCGGGTGCGGGTGCGGGTGCGGATCCAACCGGGCTTTCAGGATGCGCCCAGCGCCACAAGAGTTCGGCCGTCTCATCCACGCCTTGCTGGTTCAGCGCCGAGAACAGTTTGACCTCGCCGCCGCCGGCCTGCAGTCGCGCAATGGACAGCGCCTTGGCGCCGTCCGAGCGGGTGAGCTTGTCGGCCTTGGTGAGCAGCACCAGGAACTTCAGGCCTTGCTCGACGCGCGGGCGGACGACTTCGAGAAGGATGTCGTCGAGCTCGGTCAGCCCATGCCGTGGATCGCACAGCAACACCACGCCGCGCAGGTTTTCGCGCGTGATGAGGTAGTTGCCCATTACGCGTTGCCAACGCAGCTTGGCTTCGCGCGGCACCGCGGCGTAACCATAGCCAGGCAGGTCGGCCAGCACGGCGTCGTCGATCTTCTGCTTGCCGACGCCGAACAGGTTGATGTGCTGGGTGCGCCCCGGCGTCTTGGACGCAAAGGCCAGGCGAGTCTGTTGGGTCAGCGTGTTGATCGCGGTCGACTTGCCCGCGTTGGAGCGGCCGACGAACGCGATTTCCGGCAGGTCGAAAGCGGGCAAATGCTGCAGCTGGGGGGCACTGGTCAGGAAGTGCGCCGTATGCAACCAGCCGCGCGCCGAACGTTCGCGCTTCGCGACTTCGGGATCGACGACAGGGGTGTGGCGCATGGCGCCGGAGGCCGGCTTGCGCGGCGGGGTGGTCATCGGCTGGGCTTTCGGGATGGGGCGCCATTGTAGAATCGCGGGGTTTTGCGCCACAAATCCAAGCCCCCGATATGAAGTTGTTCGCCCGTTTACTGCTCGCCGCCGCCTTGGGCGCGGGCATCAGTGCCAGTTTTGCGGCCGACGAGCCTGCCGCCGCTCCCGCTGCAGCAGCGAAGCCGGCCAAGCCCGATCTGGTCAAGGGCGAAGCCGCTTACAACGCCAAGGCGTGCGCTTCATGCCACAACGCCGACGGCAACTCGGCCATCGCGGCCAATCCCAAGCTGGCCGACCAGCACCCGGAATACCTGTACAAGCAGTTGCAGGAGTTCAAGTCACTCAAGCGCAAGAGCGCCGTCATGAACGGTATGGCCGCAACCTTGTCCGACCAGGAAATGCGCGACGTCGCCTGGTTCCTCGCGTCCAAGCCGATCAAGGCCGGCTTCGCCAAGGAAAAAGATCTGGTGTCTCTCGGCGAACGCATCTACCGCGGCGGCCTGGCCGATCGCCAGATCCCGGCTTGCGCCGGTTGCCACAGCCCCAACGGTGCGGGCATTCCGGCCCAGTACCCGCGTCTCGGCGGCCAGCACGCGGAATACCTGTCGACCCAGCTCAAGTTGTTTCGCGTGGGCGGCCGCGCCAACAGCGTTCAGATGATGGGCGTCGCCGCCAAGATGACCGACCGTGAAATCGACGCCGTTTCCGACTACATCGCCGGTTTGCGCTGATCAGGGCTTTTCGGCTTGAACTAAGCGCCGACAACAACAACCAAGAGAAGGCGGGCCGATCCGGCGGGATCCCCGCCTTTTGTTATTTCTCGGGACAACTTCGCAGATGTCAGTTTCCACTCATGGCCTTCGAATCAGACGCGGTCCGCAGGCGGTCCGCGCTGGAGTGGAGCTTTTTTCGTCGATGCGCTTCGCGATCGCGTTGCTCACGATCATCTGCATCGCTTCGATCATCGGCACGGTGCTCAAGCAGCACGAACCGATCAACAACTACATCAACCAGTTCGGACCGTTCTGGGCAGACGTGTTCATCGCGGCGCGGCTCGACTCGATCTACAGCGCGTGGTGGTTCCTGCTGATCCTGACGTTTCTGGTGATCAGCACCTCGTTGTGCATCGCGCGCAACACACCCCATATCTTCAGGGACCTGAAGAACCTGAAGGAGAGCGTGCGCGCCCAGAGCCTCAAGGCGTTCGGGCAGCGCGCCGAGACCGTATTGAACGAGACGCCTTCGGTGGCCGCCACGCGCATCGGCCAGTTGCTGGCGAGTGGCGGATGGAAGGTGAAGCTGCAGGATCGCGAAGGACAAGGCTGGATGGTCGCCGCCCGCGCCGGCGGAGCTCACAAGCTCGGCTACATCGCGGCGCATGGCGCCATCGTGCTGGTGTGCATCGGTGGTTTGCTGGACGGTGACCTGATCGTGCGCGCGCAGACGTGGTTCAACGGCAAGAGCGTCTACAACGGTGGCGGACTGATCGCCGACGTGGCGCCCGAGCACCGCCTGTCGCCGCGCAACCCGACCTTTCGCGGGAACATCCTGGTGCCCGAAGGTGGGCAGTCGAGCGTGGCCATCCTGAACCAGTCCGATGGCGTGCTGCTGCAAGATCTGCCCTTCTCGATCGAACTCAAGAAATTCATCGTCGACTATTACTCCACGGGCATGCCCAAGCTGTTCGCGAGCGAAGTCGTGCTGCACGACCGCGAGACCGGCGAAGCCGTGCCGGCACGGATCGAGGTGAATCACCCGGCCAGCTACAAGGGGGTGGAAATCTACCAGTCCAGCTTCGACGACGGCGGCTCCAGCGTGACGCTCAAGGCGGTACCGATGGCCGCGGCGGCCAAGCCTTTCGAAGTCGAGGGAACGATCGGCGGCAGTTCCGAAATCACCAACGGCGCCGAGCGCCTGACGCTCGAATACACCGCGCTGCGCATCATCAACGTCGAGAATTTCGATTCACAGTCCTCGGGCAGTGGCGCCGACGTGCGCAAGGTCGATCTGCGGGGCGAGCTCGAATCGCGGCTCGGTGCGGCCAACAAGACCGACAAGCCCAAGACCTTGCGCAATGTCGGGCCGAGCATCGGCTACAAGCTGCGCGACGCTTCGGGCCAGGCGCGCGAGTACCAGAACTACATGGTGCCGGTGGACACCGGCAATGGTCAGCCCGTCTTTCTGCTCGGCATGCGCGATCAGCCCGACCAGCCCTTCAGGTTCCTGCGCGTGCCGGCGGACGACCAGGGTTCGATGGACGGCTTCGTCCGCATGCGCGCAGCGCTGGCCGACCCGGCCATCCGTTCGCAGGCGATCGAACGCTACCTCGCTCGCGCCGTCGATCCCAAGCGCCCGGAGTTGGCCGATCAGCTTCGTGTGACGGCGGCCCGCGCGCTGGCTCTGTTCGCGGGGACGGAGCGTGCCAAGTCCGATGCGGTCAGCGTGGGCGGCTGGCAGGCCATTGCCGAATTCATGGAGGCCAATGTGCCTGAAGCCGAGCGCATCCGCGCGGGCTCGGTCCTGGTGCGGATCCTCAACGACGTGCTTTTTCAGGTCCTCAATCTGAGCCGGGAACAAGCCGGCCTGCCCGAGCTCGCTGCAGACGAGACGACGCAGAACTTCCTCACCCAGGCCGTGCTCGCGATCAGCGACGCGCATTTCTACCCGGCACCGGTTGCGATGATGCTGACCAACTTCAAGCAAGTGCAGGCCAGTGTCTTTCAGGTGGCCCGTGCACCGGGCAAGAACATCGTCTATCTTGGCTGCCTGCTGCTGATCGTCGGCATTTTTTCCATGCTGTACGTGCGCGAACGACGGGTGTGGGTCTGGCTGGCCAATGATCCTCGCGAGGACCGCACGGCGGCAACGATGGCTTTTTCGGTCAACCGGAAGACCATCGACAGCGACCGAGAATTCGAGCACCTGAAGCACAAGCTGCTTGACCTGAGAAAAGAGACTGCGCCATGAACACCACCACACTCACGCTGAACGAAGGCTGGCTCACGCGGCGTAACGCGTTCGACTGGGTCTTTGCCGCACT
>JAHJOG010000055.1 GCA_018820395.1 Gammaproteobacteria bacterium | reverse complement strand
GACGAGATCAACGTGCGGCTCGACCGCATCATGATGAATGCTCTCAACCAGATCTGGGACACCGCTGATCGCCACAAGATCACCTTGCGGACCGCCACTTTCGCGGTGGCCTGCGAGCGGATCCTGATGGCCCGCCAGGAGCGTGGGCTGTATCCCTGAACGTCGCCGCGGGGTGGCGACTGCATTCGGTCGGGGAACGCATGCCGGTTTCGTGGATCATTGCGGTATGCGTTTTCTCATATCCTCCGCCGCACTGCTGCTGGCGATCGCGGCTGGCGGCTGCGCCACGAAGTCGGCTTCCTACCAGGCGGCCTACGACCCCGAAGAGTTCGATTCCACCACCACCCACACCCGGATCTACAGCGCCACGCAGGCGCAGACCTGCGAGGCGGCGCGGCGTGCGCTGCTGAGCCAGGGCTACCTCGTCACCGCGGCCAACAACGACCTGGTCGCAGGACGCAAGAGCTTTCAGCCGACGAGCGAGGTGCACGTCGAAATGGAACTGCGCGTGGTGTGTGCGCGCGAGGACGAAGGCAGCAGGGGAGCCTTGCGCCGCACGGTCGCGTTTGCGAGCGCGCTGCAGGATCGCTACAGCCTCAAGAAGACCAACAATTCCGCCAGCGTGGGCGTGGGCGCGATCGGTTCGCTGTCGCTGCCTTTTTCATCGAGCGACGACGCGCTGGTGAAGGTCGCGAGCGCCACGCTCACGGACGAGCGCTTCTATGAACGTTTCTTCGCGCTCATCGACCGCTTCCTGGTGCCGGATGCCGCGCAGAGCTTTCCGGTCGAGCCGCCTGCGGTGGTGCCCGAGAGCCGGCCTTTGCCTTTGCCGTCGCCCGCGGCAACGCCTGTGGCAGCACCCGCCCTACCCATAGCGCCTGTGGCCGCGCCCGCTGCAGTGCCGGTCGCAGCGCCTGTTCAGAGCATTGAGCCAGTCATCGTGCCGGCTCCCGTGCCCGGTTCTGCGGCGGCTCCGGCTCCGGCGCCGGCTTCCGCACCGGCGTCGGCGCCGGCTCCCGTGCCGGCGGAACTCCCGATGTCCTCGTCGCGCGGCTGAAGCCGCGAAGACAGCCCGAGAGCGATCTCAGGCGTTGGCGCCGCCGCGGGACGAATACGACGGGAGCCCGGTCAGGCCGCACAGGCGCTGCATGACGCCATAGCCCTGCGCCAAAGCGGCCGAGTAGGTAGCGAAGGGCCGGTCGGCACGGTGCAGGGGTTCGAACCGGCCGTCTTTGCGTGCGTCCTCGTGAATGACCCAGTAGTACGAACCGTCGGCGGGTTGTTCCACCAGCAAGCCAATCTTTCGGACGTCCATCTCAAGCTCCATAACAAGAAGTAGTACTTAAGAATGTAAGTCGTTGTGCCTCATGCGAGGCGCTGAAAAATTCACACTCGGGTCGCTTTTGAGCGCCGAGCGCTGAGGGCAGCACACAGCGCCGTCAGCGCACGAGCGTGGATTTGCCGAACAGGCTTTCGATGAGTTCCACCGCCACCTCGGCCGTGCGGTTGCGCACATCCAGCGCGGGGTTCAGTTCCATCACATCGAGCGAGGCGAGCTGGCGGGTGTCGGCGATCATCTCCATGCACAGCTGCATTTCGCGCAGCGTGGGCCCGCCGCGCACGCCGGTGCCGACGCCCGGCGCGTAGTCGGGGTCGAGGCAATCGAGGTCGAAGCTCACATGGAGGTGGGTGTCTTCGTCGATGTCGTGCAGCGCCTCGGTCATGGTGGTGCGCATGCCGTGTTCGTCGATGTGTCGCATGTCGAACACCTGCAGTCCGAGCGCGCGGATGGCGGCTTTTTCGTCGGCGTCGACGCTTCGGATGCCGATGAAGCGCAAAGCTTCCGGGCCGACCGCGGCGCGCTCGCCGCTCCATCCGGTGAGCGCGGCAGGTCCGTGGCCCAGCAGGCAGGCCACCGGCATGCCGTGGATGTTGCCGCTGGGGCTGGTGAGTTCGGTGTTGACGTCGGTGTGCGCATCGAGCCAGATCACGCGCAGCTTCTTGCCGCGCTGGCGTGCGTGCCAGGCCACGGCGCTCATCGAGCCGATGCCGAGGCAGTGGTCGCCGCCCATCAGGATCGGCAGGTGGCCGGCGCCCAGCGCGCCGTCGACGGCATGGTAGACGGCCCGGTTCCACGCGATCACTTCGTCGAGATGGCGCAGCCCGCCGAGCGGCTCGGTCCATGGCGTGGCCGGCCCGGCGAGGTTGCCCTTGTCGACCACGCCGAAGCCGAGCCGCGTCAGGGTGGCCGCGAGGTCGGCGACGCGCAGCGCATCCGGTCCCATGCCGGCGCCGCGCACGCTCGCGCCCACGTCGGTGGGGGCGCCGATGAGTTCGATGGTGGTTGTCATGCGCAAGGCCTCCTTGATGGGTCTAGGCGTAAGCCGGAGCGAGGCCGCGCCGCAGCCGGCTGCTCGCCGTGTCGACGATGAAGACGAGGATGAACATCGCGCCGATCACCGTGGCCGCCTGCGCCTGCTGGAACAGCGAGAGGTGGAAGTAGAGCATCTGTCCGAGCCCGCCGGCACCGACAAAGCCGAGGATCGCAGCCATGCGAATGTTCATTTCCCAACGGTACAGCGAATAGGCCAGCCATTGCGGCCAAACGAGCGGAAGACTCCCGTAGGCGAAGGCCGCGACCGGGCCACTGCCGGCCTCGGCCAGCGCGTCTTCGGGCAGCGGCGGCACGTTTTCCAGTGTCTCTCCGAAGAGCCGGCCCAGCACGCCGGTGGTGTGCAGGGCCAGCGCCATCACGCCGGCGAAGGGCCCGAGGCCGACGGCCAGCACCATCAGCACCGCCCACACGAGCTCGGGCACGCTGCGCAGGAAATTGAGCAGGAAGCGCGCGAGTTGCCGCAGCGTGATGCCGAATCGGCCCGAGGCCGGCAGCGCCAGCGCGGCGCCGGCCCCCATGGCGAGCAAGGTGCCGAGCGCCGACACCGCCAGGGTCTGGATCGCGCCCCACGCAGCGCGGGCCAGGAAGTCGGACGACACGTCGGGCGGAAAGAACTCCCGAACAAAGCGCGCCATCGAGCCCAACGATTCACGCGCGAAGAGCGCGCGAAAGTCGATGCCGAGATAGACGAAGCTCGCCACCACGGCCACCGCCGCCGCGCCACCGATGGCGATGCAGGTGAGGCACGGGCCGGCCCCCCGCAGGCGCTCGATGGCTTCGGCGTCCGATCGGGTGGCGTCGTTCATGCCAGCCACCTTCGCAGCAGTCCGCTGATGGCATCGGCCAGCAACACCAGCAGCAGGAAAACGATCAGGATGCTGCAGGCTTCGCCGCCGTTGAGCATCTTCATCGACTGATCGAGCAGCTGACCCAGGCCGCCGGCGCCGACGAAGCCCATGACCACCGACGCGCGCACCGCGCATTCCCAGCGATAGACCGTGTAGGAGACGAGTTCCTGCGTCGCGCCCGGCAAGAGCCCGTAGAAAAGCGCGGCGACCCGCCCGCTGCCGGCTTCGAGCAGCGCGCGTGCCGAGCGCGTGTCCGTCGATTCGAGGATCTCGGCGTACACCTTGCCCAGCATGCCGCCGTAGGTGATCGCCAGCGCCAGCACGCCGGCCGCCGGCCCGAGCCCGAGCGCGCGTACCAGCAGCAGCGCCCACACCACCTCCGGAATGGCGCGCAGCACGATGAGCACCCCGCGCGCCGATGTGCGCACCGCCTCGCCGCGCCAGCGCCCGCGGCCCGGCCCGATGCGCGAGATCGACAGCGACTGGGTCATGGCGAAGGCCAGCGGCATCGCCAGCACCAGAGCCAGTGCGATGCCTGCGGTCGCGATGGCGAGGGTCTCGAGCGTCGCGCGCAGCAGCATGCCGAGGAAATCGGCGGACAGCGCGGGCGGCACGAAGCCGGCCAGGAAGCCGCCCATCACCTGCATGCCGGCGGCCGACCAGAGCGCCTGCGGCTTGAATTCGGCGATCACCGCCATCGGCCACAGCACGACCAGCGCCAGCACGAGCAGGCCGAGCCGGCGACGCGCGAGCGGGTCGCGCGCGTCCGGCGGATTGGCAAGCCTCATCGGCAGACCCCGGGTGGATTCTTTGCCGGTGCGGGTCGCGACGCAGCCTGCCAATCGACCGCGCCCTGCGTCGGCAGCGCCATGCCTTCGGTGGCGTAGAGCGCCTGCAGCATGTCCTGCGTCACCTGGCCGACGGGTGCGTCGAATACCACCGAGCCCGCGCGCATGCCGACGATGCGCTCGAACCATTTCATGGCCAGGTCGACCGCATGCAGCGAGGCGACCAGCGTGGCGCCCGTCTGCTGGTTCTGGGCGATGAGTTCGCCTACCGCCAAGTCGGCCAGCGCCGGGTCGAGCGCGGACACCGGCTCGTCCGCCAGGATGAGTTCGGGCGCCTGATACAGCACGCGCGCCATGCCGACCCGCTGAAGCTGGCCGCCCGACAGCCGGTCGCAGCGGTCGAAGAGCCGGTCGGCCAGATCGAGCCGGGCCAGCGCCGCATGCGCACCGGTCAGATCGCTGGGCACCAGCAGCGACATCAGCGCGCGCCGCGCCGACCACACGCCCAGCCGCCCGGCCAGCACCGCCGTGACCACGCGAAGCCGCGGCGGCACCGGCGGCGCCTGATGAATCAGCCCGATGCGGGCGCGCAGGCGTTTGAGCGAACGTGCGGACAGCTGCCAGGGATGCTGGCCGAGCGCCTGCACGCGGCCTTCGCCGGCTCGCAGTGCGCTGGCCGCGACGCGCAGCAGCGTCGTCTTGCCGGCTCCCGACGGCCCGATGATCGCGACTCGCGCGCCGCGCTCGATCGACAGGGTCACGTCGCGCAGGGCGCGATGCCCGTTGGCATGCACCAGCCCGACGTGCTCGAAGGCCAGCGCGGGGAGATCGCTCAACTTGAGGCCGTCCTCACTTGATGAGGCCGGCGGACTTGGCGGCGGATTCGATGCCGTCGTAGTTGGACGATTGGGTCGGGATGAACTTGGTGGCGCGCTGCAGCGCCAGCACTTCCTTGTCCTCGGGCTGGGTCGCATCGAGCTTGAGGAAGGCTTCCTTCAGCTTGGCCTTGACGGCCGGGTCGAGGCCGGGGCGCACGGTCCAGTTGTAGTCGTAGTAGGTGGCGGTGGTGGCCAGCACGCGAACCTTGGCGGCATTGGGGTTCTTCTGCTCGACCAGCTTGTCCCAAACCGACGCATTGAGCGCGCCGGCATCGGCCCGGCCCGAGGCCACGAAGGCCACGGTCGCGTCGTGCGCGCCGGAGAAGGCCACGGTTTTGAAGTCCTTGTCCGGATTGATGCCCGCCTGCATGAGGAAATAGCGCGGCATGAGACTGCCCGATGTGGAAGAGGGCGAGCCGAAGGCGAAGGTGCCGCCCTTCAGGTCGGCGAGCGTCTTCGCCTTGCTGTCGGTCGGCACGATGAACTTGCTGGTGAAGACTGCGTCTTCGGCACGTTGAACGAGCGGCTCGGCGCCGCCGTTGGTGCGCAAGCGCGCCTGCACGAAGGTGAAGCCGCCCAGCCAGGCCAGGTCGATCTTGTTGGTCGCCAGGCCTTCGACCACGGCGGCGTAGTCGGTCACGGGCGTGAACTGCACGTCGAGCCCCGTGGCCTTCTTCAGGTATTCGCCCAGCGGCTTGAATTTGCGCTGCAATTCGGTCGGCGCTTCGTCCGGAATGGCGGACACGCGAAGCACGTTGCCCTGCGCATGGGACGGAACGCCGGCGGCGAGCAGCAGCAGGGAAAGCAGGGTGGATTGGAGGAACTGTCGCTTCATGATCGGCTGGCCAGGTTGGAATGAAAGCCGCAGTTTAAGGATGCGCGGTGCGGAATCCCGAGAACACGTCGCTGCGCCCGGGCATGAAGAAGTTGCGATAGCGCGTGTCGTGCATGCGGGCCTCTGTGGCGAAGGCGCCGCCGCGCAGTTCGCGGTGGTCGCCGAACCAGGGCGCCGAATAGTCGCGGTAGGGGCCGGGCTCGAAGCCGGGGTAGGCAATGAAGTCGCTCGATGTCCATTCCCACACGCTGTGGCCCCAGGCGAAGTCGGGCCGGCTCGAGGCGGCGTATTCCCACTCGATCGCGCTCGGCAGGCGTCGGCCGGCCCAGCGAGCGTAGGCCTCGGCCTCCCACGCACTCACGTGAATCACCGGCCGATCGGGGTCGAGCGGCAGCCATCGGTCGAACCAGCGCGTCTGCCATTCGCCGCGCGAGCGGCGCCAACGTTGCGGATGGCCGTGCGAGTGCTGGGCGCGCCAGCGGCCGGCCTCGCCGGGCCAGTATTCGGGGCGGTCGTAACCGCCGGCTTCGACGAAGCGCAGGAAGCGGCCTGCGGTCACCGGAGCAGCGTCGATCTCGAAGGCGGCAATGGCCTCTTCGTGCGCCGCCACTTCGTTGTCGAAGCCGAAGCCGCTGTCGGACGTGCGCCATCCGGGCGCGAAGCGCGTTGCTTCGAGGCGGATCGTCGCAGGGCGCGCAGCGGGTGCGACGGGCGCCAACTCGGCACCCACTGGCGCGGGGTAGCCGAGCGTCGCACGCAGCCATGCGAAGGCTTCGGCGTGCATGTCTTCGTGAAAGAGCGCCAGGCGGTGGAAGTACAGCGACGCGTCGTCGTCGCCGGCGTCGGCCAACGCGCTCAGGGCCGCATCGAGCTGGGCCGTGAGTCGGGCGTCGAGTTCGTCGCGCGTCGGCAGGCGAACGTCCCAGCGCGCCGCGTGGGGCAGGCGCGCGGAATCGAAGAGAGCGTCCGGGCCTGCGATGGAAGCCGGTCGCGCGGCGTGGACCTTGCCATCGGCATCGGTCGCATGCGGCCCACGCAGCATCCAGAACTCGCCGAACCAGGCGAGGTGCGCGAGTTCCCAGGCGACCTTGTTGACACCCGCTTGTCGCGGCACCTCCCATTGCGCATCGTCCAGGTCGAAGGTCCAGGCGCGCGTGCGGCCGCGGCTGTCGCGAAGCGCGTCGGCGAGCGCGTTGCCGGCCAGGCGGCGTGGCTCAGGCATGGAGGGTCCTTCGTGCCACGGCGGGCGACCAACCTGCCAGAATGGAACGATGCCCAAGCCGAACGTCCTGATCGTCACGCCCGCGTTGGCAGACGCCAACAACGGCAACTGGCGAACGGCGTCGCGCTGGGCACGCTTCCTGGCCGGGGTGGCGCGGGTCGATGTGGCTGGTGAATGGGACGGCGAGCCGCGCGACGCCATGATCGCGCTGCATGCGCGCCGCTCGGCGAAGTCGGTGCGGGCCTTTCATGACGCCTGCGCCCGTCGACCGCTCGCGCTGGTGCTGACAGGCACCGACGTGTATCGCGACATCGAGCAGGACCGGGAGGCGCAGCATTCGCTCGAGTGTGCCAGCCATCTGGTCGTGCTGCAGGCGGATGCCCTCGATCGCCTCTCGCCTGCGCAGCGTGCCAAGTCGCGCGTGATCGTGCAGTCGGCCAGCCGACTGCGGCGCCAGGACCGTTCGCGCCATGTCGACCTCGTTGCGGTGGGCCATCTGCGCGAAGAAAAAGACCCGCTCACGCTCATGGCGGCGGTGCGCCTGCTGCCTGCGGATTCGACGATCCGCGTGGTGCACATCGGCCAGGAACTCGACCCTGCGCTGGGCGCAATGGCCCACCGCACGATGGCCGAATGCAGTCGCTACCGCTGGCTCGGCGGCCTGCCGCGCGAAGCGGCGCGGCGCTGGGTCGCGCGTGCCGGCGCCCTCGTGCATATGAGCCGCATGGAGGGCGGCGCTCAAGCCGTGATCGAGGCGGTGCAATCCGGCGTGCCGGTGCTCGCCAGCCGCATCGGCGGCAACGTCGGGCTGCTGGGCGAGGACTACGACGGCTACTTCCCGGCCGGCGATGCCGGCCGGCTCGCGGCCCTGATGCAGCGCTTCGCGTCGGAACCCGCGTTTGCATCCCGGCTTCGCGCCCAATGCGCCCTGCGCGAACCTCTCTTTGCTCCACAAGCCGAGCGGGACCACGTGCGGCAACTGCTGCACGACCTGCTCGCGCTCCAACAAACGACCTGACCACGAAGGCCCCTCAATGAACGATCGCTCTCTGCCCCTCTCGTCCACGCATTCGGGAATCCGTCTCACCAGCTTCTCGCACGGCGGTGGCTGCGGCTGCAAGATCGCCCCGGGCGTGCTGTCCGAGATCCTGCGCAACAGCGGGGGGGGAATCATTCCCAAGGAACTTCTGGTCGGCATCGAGACGGCCGACGACGCCGCGGTCTACCAGCTCAACGACGAGCAGGCGCTGATCGCGACCACCGACTTCTTCATGCCCATCGTCGACGACCCCTTCGACTTCGGGCGCATCGCCGCGACCAATGCCATCAGCGACGTCTACGCGATGGGCGGTCGGCCGATCATGGCGCTGGCGCTGGTGGCGATGCCGGTCAACCAGTTGCCGCTGGAAGTGATCGGCGAAGTGGTGCGCGGCGGCCAGGAAGTCTGCCGCGAAGCCGGTATTCCGATCGCGGGCGGCCACACCATCGATTCGGTCGAGCCGATCTACGGGCTGGTGGTGATGGGCCTGGTCCACCCGAAGCGCGTGCGGCGCAACGCGGATGCCAAGGCAGGCGATGTGCTCATCCTCGGCAAGCCGCTGGGCGTCGGTGTGCTTTCCGCTGCCTTGAAGAAAGAGCAACTCGACGCCGCCGGCTATGCGCAGCTGATCGCCAACACCACCTTGCTCAACAAGCCCGGCATCGAGCTCGCCGCGCTCGACGGCGTGCATGCGCTCACCGACGTGACCGGCTTCGGGCTCGCGGGCCACACGCTCGAAATGGCGCGCGGCGCCGGCCTGCGCGCGGTGATCGACTGGGCCCGAGTCCCTCTGCTCGACCAGGTCGAACGCATGGCGGCCGAAGGCTTCGTCACCGGCGCTTCGGGCCGCAACTGGGCCGGCTATGGTGCCGACGTGAAGCTCGATTCGGCGCTTCCGGCGACGGCGCAAGACCTGCTGAGCGACCCGCAGACCTCGGGTGGCCTGCTGGTGAGTTGCGCCCCCGACGCGGCCGACCGCGTGCTGTCGATCTTCCAGGCCGGTGGCTTCGCATCGGCTCGCGTCATCGGCCGCATGGAAGCCGGTCCGGCGGGCCTGTCGGTCAACGCCTGAGCCGGGCTCGGCAGCGGGCCCGAGCCGCGCAAGTCCGTGAGGCGCAGGTGCGCCACTCGGGCCGAACGAGGCCCATGAATCGATGGTGGGGCAAATTGGGGCAGTTGCCCTAAGTTTCGGCCGGATCTAGTTTTTCACGCCTAGGCTTTCGCGAAGAAGATGGCACCCATCCACTTCCAACGAGGAAAGCACCATGTCCACTCCCACTGTCTCCACCGTCGCCGTCCACGTCGTCGACCAATACAACCAGGCCGGCAGGACGCTGGTCAGCGCCTACCGCACCGGTGCGCATCGCCTGCTCGGCGGCGCCGCCTCGCGCTACACCGCGTTCGTCGGCGCGCGCGAGCTGCCGCTGCTCGACGGCGCGCTCCAGTCGCGACTGATCGGCGTGCAGCAGAAGGTCCACGGCTTCCTGGCCCAGCGCCTCGATGTCGACACCAGCCGCCTCGTGAACGCCATGGACCGCGTTGCGGCAGGCACCACGAACGGCATCGAGTCCGTCGCCGCCTACGCAGCGCGCGTCGAGTCGCCGCTGGCCGGCTCGCTGATCGGCACGCTCAACGACATCCACATGCCCGTGGCGCATCTGTCGAAGCAGATCGCCGAGCGCATCGCCGAAGGCGCGAAGCAGATCGAATCGCGTGTGGCCGGCCAGAGCGCGCAGCCCTCTGCGCGCACCGCGAAGGTTGCGAGGGCCGCCAAGACGGTCAAGGTCCGCGCCAAGGCCGCTGCCGGCCGCACCGTGCGCAACTCGCGCGCACGCGCAGTCCGCAAGGCTTGATCGACCGGCCCGGCGGCTTGCCGCTATTCTTCGGCAACGTCCCACCGGAGCAACGCATGGCCACCCGCCGCAATGAAACTGTCCCCGTGAAGAAGAAGGCGGCGAGTGCGGCGCCGAAGCCGCCGCCCGCGACGAAGGTGGTGGCGCGCAGACCGGCGGGGCAGAAGGCCGCGCCCGCTGCAAAGCCGAAGCCGGCGGAGGGACAGCCTGGCAAGCCAGGGCTCCTTCGCGCCGGCCTTGCCGCACTCGGCACCGTGCGCGACGACGTGGTCAAGCGGCAGACGCATGTGATCGAGAACCTGCTGGGCATTTCGCCTCCGGCGGTGCCGGGGGACGTGAAGGACAAGGCCAAGGCCAAACCCGCGGCACGCGGATTCCCGGGGCTCGACAGCTTCGGCATCCGCAAGTTCGAGGACGTGTTCGACCAGCGGGTCGCCACGTCGCTGCAGCGGCTCGGGATGCCGACCGCCGAAGAAGTCCAGGCGCTGCGCGAACAGATGCGCCTCTTGCTGGAGCACCTCGACCGTCTCGACAGCAGCCGCCGTCGCAAGCGCTGAAGCCGGACTCCGAGATCCGCATCCGTGGCCGGTTCCGACACCCGCGAACGCATCCTGCAGACCAGCCTGGCGCTGTTCAACGCGCAGGGGCTCGCGGCAGTGTCGACGCATCGGCTCGCCGCCGAGCTGGAGATCAGTCCGGGCAACCTGCACTACCACTTCAAGACCAAGCGGCTGATCGTGGAGCGGCTGTTTCGCCGTTTCGAGGACAGGCTGTCGCTGCTCAACGATTCGGCCAGCTCGGTGCAGGCCATCGACGACCTGTGGCTCGCCCTGCACCTGCGCTTCGAGGCCATCGACGCGTACCGCTTCGTCTACCGCGACATGGCCTACCTGTGCGGTGAATACCCGACGCTCGCGCAACGCGCGCAGGCGCTCACCGCGCGCAACCTGCTGGCGGCGCAGGCCCTGTGCGAATCGCTGGTGGCCACGGGCGTCATCCAGGCGACGGCCGAGGACGCCCGGATGCTGGCGTTGCAGATCGTCTTCACCACCACCTGCTGGCTGTCGTTCGAGCGCCTGGTGCCGGGCCGCGACGCGCTGAAGGAGGCCGACGCGGGGATGGCGGCCTTCTACACGCTCACGCTGGTTTCTCCCTATGTCTCCAGCGAATCGAGGGCTTACCTCCATTACCTGCGCGGCAAATACCTCGGATAACCGACACTGCGGAAAGCAAAGGATGCATCCATGACGAGCGCCACCCACGAACCCATCGCGGCTCCTTCGCCGCTGCTGCTGCTCGCCGAAGGTCGCGCCCTGCTCGAAGCCGGCGCGGCCATCACGCTGTGGCCGCTCCTGCAGATGGCCCCGCGCGGCGACGGCCATTCGGTGCTGGTCCTGCCGGGGCTGGTGGCCAGCGACGTCTCGACCAAGCTCTTGCGCCGCTATCTCGAAAGCCGCGGCTACGAAGCGCACGGCTGGGGGCTCGGGCGCAACTTCGGACCGCGCAAGGGCATCGAGGCCGGCATGCTGCGCAAGCTCGATGCGCTCCATGCCGAAAGCGGCCGCAAGGTCAGCCTGATCGGCTGGAGCCTCGGGGGCGTCTATGCGCGCCTCTTGGCCTGGTCGCGTCCGGAGATCGTGCGCAGCGTCATCACGCTCGGCAGCCCCTTCACCGGCAGCGCGCGAGCGACCAACGCCTGGCGGGTCTACGAAGGCGTCAGCGGCCAGAGCTCCGAAGACCCGCGCCGCATGAAGTTCGTCCGGCCGACGCCGCCGGTGCCGACCACGTCGATCTTCAGCCGCAGCGACGGCGTGGTGGCCTGGCGATGCAGCCGCGAGAAAAGCGGGCCGACCAGCGAGAACATCGAGGTCATCGCCAGCCATCTGGGCCTGGGCGCGCACCCGGCGGTGATGTATGCCGTGGCCGACCGCCTCGCGCAGCCCGAAGGCGCGTGGAAGCCGTTCGACCGCCGGCGGCTCGGCCCGCTGGGTTATCCGGATCCGGAACGGGCCGAATAAGGGCTTCGGGCAGGCCGGCCCCTCATGCGCCGGCCCACACGTCGAGCACGTAGCGCTTGTCGGCGATCATTCGATCGAGCCACGCGGCGCCGTCTTCGCCGTGCTCGCGCGCGATGTCCGACAGCGCACGCCGCACGTCCGGCTCCATGCGCGATCCGTCGCCACAGACGTAGACCACCGCGCCCCGTTCGAGCAGGCGCCACACGTCGGCCGACTGCTCGCGGATGCGATCCTGCACGTAGACCTTGCGTTCACCAGCGCGGGAGAAGGCGGTGTGCAGTTGCACCACCTTGCGTTCGGCCCAGCCCTGCAGTTCATCGGCGTAGATGAAGTCCTGTTCGGGATGGCGGCAGCCGAAGAAGAGCAGCGCTTCGCCGGCCGGGACGCCCTGGTCGACGCGCGCTGCGCGCTCCTGCAGGAATCCGCGAAAGGGCGCGAGGCCGGTGCCCGGGCCGACCATGATCAGCGGGCGCTCCGGGTCGTCGGGCAGACGGAAGCCTTCCGCCGTGGTTTCGCGCACCACCGCGTGGACGGTCTCGCCCGGCGCGACGCGAGCGAGGTGGCCCGAGCACACACCTTCGAAGCGCCCGAGGCCCGATCGGGCCGGCCCCGCCACCACGCCCACCGTGACGCTCAGGCGGCGGCTGTCGAGCTGCGGTGACGAAGAGATCGAGTAGTAGCGCAGCGACAGCGGCGACAGCATTTCGAGGAAAGCCGCGAAGGGCAGTTGGCACGCCGGGAATTCCTCCAGCAGATCGAGCACCGACTTGCGCTTTTGCAGCACCTCGCTGCGAAAGCGCTGTGCCGATGCTTCGTCGGCGCCCGACAGCGCGTCGAGCTTCGGCCGGGTGGCAGGGCACTGGGTGTGCGCGGCCAGCACGGCGATCTGCTTGCGCGTGGCGACGTCCTGCAGTTCGACGTAATCGCCGAGCAGGCGTTCGACCGCGATCGCTTCGTTGAGCGGCAGCGCCGCCTTGCGGCCCGGCGCGGCCGAAAGCCGCACGTAGGTCGATGCCTCCAGGCCGAATCGCGCCATGGCACGCTGCACCTGGGCGGGGCTGTTGCGCGGCACCACGCTCAGATGGTCTCCCGCGCGGTAATGCACGCCTTCGGGCAGCTCGAGTTCGACGTGGCGGGTCGAGCGCGTGCCTTCGGCATCGGCGGCGGGGTGCTGCAACTCGCGGTTGACGACGACCCGCATCGGCACGGCGCCAGAGGCGTGGATCTGCAGGTTGTCCTGCGGCGGCGGCAATTGTTCGAGCGTGTAGAGCGGCTCCGCGGCCACGGCGGCGCGATCGGCTTCCTGGATGCCGAACTCGGCGGCGAGCGCCGGCCACAGCGCGTCGCACCAGTCCTGGAAGGCGCCGTCCATGTCTTCGCGCGCGTCGCCTTCGCCGCGCGCCACGATGCGCGTGGCGCCCAGCGCTTCGAGGCGCTCGTCGAGCCGGCGCGGCACGGCCTGGTAGGTGGATGCCCAGTCGGTGTTGCCGCAGCCGAAGACGCCGAAGCGCACGCCTTTGAGCGCATCGTCCGCCTGGTCGAGCCAGCGATGGAACTCGGCTGCGTTGTCGGGCGCCATGCCGTTGTAGGAAGCGCAGACGATCGCCACCGCGCCGCTCGCGGGCAGGCGCTCGGCATAGTCGTCGAGCGAGGCAAGCTGGGTCGAGAAGCCGCGCAGCTCGCCTGCTTCGGCCAGCTGGCGCGCCAGGTCTTCGGCGGTGCCGAGGTTGGAGCCCTGCAGGACCAGCAGCGACGTGCCGTGCCGCGCGGCTTGCGGCCGGGGCGCGTTGCCGGGTTGGCTGCTTTCGGCCGCCGGGCCTGGCAGAGAGACGGAACGCGAACGCGAAGCCGGGTCGCGCAGGAGCGCCCGGATCCTGAAGCCTTCGGGCTTGATGGTCAGCGCTTCCTTGATCTTCAGCTTGTAGTTGGCGTGGTCGACCAGCGTGAAGCGCTGCAGGATCATGCCGAGGGTGAGCACGGCTTCCTGCAGCGCAAACTGGCGCCCGATACAGGCCCGCCGGCCGTTGCCGAACGGCTTGAAGGCGTTGGCCGGCCGATCGCGTTCGGCTTCGCGGCTGAAGTGGTCGGGGTTGAACCGGTCCGCGTCGTCGCCCCAGACCGACTTGTCGCGGTGCAGCGCCAGCGCATGCAGGATGACCATGTTGCGCTTCTTGATCGTGTACTGGCCGCCGATGGTCGTGTCGTCCCTCGCCGCCATCGCGATCGCCGGTGCGGTCGGAAACATGCGCAGCGATTCCTTGAGCACCTGCAGCACGTAGGTCAGGCGGTTGACCTGCGCGTAGCTCGGCTTGACCGAGGGGTCGGGGCCGAACACCTGGTCGACCTCGGCCTGCGCACGCGCCATCGCTTCGGGATGGTTGAGCAGGAAGTAGATCGCGAAGGACAGCAGTCCGCTCGTGGTCTCGTGCCCGGCGATGAGGAACTCGATGCATTCGTCGCGGATCTGCTTGTCGTCCAGCCGCTCGCCGGTCTTCTTGTCGACGCCGGCGATCATGTAGCTCAGCAGGTCGGGCTTGGCGGCGATGTCGGCGCCGCTCTCGCGCCGCTCGCGCACGATGTCCTCGACCATCCGGTGCATGTAGCGCACGTCCTTGCGCTGCTGCGCCAGCTCCTTCTTGAGCATCAACTCCTCGAGCGGGATGCCACGCCGGTTCTGCACCGTTTCGAGCGTGCGCACCATCGCGTCGACGAAGGGATGGAAGCCCTCGCGGTAGAACGAATTGAAGCGGTAGCCGAAGCCGCACAGGCCGATGGTGTCGAGCGTGAGCGCGGTCATGTCGCGCACCACGTCGACCTCTTCGTCGAAGTTCAGTCGTTCCCATTTCGTGACGAGCTGCTCGGCGATGTCCAGCATCATCGGGTGGTAGGCCTGCATCGCGCGCTGGCTGAAATTGGCCAGCAGGATGTTGTGCGGCTTCGACCAGGTCGATTCGTGGGTGTCGGACGTGAAGAGGCCGTGCGAGAGCGCCCGCAGCCGGCGCAGCGTGCCCTTGGTGCTCTTGTCGAAGCGCTTTTCGTCGCACAGCTCGTCGACCAGCGCGGCCGACGACACCACGATCACCGGCATGCCGGGCATGTCGAGCCAGTAGATGCCGCCGAGTTCCTGCGCGATCTTCCACATGTCGAGCACCGGCGAGTCGGACCCGATCGACAGGATGTTGCCGACGAAAGGCTTCTTTGTCGGGTGGGGGATCGGGTACAGCGCGTTCCTGCCTGCCATGGGATTGCCTCTTGTATGAATCGGGCCGATGCAGACCGAAGTATCCGGACGCGTCGCCGCGAAGCGGGCAGGGGGAACCCTTAGCGCCTGCTGCGCAGATGGACGAGGAAGGCCGGCCGGACTGTCGCCGCTCGGACGCGGCGCATCGGCCATCCGACAAAGCCCCTGGCTCCGCTTCGCGCGCCGCGCCTGCGTAGACTTGCGCGCATTTGCGCATGAAAGCGACATGGAGTTTCCTGGCCGCGATCGCCGTGGGGGCGATGGCGGCGCTGTTGGCACCCCCTGTGCAGGCGGCAGCCCCCGAGCATCGATGGTTCGCGAGCTGGGCGGCGGCACCGCAGGACGCGCTGGAGGCGCCGAT
The DNA here is from genome assembly GCA_018820395.1 of Gammaproteobacteria bacterium. Classification (GTDB taxonomy): domain Bacteria; phylum Pseudomonadota; class Gammaproteobacteria; order Burkholderiales; family Burkholderiaceae_C; genus Variovorax. The sequence goes on along the minus strand of JAHJOG010000055.1, from coordinate 9,202 downwards.
GGGCCCGACCGTCGGGTCGCCCCCGCCACCCGTTTTCGACAAGCAGACGCTGCGCCAGCGCTTTCGCCCAAGCCTCGGCGGGCGGCAGGTTCGTGTCAGGTTCTCGAACCTGTTCGGAAAGAAGCCGCTGCACATCGCGTCGGCGGCAGTGGCCAAGGTGGCCGACGCCGCGAGCGACACCGTCTCGCCACCGACCACCGCGACGCTGCGTTTCAAGGGCCGTCGGGCCGTGACCATTGCTCCCGGCGCAGAGGTGTGGAGCGATGCGGCGCGGTTCGATGCCGTGGCAGGGCAGGCCGCGGCCGTGAGCTTCTACCTCGACCAGCCGACCGCCGCCGAGACCGTGCACCGCCTGCCGCAGGAGCCGACGACGACGGTGCCGGGCAACGCCGTACGCCGTGCGCAGTGGCGCGGCGCACGGCCAGTGGAACGCAACCACGTCGTGACCGGCTTCGACGTGCGAGGCAAGTCGCCCCGTGTGGTCGTTGCGTTCGGCGACTCGATCACGGCCGGTGCCGGCGTCGACGCGGCAGCGGCCCGTCCCGAGCGGTACCCGGACCTGCTGGCCGCCAGGCTGCGCGCGGCGTCGGGCCGGTCCAGCCCGGTCGGCGTGGTGAACGCCGGCATCGCAGGCAATCGACTGCTGTCCGAGCACATCGGACCGAGCGGTCTGCAGCGCTTCGCGCGAGACGCGCTCGGGCAGAGCGGCGTCACGCATGTGCTGGTGCTGATCGGCGTCAACGACATCGGCTTCAGCCAGACCGGCGGTGCCGTGCCGGGATTTCCTCCGGTGTCGTCGGCGCAGTTGATCGACGGCCTGCAGCAACTGCTTGCACAAGCGCGCGAGGCGGGCGTCAACGTGCTTCTCGGCACGCTGACGCCCTTCAAGGGCGCGGCGTACTGGAGCGCCGAGAAGGAGGCCGAGCGGCAAGCCGTGAACCGGTGGATCCGCGGCCAACAGGCGGTGGATGCGGTGGTGGATTTCGACGCCGCACTGCGCAGCGCCGACGATCCGGCGGCGCTCGACCCGCGCTACGACAGCGGCGACCACCTGCACCCCGGCCCGGCAGGCTACGAGGCGATGGCGAAGGCCATTGATCTGCGTGAGCTGAGCGAATAGGGCGTCCGCGAGTGCGGAAATCGGCGACACAGCTTTACACAAGACTTCGCGTCGCACTTACACGGCATTCACACGGCGCAGGGACGATGAAGTCTCCAACAACTCATGAGGACCATCCCATGAAAAAACTAGCTCTCACCCTGGCTGTCGCCGCCACCACGATCGTTTCGCTGGGCGCGGCAGTGGTGCCCGTCAGCGCACAGGCGCAACCCGCGATCGTCATCCGCACGGCACCGCCGCCGCCGCGCATGGAGCACGTGCCGCCACCGCGCCGCGGCCACGTCTGGGCGCCGGGCCATTACGAGTGGCGGGGCGGACGCTATGCGTGGGTGCGGGGCGAGTACGTGCGGGCACGCCCGGGCTACGCCTACCGCGCGCCGGAGTGGCGCGAGCGTGGTGGGCGCTGGGAGTACACCCGCGGCAGATGGGATCGTGACGGTGACGGCGTTCCGAACCGCATGGACCGCGACCGCGACAACGATGGCATCCGCAACCGCAACGACCGCCATCCGAACAATCCGGGCCGCGGCTAGAACAGGCGAAAGACCAGCGGCATCAGCAATGCCGCGAGGATGACCTGCATGCCGAGCGCCAGGCCCGCATAGGCGCCGGCATCCGGGTCGACATGCAGGGCGCGCGCGGCACCGATGCCGTGTGCAGCGGTGCCGAGCGAGAAGCCGCGCGCCGCATAGCCCGGCGCATCGGTGCCGATGCGCAGCAGGTCGAAGAGGTACTTGCCGGACAGCGCACCGATCATCCCGGTCAACACGGCAAACACCGCCGACAGCGCGGGGATGCCACCGATCTTTTCGGAGATGCCCATGGCGACCGGTGCAGTCACCGATTTGGGTGCCAGCGACAGCACCACGTCGTGCGGCAGGCCGACCGCCCACGCAAGCAATACCGCCGAGCCCGCTGCGGCCGACCCACCAAGCAATGCAGCCAGCAGAATGCGCCCGAAGCGCGCCCGCAATTCTTCGCGGCGCTGCCACAGCGGCCAGGCCAGCGCGACAACGGCCGGGCCGAGCAGGAAGTGAATGAACTGCGCGCCGGAGAAGTAGGTCGGATAGTCGACGCCGGTGGCAATCAGTCCCGACGCCAGCGCGACCACCGACCACAGCACCGGGTTGGCCCATGGCGCGCTGCCGAGCCGCGTGTAGACGCCTTGCGCGAGCAGGTACACCACGAGCGTTGCGGTGAGCCCGAAGAGCGGCGTGGCAGAAAGATAGATCCAGAGTTCGACGAAGCGCGGCATGTCACTGGCCTTCGCTTTTCGGCCGGCGTGTCGGGACACGAAGCACCAGCGCCGTCACGGCCAAGCCGATCCATGTCGACAGCACGATGACCAGCAACATGCGTCCGCCGAAGCGTTCGAGCAGCGACAGGTGCGTCATCACGCCGACGCCGACCGGAATGAACAGCAGCGACAGATGAGCCAGCAGGAAATTGGCGCATTCGGCCACCGGCTCCCGCACGGCTGCGAATCGCAGCCCGCCCAGAAGCAGGAGCAGGCCGAGCACCGGCCCGGGCAAAGGCAGCGACAACCCGCGCGAGAGCAACTCGCCGATCGACTGGAACACCAGCAACCAGGCAGCGCCGCGCAGGCCGTTCATGGCACTGCTACCTGAAGACGACGGTGCGATGCCCGTTCAGCAGCACGCGGTGCTCGCTGTGCCACTTGACGGCGCGGGCCAGCACCTGGGTCTCGGTGTCGCGTCCGCGCGCGGTGAGGGTGTCGACAGTGTCGGTGTGGTCGACGCGCTCGACGTCCTGCTCGATGATCGGACCTTCGTCGAGGTCGGCGGTGACGTAGTGGGCGGTCGCGCCGATCAGCTTCACGCCGCGGTCGTGCGCCTGGTAGTAGGGCTTGGCGCCCTTGAAGCTGGGCAGGAACGAATGGTGGATGTTGATCGCGCGGCCCGCCAGGCGCTCGCAGAGCCCGTTGCTCAGGATCTGCATGTAGCGCGCCAGCACCACGAGATCGGCGCCTTCGGACTCGATGATCTCCAACTGCCGCGCCTCGCCCTGCGCCTTGGTGGCGGTCGTCACCGGAATGTGGTGGAACGGGATGTTGTAGCTTGCGGCCAGCTGATAGAAGTCGCGGTGGTTGGAGATGATGGCGCGCACGTCGATGGCCAGCAGGCCGCTCTTGCAGCGGAACAGCAGGTCGTTGAGGCAGTGGCCTTCCTTGCTCACGAGAATGACGGTCTTCACCGGCTCGGCCGCGGCATGCAGCTTCCATTGCATGGCGAAGTTGCCGGCCAGCACCGAAATGCGTTCGGCCAGCACGGCTTCGCTGTGGTCGCCGCAGGCGAAGCGCACGCGCATGAAGAACAAGCCTGTGCCGTGGTCGTTGTACTGCGCGGCTTCTTCGATGTTGCCGCCCTGTTCCAGCAGGAAGCCGGACACCGCATGGACGATGCCGACGCGGTCGGGGCACGAGAGGGTGAGGATGTACGCGGGTTTCATGAGGGCGGCCATTGTCGCAGGCAGCTGGGACTCCCGCCGCGAGCGGTGCCAGAATGCTTTTCTGCGCATCCCCTTTCAGGAGTGATTCATGGCCTATCAGGATTTCAACATGGACAACCAGTGGTTGCCCTTCACGCCCAACCGCCATTTCAGGAAGGACCCCCGCGTCTTTGTGGCGGCCGACGGCATGGAGTTCACCACGCACGACGGCCGCAAGGTGATCGACGGGATCTCGTCGATGTGGTGCGTGGGCGCCGGGCACAACCGCAAGCCGATCAACGAGGCCATCAAGAAGCAGCTCGACACGCTCGACTATGCGACCGCGTTCCAGGTGAGCAACGACAAGGCCTTCAAAGCCGCGGAAATGATTGCGACCATGGCGCCCGGCGATCTCAACAAGGTGCTGTTCTGCAATTCCGGCAGCGAAGCCGCCGACACTTCGCTGAAGGTGGCGCTTGCCTACCACCGCTCGCGCGGCGAGGGCCACCGCAACATCTTCATCGGCCGGGAGAAGGGTTATCACGGCGTCGGCTTCGGTGGCATGTCGGTGGGCGGCATCCCTGCCAATCGCAAGGTGTTCGGCGCCGCGCTGCTGCCGCGCGTGGACCACATGCGCTTCATCCACGACCCGGTGAACCATGCCTACATCCACAACGAGGAGCCCGTGTGGGCCGAAGACCCGCTCCTCGAACTGGAGCAGCGCATTCTTCCGCTGCACGACCCGAGCAACGTGGCCGCGATCATCGTGGAGCCGATCGGCGGCTCGGCCGGCTGGTACGTGCCGCCCAAGGGCTACCTGAAGCGGCTGCGCGAGATCTGCGACCAGCACGGCATCCTGTTGATCTTCGACGAGGTCATCACGGGCTTCGGCCGCATGGGCACCGCCTTCGCGTCCGACTACTTCGGCGTGGTGCCCGACATGCTCAATTTCGCCAAGTGCGTGACCAACGGCGTGATTCCGCTCGGCGGCGTGATCTGCCGCGACAAGCTCTACGACGAGATGATGAAGACGTCAGCCCCGGAGCACGTGGTCGAGTTCTTTCACGGCTACACCTATTCGGGTCATCCGGTCGCGTGCGCGGCGGCGATCGCAACGCTCGACCTGTTCGAGAAAGAGCAGCTGTTCCCGCGCGCGGGCGAGATGGGCAAGGTGCTCGGCGACGCCTTCCACAGCACCTTCAAGGGGCTGCCGAACGTGGTGGGCATTCGCAGCCTCGGCCTGGCGGCGGCGGTCGAGCTGGCGCCGATCGCGGGCTCACCGGGAAAGCGGGCCTACGACATCTTCCTGGACTGCTATCACAAGGGCTCGCTGGTGCGGCCGGCGGGTGAGGTGGTGGTGATCGCGCCGTCGTACATCGTCGAGAAGTCGCACATCGACACGCTGGTCAACACGCTGGCCGACGCGATCAGGAAGAACGCTTGAGCCCTGCGCAGTAGTCTTTTTCAGGCAGCGCGGGCGTCGCCCATTCGGCGTCGAAGTTGCCGGGTTCGAGCCCCGCCGGGCCCGCCCGCAACTGCACGCTGCGGATGGCCATGTCGCTCGGCAGGTGGCGCGGCACGCCGAGCACCTTTGCGCTGTGGGCGGCGCCGCTCACCAGCAGCACCGTCTTGCCGGCAACGCGCGCCTTGATGATCGTCTGGGCCATGGACCGGTCGCGCGCAATCTGGATGCGGGTCATCGGCCCGATCTGGGATTCGGGCAGCAGGTTGCAGTGACCGGTGCGCACGGCATCGCGCTGTGCCGCGAGGGCGTCGGCGTCGAGTTGCGCGTCGAGCGAGACGTCGGCCATCGCGTCCTTCATGTGGTCGCGCGGCAGGTTGGCGCCCACCACCGGCACGCCTGCGCGCACGGCGGCCATCACCACCGGCCCGTACGCGCTCCAGGGCCAGGCCTGGTCGTCCCAGCTCAGGGCCGTTTTCACGTCGGCTTCGCCGGCATCGCGCGGCAGATGGCCGGCGCTGTTGCCGGCCTCGGCCATTTCGATCGCGAGCGCGGCCAGCTTGCCGCGGCGCGCCAGGCCTTCGACCGTTTCGCGTTCGATCACCTGGTGTTCCGCAGCGTCGTGCTGTTCGCCCAGGAGGACAGCATCGGCCGGCAGGAGCGCAGCCACACGGCCCGCTCCGTCACCATCGCCTGCGCGCGGCGCCGGTGAGGCGCAACCGACAAGCATGGCCGCGCACAGGCAGGCGATGGGCCAGAACCGTGCTGGCAAGGAGAGTGGGGGCATCGCGGGATGGTAACCGTCGCGCAGGTGAATCAGGGGCGCGTGTCGCCTTCAGCCCGGAAGCTCGGCCCGGCGCGGCAGGTCGGCACCGCGCCGCGAGCAGGTGATGGCTGCGGCCGCTGCGGCGAAGGTGAGCGCACGCTCCAAGGCTTCAGCCGACAGCGCCGCGAGCGCTGGCGCGGAGAGCGCGTCGTGCTCCGCAAGCCAGGTCAGCAACGCCGCCTGGAAGGTGTCGCCGGCCCCGACGGTATCGACCACTTCGACGTGGGGCGTTGGAACCGTCGCTTGCGCCCTGCGGGTCCAAGCGGTTGCGCCCTGCGCGCCGCGCGTCACGACCACGAGCTTCACGCCGGCTTCCAGGGCCGACGCGGCGAAGTCGGAGGCGGCGACGCCCGGTTGCAGCAGTGCCAGGTCTTCGTCGCTGATCTTGAGCAGATGCGCGCGCGAAAGCATCCAGGCGAGCCGGTCACGCCAGGGCGCCAGGTCGGGTTCGACATTCAGCCGGATGTTGGGGTCGTAGGCGATGAGCGCATGATCCCGCTCGCGCTCCACCAGGGCACATAGCGTGGACGCCACGGGCTCGACCACCATGGCGAAGGAGCCGAACTGGATTGCCTGGATGCCATCTGGCAGAGCATCGAGCGCGGCGGGAAGCAGCTGCCGGTCGGCGCCGCCTTCGCCGTAGAACGAATACGAAGGCACTCGCTGGGAATCCAGCCCGACGAGGCCGAGCGTGGTGCGGGCGTCGCTGCGCTGCACGGCGCATGTGTCGACGCCTTCGGCCTGCAGCGCTTGCAAAAGTCTTTCGCCCAGAAAGCCGCGCGAGATCGACGACAGGAAAGCGACCGGTTGGCCGAGTCGCGCCAGTCCGATGGCCGTATTGAATGGCGACCCGCCGACCCGGGCGTCGAGTGCCGTCCCGGAGGGGGTGTCACCGGTGGCAAACACGTCCATCAAAGCCTCGCCACAGACTACGAACATGGGTTCCCTCTTCACTTACAGCGTGGATGCAGACAACTCGTGCCCGACTCGGATGGGGAGCGCCCAGGCTCGATCGGATGTCGAGTGAGTGCCGGTGCGCTGGCGCAGAAGTTTAAGGCCGGCCAGCGGCCGCGCGTGCGCTACCCGCTCGTCGTACAGCGATAACTCAGCGTGCTCGAGCGCGGCTGCGTCGCGTCAGTGGACCAGAACAGGGGTGTGCGCGAGCTCGGCGTAGCCTTCGAGCGTGTCCTCGACCTCTTCCTGGGTGGGCGTGTTGAGCTGCCAGGCCGCAATCTGCTGTTGGAACAGTTCGGCCCAGGAGCCGTCGAGGTAGACCTCTTTGCCGGAACGTTTGTCGACGATCTCGAAACCGTGGCGCGCCAGCACCGGCAGATTGGGTGTGGCAGGCGCTTCGCTGTCGGTCGGTTGCACGTGCACGACGACGAAGGAGTCGGAGTCGTAAAGCATCTGCATGTCGGGTCCGGTGAGGTGGTCCATGGAAATCATGATGGTCATATAGCAATCAACGCGCCAGTTTCAATAGGACCGATTTCATGTAGGCAGGCAGGCCGGCGGGCCGTGGCCGTACACCCAGGCAGGCCCGCGGCTCAGCGGCTGAGGTCCCGCAACTGCAGATCGGCGAAGTCGCCATTGGCCTGCGTCTGGCGCATCCGAACGGGAAGCCAGCCCAGTTCCGGCGCCAGCCACAGTTCGAGCTTGTCGTCGAAGGGCTTGCGCGGGTTGCGCACCAGCCTGCGCGCGACGAAATCGCCGGCTGGTAGATGCAGCGGCTCGTCGTCTTCCACCTTGAAGATCCAGATGTCTGCATCGTCGACGCCCACGGTCTGGATCGCCAGCGCACCGCCCGGCGGGTAGCGGGCGGGATCACCCGCCATCAGGGCGCCGATCTGCATCACGATGCTCAGGCGGTCCTGCGCACCGGGCAACAGCGGCACGCTGGGCGTGTTGTTGCTGAACAGCACCTTGCCCTGGTCCCTCACGAAGTGGGAAGCCACTTCGCTTCGTCGCTTGTCCGAAAAGCGCGTCGGTTCGATGCCGGTCGGCCCGATCACGCCGGAGCTGTGCTGACTGCGCAGGGTGCGAAAGAGCAGCTTGAGCGACAGCTGGGCGTCGTAGCTGCGACCGTCCTGCAACCAGACGAGTTCGCCGAAAACGCCCGACATCGGTGCGGCGCCTTGCTGGCCGGTCGCGGCGAACGACAGTCGCACGGAGCCCGGGATCTGCAGGGGAGCGGTGCCTTCCTGCTGGCCCGACGCGCTGCCCCGGTTCATGCCTGACGAGCCTGCGGAGGTGGCGGTCGACGCCTCGGTGCCGCTCGACGGCGAGGATGCGGGCGGGTCGGACGACTCGGCTGCTGCGTCCAGCCCGGGTGCGGCTGGCGCACCAGGCGTCGGCGGCGCCAAGGCCTCGAGCGCTGGGTCCGCGGAAGTGTTCGCGCTCGGGTCGCGCCGCTGCAGCGGCGGTGCCGGCGGATCGGGCGGAGTGGATGACGCGGCCGGCTTGTCGATCTTCGGTGTCGCCGGCTGGGGAGCGCGAGCGGGCCGAGGCGGCTTGGGCCGCGTGTCGGGCGCAGCGCGGGGTTCCTTTGCCGGTAGCGGCGGTGAAACGGCGCGCGCAGGAGCAGGAGCCGCTGCCGGGGCCGGGGCCCCGGCAGCGGGCGTCGGCTTTTCGGCCGGTGGCGCGATGACGATGGTCCGCGTGCTGAAAGTACTCGCGAGCGGCGATGGCCGTGGGCCTTCGGCCAGCGGCGTGAGGAACAGCAAGCCGGCGTGCACAAGGGCCACGATCGCCGTCAGCCCGGCCAACGCTCTCCAGGGAGGTCGCGGGGCATCCGGTGTCGGATCGATGATGGGCATGGGAAGATGGCGCTCGAGCATCGGCGGAAGAGTTCGCTCTCGGTACACTGCCTCCCGCCCGATTCACCAGTTTAGTTGGGGCGCCCTTCAGGCGCCCACAAGCACCCATGAAACTCGCCACACTCAAGGACGGCTCTCGAGACGGCCAACTCGTCGTCGTCTCGCGCGACCTGGCCACCGCCCACTTCGCCACGGGCATCGCCCAGCGGATGCAGCAGGCGCTCGACGACTGGGGCTTCATGAGCCCGCAGCTCCAGGACCTGTCCGACGCGCTGAACGGCGGCCGCGCGCGCCATGCGTTTCCTTTCGACCCCGCCCAGTGCATGGCGCCGCTGCCGCGGGCCTACCAATGGGCGGACGGTTCGGCCTTTCTCAACCACGTCGAGCTGGTGCGCAAGGCACGCCATGCCGAAGTGCCGGAAAGCTTCTATGCCGACCCGCTGATGTATCAGGGCGGCAGCGACGACTTTCTGGGGTCCTGCGACCCCGTGGTGGTCGCCAATGAAGCCTTCGGCATCGACTTCGAGGCG
>JAHJOG010000054.1 GCA_018820395.1 Gammaproteobacteria bacterium | reverse complement strand
GCCCGAATGGCAGCCCATGCCGTCGCCCTCGATGGCGGCGGGCTCCTTCAGGGCGACGATGGGAATGGTGGCGTGCATCGGGGTGCCCTCAGGCCTCGTCGTAGACGACTTCGAGCGACTTCTTCTGCACTTCGCTGCGCCCGCACATGTCGAACTGCGTGGCGGGTTCGAGCACCACGTCCCGGCCGACCGCCGACGCGGCGAAGAGACCCAGCAGCTGGTCCTGCGTGAGCGGCCTGGGCCGCATCGGCAGCGAAGTGGCGACGTTGGCGGCCAGCTCCTCGAACATCGGCCCCCATTCGCCGCCGGGGCGCCCGATGATTTCGTAGCTGGCGCTCTTGCGGCGGATGTCGTCGTTGGCGGGAATGGTCGACAGCACCGGGATGCCGGCCTTCTCTGCAAAGGTGGCCGCCTCGCCCGTGCCGTCGTCGCGGTTGATCACCATGCCGGCCACGCCGACGTTGCCGCCGAGCTTCCTGAAATACTCGACCGCGGAGCAGACGTTGTTGGCGACGTAGAGCGACTGCAGGTCGTTGCTCGCCACGACGATGACCTTCTGGCACATGTCGCGCGCGATCGGCAGTCCGAAGCCGCCGCACACCACGTCGCCGAGGAAGTCGAGCAGCACGTAGTCGAAGCCCCACTCGTGAAAGCCCAGCTTCTCGAGCAGCTCGAAGCCGTGGATGATGCCGCGCCCGCCGCAGCCGCGGCCGACCTCGGGGCCGCCGAGTTCCATCGCGTAGACGCCGTCGCGCTTGAAGCACACGTCGCCGATCGCGACCGGCTCGCCCGCCAGCTTCTTGCGGGACGAGGTTTCGATGATGGTGGGGCAGGCCCGGCCGCCGAAGAGCAACGACGTGGTGTCGCTCTTCGGGTCGCAGCCGATCAAGAGCACCTTCTTGCCCTGCTGCGCCATCATGTAACTGAGGTTGGCGAGCGTGAAGCTCTTGCCGATGCCGCCCTTGCCGTAGATCGCGATGATCTGCGTTTCCTTGGTGGGCGGCGCGGTGGCCACGGCATCGGGCTCCACCGCGGCCTCGGCTTGCAGCGAAGGCTGCATCATGAAGCGCACGGGCGTGCCTTCGGGGATGACATGGGCGGTCGTCATGGGCAGCTTCTCCAGTCGAGCACCATCTTCAGACAGGCGGGATCGCCGAATGCGGTGCGGTAGGCGTTGTCGGCATCGGCCGGCTCGGCGCGATGGGTGATGAGTCCGTCCAGCGACAGCCGGCCGGACTCGACCATGGACCTCACGGCCACCAGGTCCTGAGGCTGCCATTGCGAGGCGATGCGCAGGCGCGCCTCGCGCATGAAGGCGGGTGCGAAGGCAAAGCTGATGGCCTGGTCGTAGAAACCGGCGAGCACCACTTCGCCTTGCGGGGCGAGGCGTGAGATGAGCGTGTCCAACAGACCGGCGTCGCCGCTCACGTCGCAGATGCATCGGTAGTCGCGCCGCGCATCGGCGCCCGGGTCGACCACCTCGTAGCCGAGGGCGCCGCCGCTGCGCGCGGGGTTCTTTTCCCACACCACCGGCGCGGCGCCGGCGGCGACGGCGATGCGCGCGATCATCCGGCCCAGCACGCCGTGGCCGATGATCAGATCGGGTTGTCTTCCATCGGCCGAGGCGCTCACATGCAGGGCCGTGGCGGCCAGCGCGAGCAGCACGCCCTGTTCGCCCAGCGCCTCGTCGAAGGCCAGCGTGCGCGCACCGGGCAGCACCACCGTCGCGGCAGCGCCGCCGAACAAGCCCTTCACGTCTCCGAAGCATTTCGCGCCCGGCACGAACACGCGCTGGCCGACCTGCGCGCCGGACGTTGCTCCGGCACTGCGGATGCGCCCCACCGATTCGTAGCCCGGCACCAGCGGATAGCCCATGCCCGGAAACTGCGGCATGCGGCCCGACCAGAGCAGGCGCTCGGTGCCGGTGCTGATGCCGCTCCATTCGATGTCGACCACCACGTCGGCATCCGTGGCTTCGTCGAGGACGAGCCGGCTGAGCGCCAGATGTTCGGGGCGTTCGAGGACGACGGCGAGCGTGTTCATGGGGCAGCCTCCGTCGTGCGCGCCACGCGGGCAACGAGCAGCCCGGTCTGCAGCGGCATGCGCGTGCGCAGCGCCTGCACGCGATCGAAGCCCGCTTCGTGCAGCAGCGCCGTGAGCGCCGCCTGCGTGCGCGGCTTTCCGCTGCCCATCGCGAAGAGGTAGATGCCGAAATACGCGTCGCCCATCCGCTCGGCGCCCCGGGTGCGGGCCATCGGCTCGGCGACCAGCAGCACGCCGTCGGTGCCGAGGGCGCGGCGCACCGCACGCAGGATGCGCAGCGCCGCGGCGTCGTCGTGGTCGTGCACCACGCGCACCAGCGTCGCGATGTCGGCGCCCGCCGGCAGTTCGTCATCGAGAAAGCTGCCGGCGTACACATCGATGCGGTGGCCGAGCCCGCTCGCCGCGCAGCGACGGCGCGCGCGCTCCGCCACGGCGGGCAGGTCGAACAGCATCAGCTTCGTCGAAGGCGGCACGCGGGCCGCGGCGCTGATCAGGAAGGCGCCCTCGCCGCCGCCCACGTCGAGCAGCGCGCGGTGCCGGCCGATCGGGTAGGCGTCGAGGATCTCGTCGGCCACCAGCGGCTGGGAAGCCGTCATCAGGTCCGAATAGGCGGCCACGCTGGCGGCTGCGAGGCCTTCTGGCGCCGAGGCGTCGGCATAAGGCCAGTACTGTCCGAGCGCCGTCTGCGCAGGCCGCTCGCGCAGGAAGGCCACCGGGTCGGCCAGGTCCGCATAGAGCGCTGCGTGATGCCGCACCATGGCGGCGATCGCGTCGTTGCCCACCATGGGCGCGCCGAGCGGCCCGAGCCCGTAGCGATCGCGCCCGCGCCGCTCGAAGAGGCGCAGCGCCACCCCCGCATCCAACAGCCGTTCGGTCGATTCCAGCGGCAGGCCGAGCCGGCCCGAGATCGTGCGCACGTCCTGCGCACCTTCGGCGAGCAACTCGAAAAGGTCGAGCTTCACGCAGGCATGCAGTACCTGCGAATAGACGAAGCCCGCGACCAGGTCGAAGAGCTGGCTCGCGCTCCGCCGCGCGATGGGCGCCGTGAAGGGAAAGGCCGCCGCGCGGCGCCGGAAGGCCGGGCTCGACAGCAGCCGGTCGCGCCAGGCCGACCATCGCTCTGACCACGCGCCGAGCCGCGAAGGCGGAGCGGTGTCGCGAAGGGCCGGCATGGCGTGCATCTGAGGCTCCGGCTTCAAGCGGCTGCGCGCACCAGATGGGCGGTGGACGCGGCCGGGATCAGCCGCTCCGACTCGCTCTGCACCAACTCGCGCAATCGCTCGGCGCCGGCGCATTCGGGAATGGACGCGATCGCCTGCCCCACCAGCTGGTCGAAGTAGCCGAGTGCGCCTTCGAGCCCGAGCTCGGTCGCGGCGCTCGGGCGCATCAGCGCGACGTCGCGGCCGGCCGGCTTGCCGAGCACGAAGGGCTCGCCCATCGCATCGCGGATGTCGTCGGCCGCCTGGTAGGCCTCGCCCAGCCAGTCGCCGAAGCCGCGCCACGGCGCCGGGTCGGCGCCCGCCGCCTGCGCCCCGCCCATGCAGGCGGCAGCGAAGAGCGCGCCGGTCTTGGCGCGCTGGTAGTCCTGGAGGTTGACCTTCGGCTCGCATTCCCACGCCTGGCCCGCGACCGCGCCGAAAGGCGTACCGGCACTCGCCGCCACCATCGCAATCAGGCCGGCGAGCCGCTCGGGTGAGCGCACGGCACCGTCGGCCAACGTGCGGAAGGCCAGCACGATCAGCGCATCGCCCGCCAGCACCGCCAGGCTCTGGCCGTAGGCGTAATGGACCGAGGCGCGCCCGCGCCGCGTCGGCGCGTTGTCGAAGCAAGGCAGATCGTCGTGCACGAGCGAAGCGCAATGCAGAAGCTCGATCGCGCAGGCCACGGCGTCGGAGAGCAGCGGATCGTCGTCGCCGCAAGCCGATGCCACCGCCAGACACAGCTGAGGCCGAATGCGCGCCCCGCCCGGAAACACTGCGTGCCGCACGGCGCCGGCCAGCTTGGGCGGACCGCCGTGCGCCTCGCCGGCAGACACCGCCATGGCCAGGGAATGCTCGATCCGCGTGATTGCTTTCATGGCATCAAAGGCAAGTGTCATCTTGTCTTGTCTGTTGTAAGTGTCATGTAGAATAGACACATGTCGATTCGCCGTCAACAAGCACGATGCAAAGGTTTTCGGTAATGCGGCCGCGACGCGTCGTCGTGGTCGGTGCCGGAATGGGTGGATTGGCCACCGCGCTCGACCTTTCCCGACAGGGAATCGAGGTGCTCGTGCTCGAACGCGCGCCGCGGCCGGGCGGCAAGGTGCGCGAGGTGTCGGTGGGCGGTGCGCGCATGGACGCCGGGCCGTCCGTGTTCACCATGCGCCGGGTCTTCGAGGAACTTTTCGAGGACGCCGGAGCCCGGCTGGATGCGTGCCTGAAGCTCCAGCCCGCGGAGATCCTCGCGCGCCACGCATGGGACCGCACGGGCCACCTCGATCTCTTTGCCGACATCGAACGTTCCGGCGACGCGATCGGGCGCTTCGCGGGTGCGGCGGAACACCGCGGCTACCGCGCCTTCTGCGAGCGCGCCCGCGACATCTACCAGGCGCTCGAAGCACCCTTTCTGCGCAGCTCACGTCCGAGCCCGATGTCGCTGGCCGCACGGGCCGGCCTGCGCGGGCTGCCGGCGCTCGCGCGCATCTCGCCCTTCACGACGCTGTGGAAGGAACTGGGCCGCTACTTTCGCGACCCGCGGCTGCATCAGCTCTTCGGCCGCTATGCGACCTATTGCGGTTCGTCGCCGTGGCTCGCACCGGCCACGCTGATGCTGGTGGCGCACGTCGAGCAGGAAGGCGTGTGGCTCGTGGACGGCGGCATGCATCGCCTCGCCGAGCAGATCGAAGCGCTGGCCACACGGCACGGTGCCGTCTTTCGCTACGGAAGCCACGTCGACGACATCCTGGTGCGGGACGGCCGCGCCACCGGCGTTCGCCTGGCCAATGGCGAGGTCGTCGCGGCGGACGCCATCGTCTTCAACGGCGACTGCGCTGCATTGGCGCATGGCCTGCTCGGACACGGCGCGTCCGCCGCGGTCGAGCACCAGGGCGCCGACGCGCGTTCGTTGTCGGCGCTGGCGCTCAACGTGCATGCGCGGGTGGAAGGCTTTCCGCTTTCGCACCACACGGTCTTCTTTTCGGACGACTACGCGGCCGAGTTCGACGACATCCGCGCGCGAGGACGGCTGCCGGCAGCGCCGACCGTGTACCTGTGCGCGCAGGACCGCCCCGCCCACGATGCGCCGCCGCCCGGCGATGCCGAACGGCTGCTGTGCATCGTGAACGCGCCGCCGCTGGCCGACCTGCGCCCCTTGGACCCTCAGGAGATATCGACATGCATGGCACGGACATTCGAACGCATGGCGCACTGCGGGCTGACTCTGCAGCCGACCGCGGCCCAGCAACTGCTCACGACGCCGGCGGATTTTCAGGCGCTCTTCCCCGGCACGGGCGGAGCGCTCTACGGGCGGGCGACGCACGGCTGGGCGGCATCATTCAGCCGCCCGGGAGCGCGCAGCCGCCTGCCCGGGCTCTATCTGGCGGGGGGCAGCACGCACCCTGGGCCGGGCATGCCGATGGCGGCGCTGTCGGGACGCCAGGCCGCGCAGAGCGTGCTGGCGGACCTCGCTTCGACATCGAGCCGCTTCCCTCGGGCTATGCCTGGTGGTATCTCGACGCCCTGAGCGACGACGGCCGCCACGGGCTCACGATCATCGGCTTCGTCGGGAGCGTCTTTTCGCCCTACTACGCACGCGCCCGACGCCGGTCGACCGAGGCCGACGCCGCGAACCACTGCGCCATCAACGTCGCGCTGTACGGAAGCCGCCGCGCCGACGGCCGATGGAGCATGACCGAGCGCGGCCGCTCGGCCGTGCATCGCGATGCCGATCTGCTGAAGGTGGGGCCGAGCGCCATGCGCTGGGAACACACGGCCGAAGGCGCAACGCTCGTCGTCGAGATCGACGAGATCGCGGTGCCCTTCCCTGCGCGGCTGCGCGGCACCGTGCGCGTGCGGCCCGCCGGCTTCGCGGCCCGCTCTTTCGCGCTCGACGACGCCGGACGCCACCGCTGGTGGCCGATCGCACCCCACGCCGTCGTCGAGCTCGACTTCGACCGGCCCGCGCTTCGCTGGCGCGGCAGCGGCTACCTCGATGCCAACCTCGGCGAGCGCCCGCTCGAAGCCGACTTCACCCACTGGCACTGGTCGCGCGCCCGACGGCCCGACGGATCGAGCGTGGTGCTCTACGACGTGGCCCGCACGCAGGGAAATGACTTGTCGCTCGCGCTGCAGTTCCAGGGCGACCAGCTCCGCTCCATCGAAGCGCCCGCCGTCGCGCGGCTGCCACCGAGCGCATGGCGCCTGCAGCGCGCGACACGCGCCGACGCCGGCACGGACGTCACGCCCATCCGCACCTTCGAGGACGGGCCCTTCTATGCACGCAGCCTGATCGACTCGACCGTGGACGGCGTCCGCGCGATGGCGGTGCATGAAAGCTTGTCGCTCGACCGCTTCGTGAAGCCGTGGTGCCAGTGGATGCTGCCGTTTCGGATGCCGCGGGTGTTGGCGGGCGGCGGTTAGGGACTGACGCCGCAGCGCCCCGATCTGGCGGCCATGGCGTCGATGGGTGGCTGCGTCGATTCATGGAAATTGGCTGTCGGGCCGCGCCCCCGCACGCAAGCCCCTCCTTCGTCCAGGAGGCGAACTTAGTTCTACGACCGCTTGAACAGCGAAAAAGTGATCGGCAAATCTCGTGAGAAAAAGAGAGATTTCATCCGGACGGCAATGCCCAAATCCGCGTGTATGGTCCTTTGCCCATGACGCTGTCTCCTTTCGCATCGACGTCGAAGGTGCACGCCTTGACGCAATGCCCAAGCAGGTCGATCTGCTTCCTTGCATGGCCGAACTTCCAAATAATCGATGTCAACCCGCAACTCCGATTCTGATTCACCGTACGTGACCGAATTACCGGCGCCGCGGCCGAAGGTGAAACGCAGATCGGGCGCGGGTATTGTTGCCGTCGGCATCATCGCCGCCTTGGTACTCACTTTCACAGGGGCGATTGGCTACCGCGTTCTTACTCGCCCGCCACTGATTGATGCATCGGTAGCGCACCAAGCGCATCCGCTGCTTCCGCCGGGCATGCCGCTCACCCCAACGTCGAAGCCCGTCGTCGGCAACCTAGGGGGACTACCGGTGACCTTTCCACCGGGATTTGCCATGAGTGTCGAATACGAGGGTGATCCTGAAATTGGCTACAAGCGCAATGGCCCCATTCCGCCGCGGACCCATCAAAGCGGGATTCGAAGCATGGGGTTCAAAGTCAAGCACCCGGAATTTGCTGTCACCACGTTTCGAGAAAGAGCGGACGATCAGCAAAAATATAAAAGGCGCGAGACGCCTTGGATTGACTTCACCGTAACGGCAAGTTCGTATTTTGGAGATGGGCTGTTCTTGGAGCGCAGCTTTGCAGCAATGAACGAAGACAAGGGTTTTCAGTACAACAAAAATCCTGATCTGCAGTATGGCCTGGAAGTTTATTCTCCGTACACGGTAGACAAGTCGTTGAGAAATTATCGACACGGATATGGTTATCTGCACGATTTGCGAGACAGAGATATATTCGTTTACCGAAACAAAGAAGGTATGGTCGAGACGCTCATCAAGTGCAGCAATGTAAATCATGATGCAGCACCTTGCTCCCAATACTTCTACGTCAATCCAAATTTCAAGATTGAACTAACTGCAAATTACCGGCGAGGAATGTTGCCCTACTGGCAAGAAATCCAGACAAAAAGCAAAACGCTAGTTTTTCAGTTTGAAGCCAAGAACTAATTTAGTATTTTAAGGGAGAAAACAATGGCAAACACACTCACAACTTCTCAACTGGATCAGTTCGGCGCAATCCTGAATGCAGGTCGAGTTGGCGACTTTTACGACGCGCTGAATGCGCAGGGTTACAGGTACGCGGGCTGGGCCGCCGGCGTGGCGAGGGGAGATACTTTGGCGGGAACGTCGGCCCTCCACTATCTTTCCGGCTCCGCGCTCATGGGACTGGGCAGCGAGACTTGCAAGGACATGTCTCCTGCTCAAATCGACGCAATTCGGCAATCCATGGCTAAGGGTTATCTCGATACGTTAAAAGACTTAGCAAAGAGGCCCGGCGGCGTTGTTGACCGCGATTTAACATACAAAGAGACCGAAGCTTTCCACGACAAAGCCTTCGACGACAACAACCTCGGCATCGACAACTGGACCCTCAAAACCCCCTTTGACATCATCCGAGAAACCCAGGGCGAGCAGGTCGCCGAGGAGAGGTGGGAGCGCATTCGCGACACCGGTGGCGAAGGTTGGGACGCGCTGATGGAAAGCACCCGGCTGATGAACGAAATGGGCCGGAATGCCTTTTCACCTGACGCGTCGATCGCCGAAAGAGCCCAGCGCTGGATGGACAACGCGCCGGGCACGGCGAACTGGAAGCAGATCGACAAGTTCCTCGATTCGCTGACCGACGCCTTCAAGAATCGCTACCTGCCTTCCATCGGAGGCTTGGTGGACGCCCTGTTCGACATCGCCCGCGCCTGGATCGCCCCCCGCGACCCCCTGATGCTCGACCTCGACGGCGACGGCCTCGAACTGCGGTGGGCCTCCGGCGCCGTGCTCTTCGACCACGACGCCGACGGCAATCGCACGAGCAGCGGTTGGTTGGGCGCCGACGACGGCATTCTGGTGCGCGATCTCAACGGCAACGGCCGCATCGACAGCGGACGCGAGGTCTTCGGCAACAACACTTTGAAGTTGGACGGGAGCTTGGCCACCGATGGCTTCGATGCACTCAAGGACCTCGACGCCAACGTCGACGGCCAATTCACCGCCGCAGACTTTGGGTGGACGCAGGTCAAGGTGTGGCAGGACACCAACCAGAACGGTGTTTCCGAAGCAGGCGAATTGCTGGCGCTCGATGCCTTGGGCATCAGCCGCATTGGCGTTGTGGGCAGCGCGTTCAACGCAACGGGGGGCAAGCAGGCGGGAAGCATCATCGAAGGGAACCGGGTTGCGTTCAGCGGCAGCTTCACACGCCAGGTCGGCGGCGTCGCGACCGAGCGCAGCGTCGGTGCGATCGACCTGCAGAACAACCCGTTCTATCGCGAGTTCGGCCTGGCCGTCCCGCTCACCGAGCAAGCGAAGTTGCTTCCACAGATGCAAGGCTCCGGCCGCGCTCGCGACTTGAGCGAAGCCGTGAGCCAGAGCCCGGAGTTGGCCGCTCGCTTGCTGGCTTTCAGCAGCGCCACCACCCGCGACGCGCAGCGGGCCGTGCTCGACGAACTGATCACGCAGTGGGCGAAGAGCAGCGGCTACATGCAAAGCATCGAACAGACGCTGGACGGCAACGTCAAGATCAGCGGCCTGCCTGCCGGCATGACCGAAGCACAGTTCCGCAACATGATGGGCGTGCTCGAAGTCTTCAACGGCGAGCGCTTTTTCAGCAACGGGACCCGCGGCACCGTCATGACCGTTGGCACCGCGAAGACAGCCAGCACGATCGATTCGGTCACGTTGGTCGTGCGTGCCGGTTACAGCATCGCGCCGTCCGCCGCACAGATGTCCCTTCTGCAGCAGAGCTACGGTGTGCTCAAAGAAGGCATCTACGGGCAACTGGCGTTGCAGACACGATTGCAGCCCTATCTGGACAGCATCCAACTCGTGATTGCCGACGACGGGGTTCGGTTCGATACGAGCGCGCTCGCAGCGAACCTCGAATCGCGTCGCAACGCGAATCTTCGTGAGGCCTTGGTTGACCTGGTCGATCTCAATCGCTATGCAGTGCTCACTTTGCAGGCAGTGGGCTTCAACGGATTGGATCGCCTGCGCAGCTGGATCGACGCGCTGCCCACCGATTCGCCGCTGCGTGCGGAGTTGGTCGATTTGGACGTGTTTACCAAAGCGGCTTCGACGGGGTCGCCACAGTTGGACATCTACCTGGGCGACGCTAGTGCCAACAGTTTCAACGGCGGTGCCGACGATGACCGAATGGATGGCGGAGCCGGTAACGATACCCTGTCAGGCGACGGCAACTACGACTTCCTGAATGGCGGTGCAGGCGATGACCTTCTGTACGGCGGCGACGGCGGCGACACCTTGGCCGGTGGCGACGGCTACGATCGACTCTATGGCGATGCCGGCAACGACACGCTCGAAGGCGGTGCGGGCAACGACACGCTCTACGGAGGCACGGGTAACGACACCTACCTGTTCGCCCGTGGCAACGGCCAGGACATCATCGGTGCAGACAATGACTCCACGGCTGGCAAGCTCAACGTGCTGAAGTTCCAGGCCGGCATCGCACCCAGCGACGTCGTGGCGACGCGCGTTGGGGTGGATTTGATCTTGTCCATTGCAGGCACCACGGACAGGGTGACCATCAGCTACTTCTTCAATGGCGACGACCCGGCCAACGTCAGCAACCCGATCCAGCAAGTGCGGTTCGCCGACGACACCAGCTGGGACGTGACCGCACTTACCACGAAGGTCTTCGCAGGCACCGCAGGCACCGCGGGGGCCGACAGCATCAACGGCACGATCGCTGCAGATACCATCAACGGCCAGGCTGGCGATGACACTCTGTTCGGCCGCGCTGGTGACGACACCTTGGCCGGAGGCGATGGCAACGATCTGCTCTACGGCGAAGCCGGCGCCGACACGCTCGATGGCGGTGCCGGCAAAGACACGTTCTACGGAGGCACAGGCAACGACACCTACCTGTTCGCCCGTGGCAACGGCCAGGACATCGTCGGTGCAGACAATGACTCCACGGTGGGCAAGCTCAACGTGCTGAAGTTCCAGGCCGGCATCGCACCCAGCGAGATCGTGGCGACGCGCGTTAGGGTGGATTTGATCTTGTCCATCGCAGGCACCACGGACAAGGTGACCATCGGCTATTTCTTCAATGGCGACGACCCGGCCAACGTCAGCAACCCGATCCAGCAGGTCAGTTTTTCCGACGGCACCAGCTGGGACGTGACCGCACTTACCAAGAAGGTCTTCGCAGGCACCGCGGGAGCCGACAGCATCAGCGGCACGATCGGACCCGACTCGATTCGAGGCCAGGCAGGAGATGATTACCTCAATGGCCTGGGCGGCAACGATTCCCTCGACGGCGGCGCCGGTGCCGACTACCTCTACGGCGGCGAAGGCAACGACGTGCTCCGCGGCGGCGCGGACAACGACTACCTCGACGGCGGCAACGGCAACGATGTCCTGCTCGGCATGTCCGGCAACAACACCCTCGACGGCGGCGCCGGCATCGACTACCTCTATGGTGGCACCGGCAACGACGTGCTGCGCGGCGGGTTCGACAACGACTATCTCTTCGGCGAGGACGGCGCCGACGCGCTTGACGGCGGCGCCGGCAAGGACGACCTGTACGGCTTTGCCGGCAACGACACCCTCAAGGGCGGCGACGGCAACGACACGCTCGACGGGGGCGCTGGCGCCGACATCCTCTACGGCGGCGAAGGCAACGACGTCGAGCGCGGAGGCGAGGACGACGACCAAATCTACGGCGACGGGGGCTTCGACATCCTGGTCGGTGGCTCTGGCAACGACACGCTCGACGGCGGCGCGGGCTCCGACTACGTCTACGGTGGCGACGGCAACGACGCGGTGCGCGGAGGCGCAGACAACGATTACGTCTACGGCGACAACGGTGACGACACGCTCGACGGCGGCGCCGGCGACGACGACCTGGGCGGCGGCCTCGGCAACGACACCTACCTCTTCGGCCGCGGCTCGGGCAGCGACACCTTGGAAGACTACGACGTCACGCGCGGCAATGCCGACGTCCTGTCCTTCGGCAACAACATCCTGGCCGACCAGCTGTGGTTCCGCCGGGAGGGCAGCAACCTCGAAGTGAGCGTGATCGGCACGTCCGACCGCATGACGGTGAGCAACTGGTACACCGAGAGTGCCTATCACGTCGAGCAGTTCCGAACGAGCGATGGCAAGGCATTGCTCGAAAGTCAGGTGCAGAGCCTGGTGGAAGCGATGGCGGGCTTTGCACCGCCGGCTGCGGGGCAGACCACGCTCACGAGCAACTACCGGAGCGCGCTCGACCCGGTGTTGGCGGCGAACTGGAGGTGAGTTTTTCTGGGGCCAGCGCGCGCCGGCCGCTCGCTCTCATCGCCGATCGATCGCGGCCCGTCAGGCCCTTCAACAGCGCCTGACGACGCGCCGGCACGGCGCACGCAGTGCCAATCGCTCGTGGCCCTCGACCAGCGCCTATGGCGCCTCGTCCGAGCGGGCGCTGCTCTCGCGTTCGCGATCGCGCTTCCTGTCGCGCCGCAGCGTGTAGATCTCATAGCCGGCGAGCCCGATCAGCACGCCGAGCACGCCCAGCACTTCGAGGCTGACTATCAGCGCCGAACTCACGGCCGGCCCTTCAGGCGCCGGTGGGCCGGCGCATCAGCACGGCGCGGTCCTTGCGCTCCAGCCGGTCGAAGAGTTCGATCACGCCGACCAGCCGGTCGCCGATGCCGCGCGAGGCGCGATCGGGCGGCATCGGTGTGGCAGTGGCGGCGACGGCGGCCACCAGAAAATCGTTGGCCGAAAGCGCAGGCAATGCCGAAGCCTCCCCCGCCGCAGAGGGACGCAGCGTCGCCAACGCCCGCAACAACAGCCACACCTTGCGCGACGCCGGCACCACCGCACGGCGCGACACCGAGTCGTGGCCGGCACGGCGAACTGCATGGCCGATGTCCGCGTACATGAAGCGCGCCGCATTGATTCCCGGTCGGCAGCCCAGGGGCAGTGCCGCCACGCCGGCACCGACGCGCGCGTAGAGCTCGTCGGCGGCCGCAAGCAGGCGCGCGACCACGCTGGCGAGCGCCGCGCTGAAGACCGGCTTGGCGAGCCATGCGTCGGGGTCGATGCCGGCTTCGCGCATCCAAGCTGCCGGCAGGTAGAGCCGGCCCATGGCGGCGTCTTCGCCCACGTCGCGCGCGATGTTCGACAGCTGCATGGCCACGCCGAGCTCGCACGCGCGCGCCACCGCCGCGGGCTCGCGCGTGTTCATCAAGAGCGCCATCATGGCGCCCACCGTGCCGGCGACGCGTGCGGCGTAGTGATGCAGGTCGTCGAGTGTTTCGTAGCGCCTTCCCTGCGCGTCCCACTCGAAGCCTTCGATCAGGGCCTCGGGCAAGGCGCGGGGAATGTCGAAGCGTTCCACCACTGAAGCCAGCGCGCGATCCGCCGGCGAATCGAGCGAAGCGCGCGCCACGGACGGATCGCACGCGCGCGCCAGGCGGAGTCGCAGTTGTTCGACGGAGCGTGTCGGGTCGTAGCCCCCGTCGACGGCATCGTCCGCCATGCGGCAGAACGCATAGAGCGCGCAGGCCGGTTCGCGCACCGCCTTGGGCAGCATCAGCGAAGCGGCCAGGAAGGTGCGCGAGCCGTGTCGCAGCGCGAGTCGGCAAGCGGCAAGATCGGCCGCGTCGGCATCGGCATCTGAACTGGCATGGGCTTTGGCATCCGCGTCTTGCGCCATAGCGCGTGCGGCGCGTGTTGCAGGCCGGTCAGGCGAAGCGTGTGGCGGCGAGTGAGTCTGCATGGGGCACCAGTGAATCGAGAACGCGGGCCGACGAAAGAACGCCGGGCAGGCCGGCGCCGGGATGGGTGCCGGCGCCGACGAGGTAGAGGCGGTCGAGCTCTTCGCTGCGGTTGTGCGGGCGGAACCACGCGCTCTGCGTGAGCACCGGCTCGAGGCCAAAGGCGGCACCGCGAAACGACGAGAGCCGGTCCTGGAAGTCCTGCGGGGTCAGCATCAGCGACGTGCAGATCTGGCGACCGAGATCGGGCAGCAGCGTGGCTTCCAGGCGCTTCTGGATCGCCAGCCGATAGGGCTCCGCCCGGGTGCGCCAGTCGGTTCCGCTCTCGAGGTGCGGCACGGGCGACAGCACGTAGAAGGCATCGCAGCCGGGCGGTGCGAGCGACGGATCGGTGGCGGTGGGCCGATGCAGGTAGAGGCTGAAGTCGTCCGCGAGATGCTTGTGCTCGAAGATGTCGTCCAGCAACTCGCGGTAGCGCGGCCCGAGCGAGATCGTGTGGTGCGCCACGTCCGGATATTGCCGCCGGGTGCCGAAGTACCACACGAAGAGGCTCATCGAATAGCGGGCGCGCTCGATGCGGCGATCGGTCCAGCGCTTGCGGTGTTCGGGCGCGACGAGATGGCGGTAGGTCGAGGCCGAATCCGCGTTGGAGACCACCACGTCGGCCCGCAGAACGCTGCCGTCTTCCAGGCGCACGCCGGTGGCCGCGCCACGCTCCACCGTGATCTGCGCCACGCCCTGGTTGCAGCGCACGCGGCCGCCCTGCCCTTCGATCAGCTTGACCATGCCGCGCACCAGGCTCCCGGTCCCGCCCATGGCGAAGTGAACGCCGAAGCGACGTTCCAGAAAAGCGATCAGGCAATACACCGACGTGGTCGAGAACGGGTTGCCTCCGACCAGCAAGGACTGGAACGTCAGCACCACGCGCAGCCGCGCATCGCGCACATGGCGTGACGCCAGGCCATGCACCGTGCGGTGCCCCTGCAGCCGCAGCAGGCTTGGCAACACGCGCGCCATGTCGGTCCAACGTCCGAAAGGCCGATGGCCGAGTTCTTCGAAGCCGACCTTGTAGATGGCTTCGCTGGCCTTCAGGAAGCGCTCGTAGCCGGCCACATCGGCCGGCGCGATGCGGGCGACTTCGGCGCGCATGGCTTCGGCATCGCCGCTGTAGTCGAAGACCGTACCGTCGTCGAAGCGGATGCGATAGAAGGGCGAGACCGGCCGCAGGTCGATGTCGTCGGCCATGCGGCGTCCGCAAAGGGCCCAGAGTTCCTCGAACAGAAAGGGCGCCGTGATCACGGTCGGGCCGGCGTCGAAGGTGAAGCCGTCCTGCCGGTGCACGTAGGCGCGGCCGCCGGGCGCGTCGAGCTTCTCGAGCACGGTGACGCGGTAGCCCTTGGCACCCAGCCGGATGGCCGCCGCGAGCCCGCCAAAGCCGCTGCCGATGACGATCGCCTCCCGCATGCGGGGCGGTTGCGCGGGCTCGGCCGGCGAAGCGAAAGAGGTGACTGGCAGAGCGGGTACTGTCAACATCTTGCACATCGTATGACTGTCAGGTTAAATTGACAACATGGCGATCCCGGCTTTGGAGTTGCGCAACCTGCGCTGCGTTCGCGGCGGTCGATCCCTGTTCGAGGGACTGAACCTTCGCGTCCCCGCGGGCCGGGCGCTGCACGTGTCCGGCGCCAACGGTTCAGGCAAGACGAGCCTGTTGCGAATGGTCTGCGGATTGTTGATGCCGACCGATGGCGAGGTGCTCTGGCGCGGCCAGCGCGCGGGCCACCGCAACGAGGCGATGGCGCGCGAGCTGGTCTACCTCGGCCATGCCGCCGGGCTCAAGGACGAACTCAGCGCCGAAGAGAACCTGTTGGCCGCGACGCGCCTCGCCGGCAGGCCGGTGGCTTCGCAGGACGCGGTCGACGCGCTGTCCGCGAGCGGCCTGCGCGGCCAGGAAGACGTGGCGGTGCGCCGGCTTTCGCAAGGGCAGCGCAAGCGGGTGTCGCTCGCGCAGTTGCTCCTGGCCCGATCGTCGTCGCTGTGGGTGCTGGACGAGCCCTTCAATGCCCTCGATGCGAGCGCGTCTGCCTGGCTGCGGGCGCTGATCGCGAGCCAGGTCGCGAGCGGCGGCGTCGTGCTGCTCACCGATCACCAGGACCACCCTCTTCCACCGGCCGTGGCGCAACTGGCGGTGTCGCTGTGAGCGCCATCGCACTTCCGGCCGCCACCGTGGAAGAAGCGGGCGTGGGGGTGGCGTGGCGCGCGATCGTCGTGCGCGACCTGCGCCTGTCTTTTCGGCGCCCGGCGGACAGCGGCGCCCTGCTCTGCTTTTTCGTGCTGGTGGTGAGCCTGTTCCCGCTCGCCGTCGGCCCCGAGCCGCAGCTGCTGCGACGCATGGCGCCCGGGGTGGTGTGGGTCGCGGCGCTGCTCGCATCGATGCTGTCGCTCGGACGCCTGTTCGCCGACGATCACCGTGACGGCACCCTGGAGCAGTTGCTTCTTTCGCCCTGCCCGCTGGCCGCGCTGGTGGCCGGCAAGGCGCTGGCGCATTGGCTGGTCTCGGGGCTGCCG
This sequence comes from Gammaproteobacteria bacterium, assembly GCA_018820395.1. GTDB lineage: Bacteria > Pseudomonadota > Gammaproteobacteria > Burkholderiales > Burkholderiaceae_C > Variovorax. Next base: position 12,489 of record JAHJOG010000054.1, on the reverse strand, counting down.
CTCGCGATCGTCTCCCCTTTGCTCGCGCTGCAGTTCGGCCTGGGCGGCGATGCGACGGCGGCGCTCGCCGGCTCGCTTCTCCTGGGCACGCCGGTGCTGAGCCTGGTGGGCGCCATCGGCGCGGCCCTGACGGTGGGCGTGCGCAGCGCGGGCGTGCTGCTGTCGCTGCTGGTGCTGCCGCTGCTCGTTCCGGTGCTGGTCTTCGGCACCGCGGCGGTGGATGCGGCCGACGGCGGCACCGGCGCCGCGGCGCATTTCTCGTTGCTGGGTGCCCTGCTGATCCTGTCGCTGGCGGGAGGCCCGATCGCCACGGCAGCCGCGCTGCGCATCGCGCTGGAATGAAGAAGGAATGGACATGAACACGAGCACGGTCACTCCCCCGGCGCTGCACGCGCGCGGCGCCCGGCGCAGCGAAGGGCGCCGCTGGTTCGCCTACGCGGCGCCGCAGCGCTTCTACCCGCTCGCCGGATCGCTCATGAGAGCGTCGGCGCTGGCCGCCGTGGTGCTCGCCGCCGCGGGGCTCTGGGTCGGGCTGGTGGTCGCGCCCACCGACGCGCAGCAGGGCGATGCCTACCGGATCATCTTCGTGCACGTGCCGGCCGCCTGGATGTCGATGGTGATCTACGTCGCGATGGCGTTCTGGGCCGGCATCGGGCTCGCCTTCAACGGTCGGCTGGCCGCCATGCTCGCGCGCTCGCTCGCACCGACCGGCGCGCTGATGACCTTTCTGGCGCTGTGGAGCGGCGCCCTGTGGGGCAAGCCGACCTGGGGCGCCTGGTGGGTGTGGGACGCGCGGCTCACGTCGGAGCTGATCCTGCTTTTTCTCTACCTCGGCTTCCTGGCGCTGCATGCGGCCATCGACGACGAGCGTCGCGCCGACCGCGCGGCCGCGGTGCTCGCCCCTGGTCGGCGCAGTGAACGTGCCGGTGATCTACTTTTCGGTGGTCTGGTGGAACACGCTGCACCAGGGGGCCTCGATCACGCTCTCGAAAGCGCCGAGCATGGCCGCGCCGATGCTCGCCGGACTGCTGCTGATGGCGCTCGCGTTCTGGGCCTATTGCATCGCGGCGGCGATGAAGCGGCTGCGCCTCTTGATCCTGCTGCGCGAGCGCGACACGACATGGCGCGACGCCGTGCTGGGCCGTGCCGCCGAAGGCACCGCCGTCGGGAGCCGGGCATGAACTGGCACGGCGTGCTCGAATTCCTGGCGATGGGCGGTTACGGCCTCTACGTGTGGGGCTCGTTCGGCATGACAGCGGCGGTCATCGCGCTCGAGTGGCGGCAGCTGGGCGCGGCGCGGCGCGCGATGACGCGGGGCCTGCGATGAAGGCCCGCACGCGTCGCGGCCTCGCGATCCTCGCTGCGCTGGGGGCGCTCGGTACGGCCAGCGCGCTGGTGCTCAATGCCTTCCAGAGCAACCTGGTGTTCTTCTTCAGCCCGTCGCAGATCGCGGCACGCGAAGCGCCGCTGGACCGGGGCTTTCGCCTCGGCGGTCTGGTCGCCGAAGGCAGCGTGACCCGCTCGGCCGCCGATCTGTCGGTGCGCTTCGTCGTGACCGACCTGGCGCGTGAAGTGCCCGTGGTCTACACCGGTCTGCTGCCCGATCTGTTTCGCGAAGGCAAGGGCGTGGTGGCGCAAGGCCGGCTCGGCCGCGACGGCGTGTTCCATGCCGACCAGGTGCTGGCCAAGCACGACGAGAACTACATGCCGCCCGAGGCCGCCGAGGCCCTGGAACGCGCACGCGCCACGCGCATCGGCAGCGCAGACGCCCCGCAGCCATGATCCCCGAGCTCGGCCACTTCGCGCTCATCCTCGCGCTCGTGCTCGCGGTGGTGCAGGCCGCGGCCACGCTCACCGCACGCACGCGCACGGTGTCGGCATGGACCTCGCTCGCGAGGCCGGTGGCGCGCGCGCAGTGCCTCTTCGTCGCGCTCGCCTATGCCGCGCTGACGACGTCCTTCGTGCAGAACGATTTTTCGGTGCTCTACGTGGCGCAGCATTCCAATTCGATGCTGCCGGTGGTGTATCGCGTCACGGGAGTGTGGGGCGGTCACGAGGGCTCGATCCTGCTCTGGACGCTGATCCTCGCGGCCTGGACGCTGGCGCTCTCGTTCTTCACGCGCGGGCTTGACGAACAGATGATTCAGCGCACGCTCGGCGTGATGGGGCTGGTGAGTTGCGGCCTGCTGCTCTTCACGCTCTTTACTTCCAACCCGTTCACGCGCCTGCTGCCAGCTGCCGCCGACGGGCAAGACCTGACGCCCTTGCTGCAGGACCCGGGCATGGTGATCCATCCCCCGCTCCTCTACCTGGGCTACGTCGGATTCAGCGTGCCTTTCGCCTTCGCGATCGCGGCGCTCGCCGACCAGCGGCTCGACGCGGCATGGGCCAAGTGGTCGCGCCCATGGACCGTTCTGGCGTGGTGCTTCATGACCTGCGGCATCGCGCTCGGGAGCTTCTGGGCCTACTACGAGCTCGGCTGGGGCGGCTGGTGGTTCTGGGACCCGGTCGAGAACGCGTCGCTCATGCCCTGGCTCGCCGGCACGGCGCTGATGCACTCGCTCGCGGTGAGCGAGAAGCGCGGCACTTTCAAGGCATGGACGGCGCTGCTCGCCATCCTCACCTTCTCGCTGTCGCTGCTCGGCACCTTTCTCGTGCGCTCGGGCGTGCTCACCTCGGTCCATGCCTTCGCGGCAGACCCGAGCCGCGGAGTCTTCGTGCTGCTGCTGCTGGGCCTGGTGGTCGGTGGTTCGCTCGCGCTCTTCGCCTGGCGCGCCCCGCGGCCGAGCGGCGCGCGCTTCGCGCCGGTGTCGCGCGAGTCGATGCTGCTCATGAACAACGTCTTTCTGGCCGTGGCCTGCGCCGCGGTCATGCTGGGCACGCTCTACCCGTTGCTGATCGATGCGCTCGGGCTCGGCAAGCTGTCCGTCGGCCCGCCCTATTTCGAGGCCGTGTTCGTGCCGCTGATGGCGCCGGCGTTGTTCCTGATGGGCATCGGGCCGCTCGCGCGGTGGCGCCAGGCGAGCTGGATCGATCTGGCGCGCCGGCTGCGCTGGGCCTTCGCCGCGAGCGCGGCGGGCACGCTCGGCGCGCTCGCCGTGCTGGGCCGATGGACGCCGCTGATCGGGCTCGGCCTGATGCTGGCCGCCTGGATCGTCGCGACCTGCGCCGTCAACCTCAGCGAGCGGCTGCGCGGCACCGCCGGCCGGCCGCTGGCGCGGCTGCACGCGCAACCCGGCGGCTACTACGGCATGTTGCTCGCGCATTTCGGCCTGGCCGTGTTCGTGCTCGGCGTGACGCTGGTGGGCGGCTTCTCGGTCGAGAAAGACGTGCGGATGGCGCCGGGCGACACCGTCGCGCTCGGTGACTATCGCGTGCGCTTCGACGGCGTGCGCCAGGCCCGCGGCCCCAACTACGCGGCCGCGCGCGGAACGCTGGTGGTGCTGGAGGGCGAACGCGTGGTCGCCACGCTCGCGCCGGAACGCCGCCTCTACACCGCGAGCGGCACGCCGCTGACCGAGACGGCCATCTTCCATCGGTTCACGGGCGACATCTACGTGTCGCTGGGCGAACCGCTCGGCCCGGCGGCGTGGAGCGTTCGGCTGCACGACAAGCCCTTCGTGGCGTGGATCTGGGCCGGTTGCCTGCTGATGGCGGGCGGCGGCCTGCTGGCCGTCGCCGACCGCCGCTACCGCGCCGCGCGACGCGCACGGGCGCCCGCGCCCGCTCCGCTCGGCCACGTCGCCCGCCCCGGCAGCGAGGTGCCCACCGCATGAAGCGCTCATGGTGGCCCCTGCTGCTCTTCGGCGGCCTGCTCGTCATGCTGGCGGCGGGCCTCGGGCTGCGGCCGAGCGAAGTGCCCTCGCCGCTGATCGGCAAGCCGGCGCCCTCGTTTCGCCTGCCGCTGATCGGCACGCCGGAACAGACCCTGTCGCCGCAGGACTTGCGCGGGCAGGTCTGGCTGCTGAACGTGTGGGCCTCGTGGTGTGTCGCCTGCCGGCAGGAACACGAAGTGGTGCTCGCGGCATCGCAGAGCGGCGCGGTACCGATCTACGGGCTCAACTACAAGGACCGGCGCGGCGACGCCTCGCAGTGGCTGGCGCGCTTCGGCAACCCCTACGTGGCTTCGCTCTCGGACATCGACGGTCGCGTGGGGATCGACTTCGGCGTGTACGGCGTGCCCGAGACCTTTCTCATCGACAAGCAAGGCATCGTGCGGCACAAGCTGACCGGCCCCCTCACGCCCGAAGCGTGGCGCGACACGCTGCTGCCGCTGATCCGGAAGCTCAATGGCTAGCCGTCTCGTCGCTGCCTGCGTGCTGGCCGCCGCCCTGGCGGTGCCGGCCGCGGCCCGGTCGGCCGAGGCGACACCGCTCGCCGCCGACGCCGCGCTCGAAGCCCGCACCATGGAAGTCGCGCAGGGCCTGCGCTGCCTGGTGTGCCAGAACGAAAGCATCGCGGCCTCGCAGTCGGAACTCGCGGTCGACCTGCGGGGGCAGGTGCGCAAGATGTTGTCGCAGGACAAGACGCCGGACGAGGTGCGCGACTACATGGTCGCGCGCTACGGCGAGTTCGTGCTCATGAAGCCGCGGCTGAGCGCGACGACCTTGCTGCTGTGGGTCGGCCCCTTCGCCATCCTCGCGGGCGTGTTGGGCGCCCTGGGCATGGCGTTGCGACGTCGGCGCCGCTCGGCTGGCGCCGGGTCGCAGCGCGTCGCGTTCGGGGCGGTGCCGAGCGCAATCGACGCCACCTGGGCGCCGACAGTGTCGGCCGGGTCGTCCGCGTTGCTCATGTCGGCCGGTCAGGCCAATTGGAACAAGCCGGCCGGTCGCCCCTTGCCGACTGCACCGACCGCAACGACTGCGCCGCTTTCTCAGAGGGCCCGCGCCGGCCTCGGGCTGGCGATCTGCGCATCCGCCATCGGCCTCTACGGTTGGCTCGGCAATCCGGCCGGGCTGGGACCGACGGCCGGCCCGCCGCCGGCTGCCGAAGTGCCGGACCAGGCGGTCGAAGCCATGCTCGATGCGATGGCGCAGAAGATGGCAACGCAGACGCCCGGCAGCACCGACGCCGCAGGCTGGACGCTGCTCGCACGCTCCTACGCGAGCCTGCAACGCTTCGACGATGCGAGCCGCGCCTATGCGCAGGCACTGGCGCTGGCGCCGGACGACGCGCAGTTGCTCGTCGACCAGGCCGACGTGCTGGCCATGCGCCAGGGCGGGCGCACCGAAGGCGAGCCGAGCCGCCTCATCGCGCGTGCGTTGCGGATCGCTCCGGACAACCTCAAGGCGCTCGCGCTGGGCGGCACCGACGCTTTCGAAAAGCAGGACTTCGCCGAAGCGGGCCGCCTCTGGTCGAAGGCGCGAACGCTTGCCAGCCCCGGTGCGTTCGCGGAGCGCATGCAGGCGAACCTCGATGCCCTGCCGGATTCGCAGACCCAGACCACCACGTCGGCCTGGGTCTCCGGTCGGGTCCGGCTCTCGCCGAGCCTGGCGGCGAGCGTGCGGCCCGGCGACACGCTCTTCGTGTTCGCGCGCGCCGAGAACGGCCCGCGCATGCCGCTCGCCATCGCGCGCTACAGCGCATCGGTGCTCCCGATGGAATTCCGGCTCGACGATTCGAATGCGATGTCGGGCGCGCTGCGGATGTCGGGCCATGCGCGCGTGGTCGTCGGCGCGCGCGTCTCGCGAAGCGGCGAAGCCCTGTCCCGCAGCGGCGACGTCTACGGCGAAACGGGCAGCATCGAAACCGGGCGCGGCGACGTCGACATCGTCATCGATGCCATGGTGCCCTGAATCCGCATCTCAGAACGTGCCGGGATAGGCCCCGCCGTCCATAAGAATGTTCTGCCCCGTCATGTAGCCCGCATGCGCGCTGCACAGGAAAGCGCACATGGCGCCGAACTCGTCCGGGGTGCCGAAGCGGTGCGACGGGTTCTGGCGGCGCCGGGCTTCCATGGTCGCTTCGATCGTCTGGCCCGACTTCTGCGCCGCGCCGGCCATCGTGCCGCGCAGCCGGTCGGTGTCGAAAGGACCCGGCAGCAGGTTGTTGATGGTGACGTTGCGCGACGCGAGCTTGGGCTGGCGTGCCACGCCCGCGACGAAACCCGTCAGGCCCGATCGCGCACCGTTGCTCAAGCCCAGGATATCGATCGGCGCCTTCACCGCGCCGGACGTGATGTTCACGATGCGGCCGAAGCCGCGTTCCGCCATGCCGTCGACGGTGGCCTTGATCAGTTCGATCGGCGTCAGCATGTTGGCGTCGATCGCCTTGAGCCAGATGTCGCGGTCCCAGTCGCGGAAGTCGCCCGGCGGCGGGCCGCCGGCGTTGTTGACGACGATGTCGATGTGCGGTGCGGCGGCGAGTGCAGAGGCGCGCCCCGCGGGCGTGGTGATGTCGCCGGCCACCTCGACGACCTGCGCGGCCGGATTCATCGCGCGCAATTCGGCCGCCGTGGCGGCGAGCGCCTCGGCGCCGCGCGCGGTGATCACCACGTGGACGCCTTCGCGCACCAGCGCAGCCGCGCATCCGCGGCCGAGCCCCTTGCTCGCGCCGCACACGAGGGCCCAGCGGCCCGTGATTCCCAAGTCCATGAGATGTCCTTCCTGAAAGTGATGTTCGGTCCGCGCGTCACGCACGCTGGCGCGGCGCGGCGGTGCTTCCGCGCACGACCAGCGTGAACGGGATCTGGGTGGAATTCGCGACGGCCTGCCCGCCGATGCGCGCGAGCAGATGGTCGGCCGCGCGCGCGCCGACCACGCCGGCTTCGAGCCGCACCGTGGTGAGCGGCGGCGTCAGGTGTTCGGCGAACTCCGCGTCGTTGATGCCGGTGATCGACACGTCGCCCGGCACGCTCACGCCCATCGCCTGGGCCTGCACTAGCGCACCGAAGGCCAGCGAGTCGGTGCCGCAGATCACGGCGGTGGGCCGGCGCGGCGTTTCCATCAGCGCCTGAAAAGCGAGTTGGCCGTCGACGATCTTGTGCGACTCGCCGATCAGCTGCTGGCGCGGTTCGGGCAGGCCGCGAGCGGCCAGCGCCGCACGGATGCCGGCCACGCGCTTCGCAGCGCGGTCGCTCTGCGGCGATTGCTGGGCGATCACGCCGAAATCGCGATGGCCGAGGTCCATCAGGTAGTTGGCCAGCGCCTGTCCGATCGCGTAGTTGTCGAAGCCGACACTCGGATGTTCGTCGTCGAGCACCCAGGTGTTCACGAAGGGCACGCCCTTGGCCGCGAGCAGCCGATACACCTCGTCGGAATGGCGCGCGCCCACGAGCATCATGCCGGCCACGCCGTGGGCGAGCAGCGCGCTCACCTGGCGGATCTCTTCCTGCGCGTCGTAGTTCGAGCTGGCCAGCAGCAGCGTGTAGCCGGCCGCATTGAGGCGCCGCTGCAGCGCGCTCACGCCGAGCGAGAAGTTCACCTCCTCGAGCGTCGGCACCACCGCGCCGACGGTCGAGAAGCGCTGCGTCGCCAGAGCGCGTGCGGCCGCATGGGGAGTGAAGCTCAATTGCGCGCTGGCGCGCTCGACCTTCTCGCGCAGCTCTTCGGCGACCGACGACTTGCCGTTCAGCACGCGCGACACGGTCGCCACCGACACGCCCGCCACCTTGGCGACGTCGCGCACGGTGGCCGTGCGCACGCCGGGCCGCGGCACGCGCGGCTTGCTGTCGTCGGAAAGCCGGACGGTCAACCGCCGGCCTCGTCGCGAAAGCGCGCGAGGTTGGCGTCGTTGATGGGATAGAGGCCGGGCAGCTCAGCGCCCTTCTGCACCTGCTCGAGGATCCAGTTCTCCAGCTTCTCCTGGCCCGGCCCGGCCGAGAGCACCTCGTCGACAAAGGCCTCTGGCAGCACCACGGCGCCGTCGTCGTCGGCCACCACGATGTCGCCCGGGTAGATGGCCACGCCGCCGCAGCCGATCGGTTCCTGCCAGTTGGCGAAGATCATGCCCGACGCCGACGCCGGCGCCGCCGTGCCTTGGCACCACACCGGAAGCTTTGTCGACAGCACGCCGTTGACGTCGCGGATCACGCCGTCGGTGACGAGGCCGACCACGCCGCGGTAGGCCATGCGCGCGCAGAGGATGTCGCCGAAGATGCCCGAGTCGGTGTGAAAGCCGGCATCGACCACGGCGATGCAGCCTTCGGGCATGTTCTCGATGGCGGCGCGCGTGGAGCGCGGCGAGGCCCAGGCCGCGGGCGTGGCGAGGTCTTCGCGGCCCGGGATGAAGCGCAGCGTGAAGGCGCGCCCCACCTTGCGCGGGCTGCCGCCGTGCAGCGGCTTGCTGCCGCGGATCCACACGTTGCGCAGGCCCTTCTTGAGCAGGATGGTGGTGATGGTGGCGGTGCTCACGCCCATCAGGGTGTCGATGACGGCGGGCGCCAGGGGGGACATGGATTCGCTCATGGTTTTTCTCGGCGGAGGGTCGATGGATTCACGGCCGCAGGAAGTCGAAGTCGCAGCCGTCTTCGGCCTGCAGCGTCGTCTCCTGGTACAGCTTGGCATAGCCGCGGGTGGGTGGTGGGGGCGCGGGCGGCAGTGCCTCGCGCCGCGCGGCGAGTTCGGCCTCGTCGACCAGCAGATCGATCCTGCGTTCGCTCACCGAGAGGCGGATGCGGTCGCCGTTGCGTACCAGCGCGAGCGGCCCGCCGATCGCGGATTCGGGCGAGACGTGCAGCACGATCGTGCCATAGGCGGTGCCGCTCATGCGGGCGTCGGAAATGCGCACCATGTCTTTCACGCCCGCGCGCAGCAGCTTCTGCGGGATCGGCAGGTAGCCGGCCTCGGGCATGGCGGCGGCGCTCGTCGGGCCGGCATTCTGCAGCACCATGAAGTCGTCCGCGTTCACGTCCAGATCGGGATCGTCGACGCGCGCGGCCAGGTCTTCGAGCGAGCTGAAGACCACGGCGCGGCCGGTGCGTTCGAAGAGCGCCGGGTCGGCGGCCGAGCGCTTGATGATCGCGCCCTTGGGTGCGAGCGTGCCGAAGAGCGCGGCCAGCCCGCCCTGCGGACGGATCGGGTCGGACATCGCATGCACCACCTCTCGGTCGACCCAGGTCGATTCGCCCTTCAGCCGCTCGCCCAGCGTCTCGCCGGTGATGGTCATGCAGTCCAGGTGCAGCAGCGGCGCCAGCTCGCGCAGCACGGCGCCCACACCGCCGGCGGCGAACAGGTCCGACATGTAGTGCTGGCCTGTGGGCTTGAGGTCGACGAGCACGGGCGTGGTGTCCGACAGCTCGTTGAGCCGCTCGAGCGGAATGCGGATGCCGCGCCGCCCTGCGATGGCCGTGAGATGGATGAGCGCATTGGTCGAGCCGCCGATCGCCAGCAGCACACGCAGCGCGTTCTCCACCGACTGCTCGGTGATGATCTCGCTCGGCCGGATGGGCGCGAGCGCGAGTTCGGCCGCGCGCTTGCCGCTGGCTTCGGCGGCGCGGATGCGGTCGGAATGCACCGCGGGAATCGCGGCCGTGCCGGGCAGCGACATGCCCAGCGTCTCGGCGATCGAGGCCATGGTGCTCGCCGTGCCCATCACGCCGCAGGTGCCGGCAGTGACGGCGAGCTTGCCTTCGACCTCGTCGATGCCTTCGGCGGTGACTTCGCCCGCGCGGAACTTGCCCCAGAAGCGACGGCAGTCCGTGCAGGCGCCGAGCCGCTCGCCCTGGTAGGGCATCGGCAACATCGGGCCGACGACGAGCTGGATGGCCGGAACGTCGGCCGAGGCCGCGCCCATGAGCTGCGCCGGAACGCTCTTGTCGCAGCCGCCGACCAGCACCACCGCGTCCATGGGTTGCGCGCGGATCATCTCCTCGATGTCCATCGACATGAGGTTGCGGAACTTCATCGAGGTCGGGCTCTGGAACGATTCGCCGAGCGAGATGCTCGGAAAGTCGAGCGGCAGCCCGCCCGCCGCGATCACGCCGCGCTTGATGGCTTCCACCAGCTCGGGCGTGGTGCGGTGGCAGGGGTTGAAGCCGCTGGCCGATTGCGAAATGCCGACCACCGGCCGCTTGAGCATTTCGCTCGACAGCCCCGATTGCTTGGCGAAGGTGCGGCGCAGGTAGAGCGAGAAGTCGGCGTCGCCGTAATTGGTCAGGCCGCGAGCGAGACCGATGGGTTTCTTGGGGGTGTTCAAGGCGTTTCTTTCGTGTTCAGGAGATCGCCCGGCGCGAAGCCGTAGAGGCGCGCAGGGTTGTCGACGCCGATGCGTTGCATTGCGGCCGAGCCGCCGATGGCGTCGATCCAGCCGAGCGTCACGCGGGCCAGCGCGTCGTCGGGCAGCAGGCCGGGCTCCGACACGTGCGGCCAGTCGCTGGCCCACAGGCAACGATCGGGAAATTCGCTGGCGAGAAGGCGTGCGAGCGTTGCTGCTTCGGGATAGTCTGGGTGGCCGGCCGCCGACATCCGATAAGTGTAGGGGCCCGACAGCTTGACCCAGGCCCGGCCGCCCTCGAGCAGTTCGAGGAGCGCGCGGAACGCCGGGTCGTTCGGCGCGATGCCGCCGACGAAGGCGCCCAGATGGTCGATCACCACGTCCACCGGCAGCGCCCGGAGGGCCGCCAGGCGCATCGGCATCTCGCGTCCGTCGAACTGCAGGTTGAGGTGCCAGCCGAGCGGCGCGACGGCCTCGGCCATCGGTGCCAACTGCTCCCAGCCGAGGCCGCCCGGGCGCAGCAGCATGAAGCGCACGCCGCGCGCGCCTGCAGCGTGCAGGCGGCGCAGCTCCGACTCGGTGGTGTCCGGCGCGACGACGACGATCGCCCGTGCGCCGGCACCGAGCGCCGCCACGGCGTCGAGCGTGCACCGGCTGTCGAAGCCGTAGCCGCTGGGCTGCACGACCACCGTCCGCTGCACGCACAGTCGCGCGGCGAGCGCCAGATAGTCCTGCGCGGTCGCCTCACGATACATCGCGTCGGGCAAGGGTGCGAAGCGCCGGTCGAAGACGTGCATGTGGCAGTCGCACGCGCCGCCCGGGAGCCGTGCGCGGTTCATGGCCACAGCCTTCGCGCATGCTCGGCGTTGAGCGCATTGCCGGGCCTGCGCCCGGCGACGATGTCCGCCACCTGCGCCACGGCTTCCACCGACTGCTCGCGCAGCGACGGCGTGAGGCCGCCCAGGTGCGGCGTGGCGATCGCGCGCGGGTGGCGTGCGATGGCGAGCGTGGGCATCTGATCGTCCGCGCGGCCGACGTCGAGTGCGCAGCCGGCGATCAGGCCCTGGTCGAGCGCTGCCAGCAACGCGCTTTCGTCGACGAGGTTGCCGCGCGACGGATTGATGAAGAAGGCCGAGCGCTTCATGCGCCGGAAGACGCTCGCGTCGATCAGGTTTTCGGTTTCGGCATTGGCGACCGCGAGGCAGACCACGTGGTCGGCCTCGGCGAGCAATCGGTCCATGTCCACTTGCTCGATGTCGGTGCGTTCCACCCGGGCGTGCGGGTCGCAAACCACCACCCGCATTCCGAATGCCAGCGCCAGGTCGACCAGGTAGCGGCTGATGCGGCCGTAGCCGATGAGGCCGAGCGTCGCGCCCTTGAGCTCCGGCCCCATCACCGGCGCCGGCACGCGGCCCGCGCGGTACGCGGCAATCGCGTCGGAGAAACGCCGGCCCACGTCGATCATCGCGGCGATGGTCCATTCGGCGACGGACGACACGAAGACGCCGCTCGCGTTGGTCACCAGCACGCCGTTGCGGCTCGCCGCCGCCAGGTCGATGTTGCGGATGTCGACCGCCACGCGGACCCAGGCCTTGAGCGACGGCAGCGCGTCGAAAATTTCGGCGCTGGCGGGCGTCTCGCGGTAGTTGACGACGATGTCGCAATCGCGCGCGTGGGCGATCAGCTCGTCCACGGTCCATTCGGTGTCGGTCTCGTTGGTCTTCAGGTCGCCGAGCACCGCGAGCGCTTCGACCGATGGCTGCGGAAAGTAGTTCGGCCGCACGGGCACCGGATGCGTGAGAAGGATGCGTGTCATTGAAGCTCCAGGGCGAAGTGGCAGGCGACGTGGCGCGCCGGCAGCACCTCTTTCCATTCGGGCACGACCTCGCGGCAGATCGGCTGCACGTGCGGGCAGCGGGTATGAAAGCGGCAGCCCGACGGCGGGTTCATGCTGCTGGCGGGTTCGCCGCGCAAGGCCATGCGATCGGGCCGCGCCGTGCGCAGGTCGTGCACCGGAATCGCCGAGATCAGCGACTTGGTGTACGGATGCAGGGGCCGGTTGAAGAGCTCGAACGAGGCCCCGCTCTCGACGATGACGCCGAGGTACATCACCAGGATGCGGTCGGAGATGTGCCGCACCACCGCCAGGTCGTGCGCGATGAAGAGGCAGGTGAGATGCATCTCGGCCTGCAGATCGACCAGCAGGTTGATGATCTGCGCCTGGATGTTGACGTCGAGCGCGGCGATCGGCTCGTCGGCGATGATGAGTTCGGGCCGCACGGCCAATGCGCGGGCGATGCCGATGCGCTGCCGCTGCCCGCCCGAGAATTCGTGTGG
>JAHJOG010000053.1 GCA_018820395.1 Gammaproteobacteria bacterium | reverse complement strand
GAACGTCAGCTTCGTGCCCGACGACCTGACCAAGCGCGTGGGCGTGGGCGACCTGCAGATCTCTGCCACCGACCACAACACCTTCGCACAGCGGCCCCAACTGCCCTGGCAGGAAGCCGCGGCGTGGGACGGCAGCGCCGGCCGCGACAACTACAACATGACCACCTACAAGAAGAACGGTCTCCTCAACGGCGGTCCGGTGGCGATGGGCCGCTGTGGCGGGCGGGCCGGCTTCTGCGCCGAAGGGCTGGTGGTTTTCCAGAACGGCCTGATCGGCACGGCCGGCAGCAACACGGCCAACAACCAGGCCACGGTCAAGCTGCCCGCGAACAAGGTGCCCACCGGCATCGCGGTCACCAACAACAGCGAATACGCGCTGGTGTCGGTGTGGGACACGACGGCGCTGAAGGGCCAGGTGGCGGTGATCTCGATGGCGGGGCTGTGCAATGGGTGCGACCCGTACAACTCCTCGGGTTGGTATGACTGGTGGCAGGAATGGAACGGGGTGTACCCGGGCTTGCCCAACACCGGCAACGTCGCGTTCATGAAGCTGCTGGGCTACGTCGATCTGCCCGGGATGAACGCGCCGACGGAGATCGCGGTGACCACGGGCTTCGACCAGTTCAAGACCGTGCTGGGCAACGGCCAGGGCATGGCGCGCAACTTCTCGCCGCTGACCAGCCAGGCCAACCGCAACACCTTCTTCGGCTCGGGCCAGAACGCCGACCGCTACGCCAAGGCGGGCGTGGCGGTGGTGATCTCCAAGTCGGAGAAGAAGGCGGTGTTCATCAACCTGAAGCCCCTGTTCGACTACGTGAACAACGTGTACTTCAGCAATGGCCCGACGGAGTTCACCAACCTCGGACAGGCCGACGGCCAGTGGCCCTACACCTTTGCCAACAAGCCTCAGCAGACGCCCACCGTGATCTCGACGGTGACGCTGGATGACCGACCCACGGCGGTGAGGACGACTACGTACGGCAGCATCCACCGCGCGTGGATCGGCACCGAGCAAGGCTCGATCCGCATCTACGGCCTGGGCAACGCAGCCTCCGGCGCGGTCAGCGCAGCGGACACGGTCGAGAAGGGCCGAGTGACGGTGGGCAAGAACCCGACGTCGCTGGCGACCTCCAAGATCGATCCGGATGATCCGAACTTCGAGCCGCTGAACCGTCAGGTGCTGGTGGCCTCGCGCGGGGACCGCAAGATCCAGTGGGTGAAGTTCTCGGCCGACGGCAACTCGGGCAGCGTGGTGAAGACGCTGCAGGACTCGCGCATCGTGGACCCGATCGCAGTGGAAGATGCGGACAACTTCTCCAACGTGGGCCACGTGCTGAGCGTGGTCGACTATGCGGGCAAGAAGGTCTCGAACTACCGCTACGGGCCGGTATTCTTCTCCGACCGGGGCGGCCAGTGGTCGTGCCAGCCGCCCGGAGGCTGCCCGGTGCAGTCCACCAACGGCATCGGCATCGAGTTCGGAGGCAGCTTCACCACTGAAGGCAAACCCTTCCAGATCCGAACTTCCAACGTGCCTTGAGTCTTGACTGACTGAGTCAAGCGACAGGACGAAGCGGCCCGCTCTAGCGGGCCGCTTTCATTTGGGGCAGCCGGGGGTGCAAGCAACCGCTTCAGTGATAATGCGGCCAATCGGTCCCGGTCGACGCAGGGAGTGCATCAGAACCATCCACTGCGCTTATGCCCGCCACCATCATTCCATGACAACTTTCGGTTTTGTTCACCTGGAATACGGACCGCAGTACAGGCAGCAATCCCTTCGGTTTCTTCGTCTTCTTGAGCGAACCCTGGTGGGCTCGGCAGACCAGGCGCGCCTGATCATCGTCGACAACGCCAGCGCCGCGCAGCCCGCTGAGCTTGCAGGTTGGGCCAACGGACTACAGATCGGCGGCGACAACAGCAATCGTGAATTCTCCGGCTGGGACCGGGGTGTTGCGGCATACATGGAGCAGGCCGCCGAGCCCGACGTCTGGATCTTCACCAACGACACCGTGGCGGTGCATCACGCGTGGAGTGAACGCCGCATCCGGCGCTTCGGCCATGAGATCAAGCACCTGGTGCCCCACGCGTCGCCGTGGCTGCTCGGCGAGATCAACAACTTCCCGCGCAGCACGATGACGCCACTGGGGCCGCTGCTCGAATGGGTCGCAACCTACTGTTTTGCCATGAACGGCGCGCTGCGGGCGTCACTGCAGTCGCTCTCGCCGGACAACTCGCTGCTTGATTCGCTCGTCCACGGCAGCTTCGAACCTGCCCGCGCCTTGTTTCGCGACACGGTCGACGCGGCCTATGTCGACTTCGTCTGCGCGTGGCTCATTCAGGATGTCGCTGACCCATCCCGAAGCAGCAGGTTCAAGTGGGCTCGACAGTGGCACAAAGTGAGCCCATTGTCGGCGCAGAATTTCGACGACTTGCGCATGAAGGCGCGTTGCTGCCTGTCCGAAAGCATGCTGAGCATTCGCGCCCGGCAGTGCGGCGCCGAGATCCGTTCGCCCTATGAGGCACGCAATGCGAGGGACCACGTGACGAGATCTTGGCAACTCGTCACGGACCGGCTCGCTGAACGCTATTCGCTGCGTCGCTCGCGGAAAACGTTCTGATCGAAGCGCAGAGGCCGCGCCGTCAACGCAGCGGATCGTTCAATGCCGCAAGTCTCTCGGGCGTGCCTACGTCGGTCCACGCGCCGACATACAGCTCGGCGCCGACTCGGGCGTCTTTGATGGCCGCTCGAAGCAGCGGGGCGAGCGCCAGCTTTATGCCGGCCGGGTTGCCGCACGGTATCTGGCAGTACGGCGCAGAAAACAGTGCAGCACGATAGAGCGCGTAGGTCGAGAAGGTGTGCATGACGGGGGCCGAGTTCAGGGCCAATCCCTCTGCCGAGAGACCGAAATCCCCCTTCAGGTTGTGCGCCGGATTCGCCACCAGCCACAAGTGAGCCAGGTGGCCGCTGGCCGCGAAGCGCCGAACAGCGTCCTGCGTGAAAGCGAAATCGGGCGCAAAGACATCGCCCGCAACCACCCAGAAGATCTCACCCAGCATCGGCAGCGCGCGCACGATGCCGCCCGCCGTCTCCAGCGCACCGCCGAAATCCTGCCCCTCGTGCGAGAAGCTGATTCCAGGACGCGCTGCGTACCGTTGGCCGATCTGCTCGCCCAGCCAGTCGGTGTTGATCACGCAGTCGGTGAACCCGCCGGCGGCCAGCGCATCCAGCGGCCATTCCATCAGAGGCTTGCCTCGCACGTCGAGCAGCGGCTTGGGAACCCGATCGGTCAGCGGGCGCATGCGCTGGCCTCTGCCTGCCGCAAGGATCATCGCCCTGATGCTCATCGCGACTCGGCAGCGGCTGCCACCTCGCCGCGCTCCAACGCGTTTCGATGCACCGCGCCGGGCATGAACAGCGCCTCCAGCGTCTCGAGAACGGCCGCGGCCTTGGCCGAATGATCGCCGCCGAAGTTGCAGACGTACACATCGAGCGTCACGCAACACCGCTCAGGCCAGGTGTGCACGCACAGATGCGATTCCGCCAGGAGCACCGCTGCCGTCACGCCGCCCGGGCCTTCGGGTGTCGCCGGAAATTCGTGAAACAGTTGCCCGACCACATGAAGCCCCGCGGTCCGGGCCGCTTCGACGCACGCGCTGCCGACCTGCTCCGCGTCGGTGAGCCATGCCGTGGCGCATCGGCAATCTCGCAGATCGGCAGTGAGGTGCAGGCCATGCATGGCCGCGACTCTATCAGCCCCGATGCAGGCGCGAGGGCCCGGAAGCCGGCCGCTAAAATGCAGCGCTCTCCACCTGCCCCTCCCAGAAAGCCGAACCCATGGCCAACCAAGCCTTGATGGCCAACGCGATTCGCGCGTTGGCGATGGATGCCGTTCAACTTGCGAATTCCGGGCATCCGGGCGCACCGATGGGCATGGCCGACATGGCCGTCGCGCTGTGGGGCGAACATCTGCGTCACAACCCGGCCAATCCGCACTGGTTCGACCGCGATCGTTTTGTGCTGTCCAACGGCCATGCGTCGATGCTCATCTACTCGGTGCTGCACCTGACCGGCTACGACCTGCCGATCGACGAACTCAAGCGCTTCCGACAGCTGCACAGCCGGACAGCCGGGCATCCCGAGACCGGCATCACGCCGGGCGTCGAAACCACCACCGGCCCACTGGGCCAAGGCATCACCAATGCCGTCGGCTTCGCACTTGCCGAAAAACTGCTCGCGGCGGAATTCAATCGCGACGGTCACACCATCGTCGACCACCACACCTATGCGTTTCTCGGCGACGGCTGCCTGATGGAAGGCATCAGCCACGAAGCCGCTTCGTTGGCCGGCGCTTGGAAGCTGGGCAAGCTCATCGCGCTCTATGACGACAACGGCATCTCGATCGACGGCGCCGTCAAGCCCTGGTTCATCGACAACACCGCGCAGCGCTTCGAGGCCCATGGCTGGCAGGTGATCGGACCGGTCGACGGGCAGGACGCGAAGACCGTGTCCGACGCCATCGCTGCCGCCAAGCAGGTGCAGGACCGTCCCACACTCATCATCTGCAAGACCCAGATCGGCAAGGGCAGCCCGAATCGGGCCAATACCGCCAAGGCGCACGGCGAACCGCTCGGTGCCGACGAGATCGGGCTCACTCGCGAAGCCCTGCACTGGCCCTACCCGCCTTTCGAAGTGCCGCCGGAGGTGTACCAGGACTGGGACGCCAAAGCCGCCGGCGCGCGGTTCGAAGCGGAGTGGGACGAGCGTTTCGCCGCATATCAGGCGCAGTTCCCCGAGCTTGCCGGCGAATTCACGCGACGCATGAAGGGCGACCTGCCGAAGGATTTCCATCAGGTCGCGTTCGACACCGTCGTTGCCGCCCATACCAGGGCAGAAACGGTGGCTTCGCGCAAGGCCTCGCAGTTGGCGCTCGAAGCCTTCACCGCGGCGCTGCCCGAGCTGATCGGTGGCAGTGCCGACCTGACGGGCTCCAACCTTACCAACACCAAGAGCACACCGCCGCTGCGCTTCGAAGCGAGTAGCGCGGTCGTGCGCAGCGAGCCGAGCGAGCAGTTTCCCGAGGGGCAAATCGGGCGCCACATCAACTACGGCGTACGCGAATTCGGCATGGCCGCCGTGATGAACGGGTTGGCCCTGCACGGTGGATTCATTCCCTACGGCGGAACCTTCCTCACCTTCAGCGACTACAGCCGCAACGCCATCCGCATGGCTGCGCTCATGAAGAAGCGCGTGATCCACGTCTTCACGCACGACTCGATCGGCCTGGGTGAAGACGGGCCGACGCACCAGTCGATCGAGCATGCGGCGTCGCTGCGGCTGATCCCGAACCTCGACGTCTGGCGTCCGGGCGACACCGCTGAAACTGCGGTGGCCTGGGCTGTCGCCTTGCAGAATGCCGACCGTCCCACCGCGCTATTGCTATCGCGGCAAAATCTACCCTACTCGCCGAAAAAGGAGCTCGGCGACATCAGCAAGGGGGCCTACGTGCTGGCCGAGCCACTGGCCGCCGGCCGCGGGAGCTCGAAGCTGCGGGCCGTCATCATCGCCACCGGTTCGGAAGTGCATCTCGCGTTGGAGGCGCAACGGCTCCTGGCAGAAAAGCGCATCGCGGTGCGCGTGGTGTCGATGCCGTCGACCACCACGTTCGACCGCCAGGATTCCAGATACAAGGTGCGTGTGCTGCCCGCCGGGGTGCCGCGCATCGCGGTCGAGATGGGCGTGACCTCGGGCTGGTGGAAGTACGGTGTGGCGGCCGTGGTGGGGATCGACACCTATGGCGAGTCCGCCCCCGCCGGCGCATTGTTCAAGCACTTCGGATTCACGGCAGAGAACGTCGCTGCCACGGTCGAGGCAGCGCTTCGGCGCTGAAGCGGCCGGCCCGGTTTCTTTTTAACTTTCAGGAGCAATTCACATGGCTATCAAACTCGGCATCAACGGATTCGGCCGCATCGGCCGCAACGTGCTGCGCGCCGCGGTGCAGAACTTCAAGAACGACATCGAGATCGTCGGCATCAACGACCTGCTCGAGCCCGAGTACCTGGCCTACATGCTGCAATACGACTCGGTGCATGGGCGCTTCCAGGGCGAGGTCAATGTCGAAGGCAACGTCCTCGTCGTCAATGGCAAGAAGATCCGGCTGACCCAGGAACGCGATCCCGCCAATCTCAAATGGGGCGACATCGGCGCCGAGATCGTGCTCGAGTCGACGGGCCTCTTCCTGACCAAGGAAACGGCACAGAAGCACATCGACGCCGGCGCGAAGAAGGTCATTCTTTCGGCTCCGAGCAAGGACGACACGCCGATGTTCGTCTACGGCGTCAACGACAAGACCTACGCCGGCCAGGCCATCATCAGCAATGCGAGCTGCACCACCAACTGCCTGGCGCCCATCGCCAAGGTGCTGAACGACAAGTGGGGCATCAAGCGCGGCCTGATGACCACCGTTCATGCGACCACCGCCACGCAAAAGACGGTGGACGGCCCGAGCAACAAGGACTGGCGCGGCGGACGCGGCATTCTCGAGAACATCATCCCTTCAAGCACCGGCGCGGCCAAGGCCGTCGGCGTGGTCATTCCCGAACTCAACAAGAAGCTGACCGGCATGAGCTTTCGCGTTCCGACATCGGACGTGTCGGTGGTCGACCTCACCGTCGAGCTCGAAAAGGAAGCCAGCTACAAGGAGATCTGCGCCGAAATGAAAGCGCAGAGCGAAGGCGCCATGAAGGGCGTGCTGGGCTATACGGAAGACAAGGTGGTGGCCACCGACTTCCGCGGTGACCCCCGCACGTCGATTTTCGACGCAGAGGCAGGCATCGCACTCGACGGCACCTTCGTCAAGCTGGTGAGCTGGTACGACAACGAATGGGGCTACTCGAACAAGTGCCTCGAAATGGTTCGGGTGATCAAGTAGCCCCTGCGCGGCTGGAAGCGGGGGGCGAGCCGCGCGCGGCCGATCAGGCGGCGATGGGTTCAAGGACGTGGATGACGCGAGACGCGGTCCAGTCCTTCACCTTGGCTCCATAGGCCACCATGTGGGATGCCGCAGCGTGCGCTTGCAGCGCCGCAAGGGTTTCCCACTTTTCGATCACCACGAAGGTATCGGGGCCGAAGGTGCCGCGCGATTCGGGCATGCCCGCAGCATCGGTGGTCGCCGTGTATTCGACGCAGCCCGCTTCTGCCAGGACGGCGGCGCGGTTGGCGCGGTAGGCGTCGAGAATCTGCTCCCGTTGGCCGGGTTTGGCGGTAATGACGGCAACGACGTGAATCATGCGATAGGTCTCCTGGACGACAAAGTCCCGAGCCTAATGGCAATCGGCGGCAAAGGCATCAGGCGCCGTCGGAATGCATCGCACGTGCCGGCGGCCAGTCTCTTTCGGGCATGTCGTGACTGTGATGAAGATGCTTGCCTTGCGTGGCGAAGGTCACGACCCCGCGGCGCCTCAAGGCGGCTGCGACCAGCCGGCATTCGAGCAACGACGTTTGCTGGGGCAGTGACACGAAGGCCGACTTGGTGGGACGGCTCAAGGCGCCAAGAACACGTGGGCCGAGCATCCGGTCGAGCAATGCGCTCGAGACGTTGTCGGTCCTTCCCCGGTTGGGGATCTGCATCAGCTTGAGGGTATGCCGAAGTTCGATGCCCAGCGCCTCCGCCGAGGCGCAGGCGCGGTCGAGCGCGCCGCAACCCGCCCCGCCGGTGAGAAGAACGCCGCGGCCGGCGAATTCAGCGTAGAGCACCGCACTCGATTCGCATTCGGCGCTCGTTCGTCCCGATACGGGCAGAGGCTCGACGTTCCATGGAGCACCCCATAGACCGAGAGACAGGCGCACCAGCCGAGCGGCTCGATCGACCGCTTGCGTCACGAGCCCGCGCTTCGTGCCGAAGGCGGGCGCCAAGTGTCCGTCGTACCACGCCCTGTCGGGCGACAACACCGTGAACGGCCCGATCACCGCGCCAGCGAAGGGCTCGTGGATCGGAATCGAACAATGCTGCGCCCAGTGTTCCAGTTCTGCCGTCGCCCGCACGGGCGACCCCGGCCCGGAGGGTCCACGTGCGCCGCGATGCATCCAGAGTTGCCTGACCTGCAGATTCGTCATCAGCACCGCCAGACCTTCGGAATGGACAGGGCACGGGTGCGAACTCACCAGATAGTCGACGCACCGTGTTCCGTAGTTTCTCCGGATGTGATCGACCATTCGTTCACCGACCACGCGATCGCCTCCGTCATACACGAGCACTTGGTAATTGCCTGGCCTTCCCCACCGAACTGCCACCGCAGCTCCTCCCGCCACGACGGGGAAAAAATCGACTTCGTATCCCAACCCGCACTCCCCGAAATTTCGCATCAACTTGGCTGATGCACATTTTTTTGATGTCGAAGTGTGCAGCAGCTCACTCAGAACTGCAAGTACCATATGCGTCATGCCAATTCATGCAACACGATGCGCCTTGGGAGACGTGGTCACCATCCGCGCGGGTCATCCGTTCCGGACGTCGATTCGGGACATCCCCGATGGGCCGGTACGAGCCGTTCAAATGAAGGATCTCAGTCCCCGGCAAGGGATCCGCTGGCCCAGCGTGTTTCGTACGCGCCTGGCTGGCAGCCGACCGGGCGAATGGCTCGCCCTCGACGACCTGATCTTCGTTCCCCGGGGCACGCGCTTCTACGCGACGCCCGTCGATGAACCGCCGGGCCCTGCCGTCTGCGGCCCCCACCTCTTTCACATGCGTCTCAAGCCAGGCTACGAACTGCTGGCTGGATTCCTGGCCTGGCAGATCAACCAGCGGCCGTTCCAGCGCGAACTCCAGAGAGCCGCTGAAGGCTCCAGCCAGCTCAGTGTCCGTCGACCGGTGCTCCAGTCGCTGCCCATCGGCATTCCGGATCGCGAGGATCAACAACGCATCGTCGATCTGGTACGGCTCGCCGATCGCGAAGAGCAATTGCATGCCAGGCTCGCACGCAATCGCGAAAGGCAGTTCGAAGCGATCGCCGATGCGCTGCACGCGCCGCCGGGCTCGGCAGCGGATCTCAGGGCGCTCGTCCAGTGAGCGCCGCACCTCTCCACCGCACGAACATCGACGCCGCGGTCTGGATGGCCTGCGACAGCTTTCGCGGCGTGGTCGACCCCAGCATCTACAAGGACTATGTGCTCACGATGCTGTTCCTCAAGCACGTTACCGACGCGTGGCAGGAACACTTCGACCGCTACCGCGAGCAATACGGTGAAGCCGCCACCGAACTCATCGAAGAACTTCTGAAGACCGAACGTTTCGTACTGCCGCCGAGTGCCAGCTTCTATACGTTGTACAAGGCGCGCTTCGAGCCCGGCAACGGTGAACGCATCGATCGAGCTCTCCACGCGCTCGAAGACGCCAATCTGTCCAAGCTGCGCGATGTCTTCCAGGACATCAGCTTCAACGCCAACAAGCTGGGCGACGAGCCTCAGAAGAACGAGCTGCTGCGCCATCTGCTGGAGGACTTTGCCCGGCCGGAACTCGATCTCGGCCCGAGCCGCGTCGGCAGCATCGACGTGATCGGCAGCGCCTACGAATTTCTCATCAAGCACTTCGCGTCCACCAGCGGCAAGAAGGCCGGCGAGTTCTATACGCCGCCCGAAGTGTCCAGCCTCCTGGCGCAGATCGTCGACCCGCAAGAGGGCGACGAGATCTGCGACCCCGCCTGTGGTTCCGGCTCGCTGCTCGTCCAATGCGCCGGCCTGATCCGCAACCGCACCGGCTCGCGCCGCTATGCGCTTTTCGGGCAGGAAGCCATCGGCGGCACCTGGGCCCTCGCCAAGATGAACCTGTTCCTGCACGGCGAGGACAACCACCGCATCGAATGGGGCGACACGATCCGCAATCCCAAGCTGCTCGCCAGCGATGCCACGCTCAGGCAGTTCGACGTGGTGGTGGCCAATCCGCCGTTCAGCCTCGAGAAGTGGGGATACGACAGCGTGAAGAGCGACAAGCATCGCCGGTTTCTCCGGGGCACGCCGCCACGCACCAAGGGCGACTACGCATTCGTCCTGCACATGATCGAGACCTTGCGCCCGGGCGTTGGCCGAATGGCCGTGGTGGTGCCGCACGGGGTTTTGTTTCGCGGCGCGGCAGAAGGGAGCATTCGTCGCAAGCTGATCGAGGAGAACCTGCTCGACGCCGTCATCGGCCTTCCCGAGAAGCTGTTCTATGGCACCGGCATTCCGGCGGCGATCCTCGTGTTTCGCAAGGACAAGCGCCATGACGACATTCTTTTCATCGATGCCAGTCGCGAGTTCGAGACAGGCAAGAGCTACAACGTGCTGCGCGACGAAGACCGGCGGCGCGTGCTGGAGGCCTATCGAATGCGCAAGCCCCAGCCGCGGTTCGCGTACCTCGCGACGCTGGCCGAAGTCGCGCGCAACGAGTTCAACCTGAACATTCCGCGGTACATCGAACCCGCCGCGCAGGAAGGAAGCGTCGGCATGGCGGAACTCCGAATCGAACGAGAGCGGCTCATGCACGAGTGGGCCGAGACCGAAGAGGCGATGGTGATGCACCTCGAAGCGCTCGGCGTCGATGTGGCGGCAACCGGCTCCATCGAGCCACCCGCCGCGGCTTGAGCCGACATGAATGCACCGTCCACCCCTGCGCCATCCGACGCGCCGATCGCGGCGGTGCTGCGCGCGCTTCACAGCCTCGGATGGAAGCACATTCGCCCGCCCGACTGCACGGCCTTGCGCGAGTCGACACGCGATGTGCTTCTCAAGCCACGCCTCATCGAAGTCCTGCAGACGCGCCGCTTCGACTACAAGGGCAAGCTCTACCCGCTCTCGCCGAGCGCCATCGACCAGATCCTGCGCGAGCTTTCGGCCGTCGGCCTAGGCGACGGCCTGCTCACCGCCAACGAGCGTCTCTACGCCAAGCTCACCCTGGGCGTCACCGTCACGGAGTTCATGCCCGACGGGCGCAAGCACCGACCCACCGTCGCGATCATCGATTGGGCCGACGCCCGGGCCAATCGCTTCGACGTGTGCGACGGTTTCCGTGTGCTTTCCACCCGCGGCACGCATGAGCGCGCGCCCGCCATTGTGGGATTCGTCAACGGCGTGCCACTCGCAGTGATCGAGATGGTCGCGCTGTCGGACGGCGCGCGCCCCGCGACCGGTCCGGTCGACGTCGACGCCATCGGCCGGCAGCTTCGCAACCAGCGCCACGACGAGATTCCGAGCCTCTTCGCCTATGCCCATCTGCTGCTCGCGATGGATGAGTCCGGCAACCGCTACGGCACCACCGGGACGCCACCTGGATTCTGGGCGCAGTGGAGCCGCGAGGAAGAACTCGACGACGCGCGCATTGCCAAGTCGACGAACTGCGCCGCGCCCGGCGCTCGGGAGCGGTTGCTCGCCAGCCTGCTGACGCCGCAGCGCCTGCTCGACCTCGTGCGGGGATTCGTGCTGTTCGACAGCGCGGTCGGCAAGGTCATTGCACGGCATCAACAGTTCTTCGGCGTCCGTGCCCTGCTGCAACGTCTGTCGAAGCCGCTTCCGACCGGCGCGCGGCAAGGTGGTGTGGTCTGGCACACGGCAGGGTCCGGCAAGAGCTTCACCATGGTGTTCCTGACCAAGGCTTTGATGATGCACGACCCGCTGCGCGAATGCCGCATGCTCGTCATCACCGACCGGCACGATCTCGAACAGCAGTTGGCACGCAATTTTTCTTCAGGGGGCGCCTTCGGCTCCTCCGTCGCCCTGCAGAAAGAAGGCGAGCGAAGCAGGGCGTCGACCGGGCGCGACCTGGCGCGGCGCATCGGCCGCGGCAAAGAGCGCATCACCTTCGCGCTGGTGCAGAAGTTCGGCACGGCAGCTCGACTGGCCGAATGCCGCAACGAGTCGCCGGACATCGTCGTGCTGGTCGACGAAGCCCACCGCAGCCAGAGCGGTGAGATGCACGCGCAGATGAGAAAAGCGCTGCCGCGCGCGGCCTACATCGCCTTCACCGGCACGCCGCTGCTCAGGGAGGAGAAAACCGCCGGCCGGTTCGGACCGATCGTGCATGCGTACACGATGCGGCGTGCCGTCGACGACGGCGCGGTGGTGCCGCTCCTTTACGAAGAGCGCGTGCCGGCGCTGTCGATCGACGCCGATGCGGTCGATCGATGGTTCGAAACGATCGCAGAGGGTTTGTCCGACACCGAGCGATCCCAGCTGAGCAAGAAGTACGCGAGCAGCACTCGCATCCACGGCTCCGCAGGCCGTGTCGAACTGATCGCCTGGGACATCGCCGTGCACTTCAGCCGGACCATCAAGAAGGTGTCGCCCGGGCTCAAGGGACAGGTGGTGACGGCCAGCAAGCTCGACGCCATCCGCTACAAGATGGCGCTGGATCGGACCGGCTTGGTGACCAGCGTGGTCGTGATCTCTGCGCCCGGCACCCGCGAGGGCAGCGAAGTCAGCGAGGGCGCTGCCCGCGAAGTCCGGACTTGGTGGAAGCAGAACGCGGGCGGCTCCGCAGACGCTGTCCAGGAGCGCGAGCGCCGTGCACTGCAAGCCTTCGGCAGCGACGACGACCCCGATCTGCTGATCGTCGTCGACCGGCTGCTCACCGGCTTCGACGAGCCGCGCAACGCCGTGCTCTATATCGACAAGCCGCTCAAGGGCCATGGCCTCATCCAGGCGACCCTGCGAGTGAATCGCCTGCACGACGCGAAGCGGCATGGACTGCTGGTGGACTACCGTGGAATCCTGAAGGAACTCGACACGGCCGTCCGCGCCTACCAAAACCTCGAAAAGCGCACCCAGGGCGGCTATGACATCGATGACCTCGACGGCCTCTACACGGTGCGCGACGACTGCCCGAACCTTCCCGCGCTTCAGCGACGTGAATATGCAGCGCGCGACGCCTCCGGAACCGGAGGTCGCAGCGACTACGACGCGCCGATGCGTGCGTTGATCGACCTGCAGGTCGTCGGCACCGAAGTGCGCGAGCCGCAGGCGCGCTACGTGGTGCACAGCCTCGGCGAAAACGACGCACCCGATGACAGCTGGACGCTAGACAAGGTCCGTTGCGAGGCAGAGCTGATCCAGAGCCGCATTCGCGCGACGATCGAGCTCGAACTCGCCGCCGACCCGGGCGCGCAGAAATCCTTTTCCGAGCAGCTCGCCAGCGCGATCGAGCGGACCGAAGCCATGTTCGAACCGTCGAGAAAACAGTACGCGCAGCTCAAGGTGCTGGAACGCGAGGTGAACGAGCGCGCCGCATCCCACATGCCCATCGCGCTGGCCACGAGTGCGCAGGCGAGGGCGTTCTACGCAGCCATTCTGACGGCCCTCGGTGAGGAGGTGGCGGCCAGCCTCGGCGCCGCGCAGCGCGAGCAGTACGCGGAACACGCCCTCGCCATCTGCGAAATCGTCTCTGCAGCGACGGCCGAGCATTCCCTTCATGCGCCGGACATCGAGGCGGCGATACGCAACGGGCTGCTACAGCTGCTGTATCGCCCGTTGGGGCTCGCCAAGGCGGCCGCAGTGACCGCTCATGTCGTCCGCATCGTGCAGCTCGACCTGGGTGGGCGGTGACTTCGGTCGGGCAGGGGAAGGATCCGTTCTGGCATTGGGCTGGCCGGGCAGGTCCTCGGACCTGCCGACCGCCCCGGCGCTATCGCGCCATGATCGACACGGCCTTCGTCACCAGATAGGCTTCCATGGCCTCGGGACCGCCTTCCGAGCCGTAGCCCGAGTCCTTCACGCCGCCGAAGGGCATCTCGGGGGTTGGCGTGGCGGGCTGGTTGATCCACAGCATGCCGACTTCGACTTGCTGGGCCAGCAGGTGGGCGTTCTTGATCGACTGGGTGAACGCGTAGCCGGCCAGGCCGTAAGGCAGGCGGTTCGATTCGGCGATGGCTTCTTCCAGCGTGTCGAAGCCGCGAATCGCGGCGACCGGGCCGAAGGGCTCGTTGTTGAACACATCGGCTTCGAGCGACACGTCGGTCAGCACGGTGGGCGCGAAGAAGTTGCCGTCGGTGCCGACGCGCTCGCCGCCCGTGGCCACCTTGGCGCCCGTGGCGCGCGCGTCTTCCAGCACCTTGGCCATCGCGCTCATGCGGCGCGGGTTGGCCAGCGGGCCGAGCGTGGTGCCGTCGGCCAGGCCGTCGCCCAGCTTGAGGCTTTCTGCATGCTTGACCATCGCCTTGACGAACTCTTCGCGGATGCTGTTGTGCACCAGGAAGCGCGTCGGAGAAATGCACACCTGGCCCGCGTTGCGGAACTTGGCGCCACCCGATGCCTTGACCGCCAGCGCGACGTCGGCGTCTTCCGCGACGATCACCGGGGCGTGCCCGCCAAGTTCCATCGTGGCGCGCTTCATGTGTTGTCCGGCCAATGCGGCGAGCTGCTTGCCCACGGGTGTCGAGCCGGTGAACGTGACCTTGCGGATGATCGGGTGGGGAATCAGGTAGCTCGAAATCTCGGCCGGGTCGCCGAACACCAGGCCGACCGTGCCGGCCGGAACACCGGCGTCGACGAAGGCCTGCAGCAGCGCGGCGGGCGAGGCGGGGGTTTCTTCCGGCGCCTTCACCAGGAAGGAACAACCCGAAGCCAGCGCGGCGCCGAGCTTGCGAACGATCTGGTTCACGGGGAAGTTCCACGGCGTGAACGCCGCCACCGGACCGATCGGCTCCTTCATCACCAGTTGCTGCGCCGACAGGTTGCGCGAGGGCACGATGCGGCCGTAAACGCGGCGGCCTTCGTCGGCGAACCATTCGATGATGTCGGCCGCAGCCAGGGCTTCGACCTTGGCTTCGGCGAAAGGCTTGCCCTGTTCCTGCGTCAAGAGGCGCCCGATCGCGTCGGCGCGTTCGCGCACCAGCGCCGCTGCCTTCCGCATCGTGGTCGCGCGCTCGTTGGCGGGAATCTTCCTCCAGGCCTCGAACCCGCGCTGCGCAGCGGCCAGCGCCTGATCGAGATCGGCGATCCCCGCATGGGCAACCTTGCCGATGACCTTGCCGGTAGACGGGTTCACCACGTCGAGGGTCTTGCCGCTGGCGGCGTCGCACCATTCGCCGGCAATGAGGAGACGGGTGTCGGTGTAGCTTGCTGTGCTCATGAGGATCCTTTGAACGATTCGTTGAATTGGAGGGCGGTGGTTGAGACCGACCCACTATTGTCGCGCCGTCCAGAAACCCTGTCGGTGCCGCGCAGGTTCAGCTTTGTGGCGGAAAGTTCGACGGAAACATCGCCCGTTGCGCCGCTTCGTCCATCTCGGCCTTGAAGGCGTGGCCTTTGCCGACGGCACGCGCCTTGGCGACCGCGGGCCGAGCGTCGACCGCGCCGAACCAGCGCTTCAGGTTCGGGATGCGGCCAGTGGATCGGACTCGATGCCCAGAACGATGGGCGCGCGATCGAGCCAGCCCCAAGCGGACATGTCGACGATCGAGTAGCCGGTGCCCACGATGTGGTCGCGTCCCTCCAGGTGTTCGTCCAGCACCGCGTAGTGGCGTTCGGCTTCGCGCTTGTAGCGGTTGAGCGCGTAGGGCAACTTTTCCGGCGCGGCGCCGCTGGAAGTGCACCGACTGTCCCGAATACGGACCGATTCCCGATGCGATGAACATCAGCCACGACAGGAGCTCCGGCCGGTCCTGGGGCGTGCCCACGAAGCGACCCGTCTTGTCGCCCAGGTAGAGGGTGGAAATAGAAACGGATCATCCGGGCTCCAGAAGGGTTTTGGATCGGATGTTCCATAATACATGGCATGGCACGACCGAGAGAATTCGACGAGAACACTGTGCTGGACGCGGCGGTGCGCTGCTTCTGGCGGCATGGCTTCGGCGGCACCTCGGTGCGCGACCTGGCCAAGGACATGGGCCTCACCAGCGCCAGCCTGTACAACGCCTTCGGCGACAAGCGTGCGCTCTATGCGAAAGCCCTCGAGCACTACCTCGACCGCGGGGTGCGCGCCCGGATCGCGCAGCTCGAAGGCGTGGCCGCGCCGCGCGCCGCCATTGCTGCGTTCTTCGACGAAATCATCGAGCGATCCGTCGGCGACAGCGAACGCCGCGGCTGTCTGCTGGTCAATGCCGCGCTCGACGTGGCGCCGCACGACGCGGTGTTCCAGCGCGCCGTCGCGACCGAGCTTCGTTTGATCGAAAGCTTCTTCCGACGCAGCGTGCAGGCCGGTCAGCGCGTGGGCGATATCGCCGTGCAACACGACGCCGACGACCTCGCGCGTCTGCTGCTCAGCCTCCTGCTCGGGCTGCGGGTGCTCGCGCGCAGCCGTCCCGAGCGCGCCTTGCTCGAAGGCGCCGTTCGTCCGGCGCTCGCCCTGCTCGATGTCCACCCGCTCGATGCGGCGGGCGCATCGGCCATGGCATCCGGTTTTTCACCCAACCCATCCACCCCATCGAACAACGCAAAGGACCGCTCATGATCGATCTCTATTACTGGCCCACGCCCAATGGGCACAAGATCACCCTGTTCCTGGAAGAAGCGGGGCTCGACTACCAGATCCATGGCGTCGACATCAGTGCCGGCGACCAGTTCAAGCCGGAGTTCCTCGCCTTTTCGCCCAACAACCGCATGCCGGCGCTGATCGACCATGCGCCTGCGGATGGCGGCGAGAAGATCACGGTGTTCGAGTCTGGTGCGATCCTCATGTACCTGGCCGAGAAGACCGGTCGCTTCATGCCCGCCGACCTGCGCGGCCGAAAGGTGGTGATGGAATGGCTCTTCTGGCAGGTCGGCGGCCTCGGGCCCATGGCCGGGCAGAACCACCACTTCGGCACCTACGCGCCGGAGAAGCTCGACTACGCCATCCGGCGCTACGTCAACGAGACGAACCGGCTCTACGGCGTCATGGACCGGCGCCTTGCCGAGCACGACTTCCTGGCCGGTGCCGACTACACGATCGCCGACATGGCGGCCTACCCGTGGGTCGTGCCGCACAAGCGCCAGCAGCAGAACCTGGACGACTTTCCCCATCTGCACCGATGGTTCGACGCCATTGCCGCGCGTCCTGCGACCGTGCAGGCCTATGCCCGAGGCGATGCCTTCGGCCAGCGCCCTGGCGTCACCGAGGAAGGCAAGAAGCTGCTGTTCGGTCAGACCGCGGCCACCCTGCGCGGCGCGGCCAAGGGCTGAACATTCGAACCTCAGGCCTCTGCCATCACCATCCACGACACGCCGAAGCGATCGGCCACCATCCCGAAGGCCGCCGCGAAGAAGGTCTTGCCGAGCGGCATCTGCACCTGACCGCCGTCTGCCAGTCGGTCGAACAGGCGCTGGGCCTCGGACTCGTTCGCCGCCGCCAAGCTCAGCGAAAAGCCCTGGAACACGGGCTTGCCTGTGTTGCGACCGTCCGAAGCCATGATGGTCGTTTCCCCGACCTTGAACGAGGCGTGCATCACCTTGTTCATGTCCATGGCGCCGGGCATGCAGCCTTCGGCGGCCTGCGGCGGCTCCGGGCTGTCCTTGAAGCGCATGAGATCGCCGATCTCCGCGCCGAGAGCGCTGCGATAGAACTCCAGCGCCTCCTCGCAGCGACCGTCGAAGAATAAATAGGGTTGGACAAGCATCGTTGGCTCCTTGTGTCGATGGGTTGGTGAGGGCGTTCATCATGGTCGGCCCCGCGATCCGTGTGAATCGGATGAACGCAGGGCATTTGTGTACGCCGTCCACAAAGACGATATCAGACAGAATGGACGCTGTCCACATGAAATTGGCTGCCCAAGATCCTCCCGCCGACCCGCAAGTGCGCAGCACCTACCGGCATGGCGACCTGCGCCGCGCGCTGCTCGAAGCCGGGGTGGCGCTGGCGCGGGCCGGTGGCCCGGATGCGGTCGTGCTGCGCGAGGCCACCCGCCGCGCCGGGGTGGTGCCCAATGCGGCCTACCGGCACTTCGCCAGCCGGCAGGCGCTCTTGCAGGCGGTGCGCGCGGAGGCCCTGCGATCTGCGGCTGAAGCCATGCAGCAAGAGCTGTCCGAGATTCCACCCCAGCCGACTCCCGCCGACGCTGCACGCGCCAAGCTGCGCGCCGTGGGCTCCGGTTATCTGCGGTTCGCTCTCGCCGAAACCGGGCTGTTTCGGACCGCCTTCGGGCCGAAACTCGACGCGGCGGGCGATGCATCGAGCGACGCATCCACCGAAACATTGGACTCAGTGCCGCATGCGCGTCGAGGCCTGCACCCGTTCGAGTTGCTCGGCGCTGCGCTCGATCAGTTGGTGGACGCGGGCGCGATGCCGCACGAACGGCGCCCGGGCGCCGAATACCTGGCCTGGTCGGCGGTGCACGGCATGGCCCTCCTGGTCATCGACGGGCCGCTGCAAAGCCTGTCGCACGAACAAGTCGGAGCGCTGGGCCAGCGGCTTTTGAACATGGTCGAGCAGGGCCTGGCGAGCTGATCGCTCCGGCTGCCGGCGTGCGGCTCAGCCTGGCTGCTTGACCACCCGCAAATAGGGCTTCGGCGCCTTCCAACCGTCGGGATAGAGCGTCTTGGCTTCTTCGTCGGACACCGAGCCAGCAATGATCACGTCATCGCCGCTCTGCCAGTTGGCGGGCGTGGCGACCTTGTGCTTCGCCGTGAGCTGCATCGAGTCGAGAACCCGCAGGATCTCGTCGAAGTTACGGCCCGTGGTCATCGGATAGGTCAGCATCAGCTTGATGCGCTTGTCGGGGCCGATCACGAACACCGAGCGCACTGTCGCGTTGGTGGCAGCGGTCCGCCCCTCGGACGTGCCGGGCTCTTCGGCCGGCAGCATGTTGTAGAGCTTGGCCACCGCCAGGTCGGTGTCGCCGATCATCGGGTACTTCGGCAGATAGCCCTGGGTTTCCTCGATGTCCTTGGCCCAACGGTCGTGCGCATCGACCGGATCCACGCTCAGTCCGATCAGCTTGGCGTTGCGCTTCGTGAACTCGGGCTCGATCTTGGCCATGTACCCAAGCTCGGTGGTGCAGACCGGGGTGAAATCCTTCGGGTGCGAAAACAGGATGGCCCAGCTGTCGCCGATCCAGTCGTGGAAACTGATGGGGCCCTGCGTCGTGTTGGCCTTGAAATCGGGGGCAAGATCGTTGATGCGCAATGACATGGCGTCTCCTTCGAATGGATGGTCGGCCGGACAGCATAAGCCGGTCGCCGGCAAATTCGAAATCCGAAATCCGAAATCCGAAATCCGAAATCCGAAATCCGAAATCCGAATGCGGAAATGCGGGCGGCAGCCGATGGCCGCGTTAGACCGGCGAAGTCGCGAGGTTCTCTTCGCGCGCCACCTGTTGCAGGCTCTCGTAGATAAGCCGCCGTGGAGCGATCTTCCAGCCCAGCATGGCTTCGGTGGCCGTGACCGCGCGCATCGCCAGGAGCGAATGCCCGCCGAGGTCGAAGAAATTGTCGGTCCGGCTGATGTCCGGAACGCCCAGGAGCTCCGCCCAGATGTCGGCGATGACGCGTTCGCTGTGCGTTTCGGGCGGCAGATAGCCTCGCCCGTCCGCCAACACCGCCTCGATGACCGGCGCAGGCAGCGCAGCGCGATTCACCTTGCCGTTCGGGAGTTGCGGCATGACATCCAGGAGGACGAAGTGCTGCGGAATCATGTACTCGGGCAGCCGGGCCCGAAGGTGGTCGCGAAACGAAGTCGCCGTCGGCGTGGTGTGGTCCCGCGCCACGGCGTAGGCCACCAGACGCACGTCGCCCTCGGTCTCTTCGCGCGTGACGGCAACGCAATGCGCCACGTCCGGATGGTCCAGCAGCGCCGATTCGATCTCGCCCATCTCGACACGGTGTCCGCGCAGCTTGACCTGGTGGTCGGCGCGTCCCAGGTGCTCGAGCAGGCCGTCGTGCCGCCACCGGCCGAGATCGCCGGTACGGTAGAGGCGGTCGCCCGGCGCATCGGAGAACGGGTCGGGAAGAAAACGTTCGACGGTCAGTTCGTCGCGACGCCAATAGCCGGGCGCCACGCCCACGCCGCCGATGTAGAGCTCGCCGGGCACGCCGATCGGGCAGGTGATGCCGTGCTCGTCGAGCACCCACACCGAGGTGTTGTCGATCGGCCGCCCGATCGAAATGCCGTCGCGGGGTGCCTGCACCCGCCAGGCGGTGGTCCAGACCGTCGATTCGGTCGGCCCGTAGATGTTCCAGAGCTCTCCCGTGCGCTCCATCAGGCGTTCGGCCAGCGCCGGCGGCAGCGCCTCGCCGCCGATCAGCGCGCGGAAGCTGGGCGAGCCCATCCAACCGGTGTCGATCAGCATGCGCCAGGCCGACGGCGTGGCCTGCATCAGCGTGGCACGGTGCCGTTCGAGCAGATCGCGAAGCGCCTTAGGGTCGTGCGCCTGCGCATGCGACGCGATCACCACCCGGGCACGCACCAGCAAAGGCAGCATCAGATCGAGCACCGATGGATCGAAAGACGGGCTGGTGATCGCCACCAGACAGTCGTCCGACGTGAGCCCGGGCATCTTCACCATGCCGTGCAGAAAGTTCACCACGCCGAGATGCGGCATGCGCACGCCCTTCGGCTGCCCGGTGGACCCCGAGGTGTAGATGATGTAAGCCTCGTCCGAAGGCGTCGCGTCCAGCTCGGCATTGGCGGCCAGCGCATGCTCTGGCTGGTCGCGCATGAGCGATTCATCGTCCAGACGCAGCGTCGGAATGTCGAGTCCGTCGACGATCGCGCTCGACGCTTCGTGCGTCAGCACGGCCGACAGCTCGGCGTCGACGGCCATGAAGCGCAACCGGTCGACCGGGTATTCGGGATCGAGCGGCACGTAGGCCGCACCGGACTTCATCACGGCCAGCTCGGCGATCAGCATGTCGGGGCTGCGCGGGATGCACAGTCCCACGCGCTGACCGCGCGCAATGCCGCGTTGTCGCAGTGCGTGCGCGAGGCCGTTGCTGAGCGCGTCCACGTCGCCGAAGGTCAGCGAAGCACCGTCGGCATCGATCACCGCGACGCGGTCGCGCACGCTCGGATCGTCCAGGTGCAGCAGCCGATGAACCAGCAGCTCGCCACCCAGCGGCGACTTGGCGCCGTTCCAGCCGTGGCGCAGCAGACTCATCTGCACGGGAGACACCATTTCGCATTCGGACACCGGTCGTTCCGGCTGCTCGAGAAGCTGCTCGACCAGGGCCAGGTAGTTCTCGAGTTGTCGCTCGGCGCCGAGTGCCGTGTAGAGATCGGTGGCGTATTCGAGATGAACGCGGTGCGAGAACTCGGTGTCGATGTGCATCGACAGATCGAACTGCGCCGCGGTGCGTTCGAAGTCGAACTCGTCGATCTCCAGCCCATGAAAATCGAGTCGACCGACCGGCGCGTTCAGCACGTTGAACAACACCCGCACCGGTCCCTGGGGTTGCGCAGTCCGGTCGTGGCCCAGCGCGTCGATGAGTTCGTCGAAAGGCGCGTCCTGGTGGGCATGCGCTTCGAGCGCGTTCTTGCGCACACGGTGCACGAGTTCGGTGAAGCTCGGGTCGCCCGAGAGATCGGTGCGCATCACCAGCGTGTTGACCAGCGTGCCCAGCAACAGCTCCGACGCGAAGCGGTGACGGTTGGCGATCGGCGTGCCCACCGCGACGTCTTCGCTGCGTGCCTGGCGCGACAGCATGAGCACGAAGGCGGCCAGATAGACCACGAACGGCGTGACGGCCTCGCGCGTCTCGAACTGCCGCATGGCTTCGCGCAACCGCGCGGGCAGGTCGGCCGACACCCGCGCGCCCTTGAAGCTCGCCTTGGCGGGGCGCGGGAACTCGGTCGGCAGGTCGAGATCCGGCAAGCCGCTCAGGTTGTCGGTCCAGTAGGCCAGGTGGGGCTTGCGCGCCTCGACCGATTCGGGGCGCCGCTGCCATGCCGCGTAGTCGGCGTATTCGACCTCGGGCGGCGTCGACGGCGGCGATCGGCCGTCCAGCAATTCGCCATAGGCCACCAGCGCTTCGCGCATCAACAGCGCGGCCGACCAGTTGTCGACGATGGCATGGTGGATCAGCCAGAACAGCACGTGCTCGCGTTCGCCCAGCCGCAGCAGCGTGGGGCGGTGCAGCGGCGCCATCGACAGATCGAAGGGCTGCGAGAGCCGGTGGGCGAGCAACTCGCGCGCGTGCGCATTGCGCTGCGCCTCGGGCAAGTGGCTCAGGTCAATCCATTCGATGGGCACCGACAGGCGCGGCTCGATCCACTGCATCGGCTCGTCACGCATGACGAAACAAGTTCGCAAACCTTCGTGCCGCTCGA
Source organism: Gammaproteobacteria bacterium (assembly GCA_018820395.1). Classification (GTDB taxonomy): domain Bacteria; phylum Pseudomonadota; class Gammaproteobacteria; order Burkholderiales; family Burkholderiaceae_C; genus Variovorax. Next base: position 29,664 of record JAHJOG010000053.1, on the reverse strand, counting down.
TCATCAGGTCGAGCGCCTGTTGGCACACCGCGCGATCGAAGGCGCCACGCACGCGGATCGCGATCGGCACGTTGTACGCCGTGGACGCCGGATCGAAATGCTGGATCACCCACATGCGGCGCTGCGACAACGACGCGGGCAGCGGCTCGCCGCGCTCGACCCGCTCGATGCCGGGTGGAGGGACCGCCGCAACGGCGCCGGAGCGGACGCTGTCGAGCCGCATCCGGATCTGCTCCGCCAAGGCCGCCACGCTCGCGTGTTCGAAGACGTCCGCCAGGGGCAGCTCGACATGAAAGCGCGCGTTGATCCGCGACAGCACCTGGGTCATGCGCAGCGAACTGCCGCCGAGCTCGAAGAAGCTTTCGTTCACGCCGAACGAGGGCGTGCCGAGCACCTCGCGCCAGATGCGCCAGACCTCCTGCTCGACCTCGTCATGCGGCATCACCTGCGCAGCGCGCTCCTGCGCGCGTTGGGCCCCGGGTTCGTCGTCGGGCTGCAGCGTGCGGGCGTCGCCACGGAACTGGGCCACGGTGGCGAGCTTGCCCGACAGGTAAAGCGCCCGGCAAGGTGCCCGCTGCAGCTTGCCGCTCGACGTGCGTGGCAGCGTGCCCGCACGACACAGCAACAGCGTGTGGAGCGGCAGCGCATGCCCGACGGCGAGTGCACGCCGCACATCGAGAAAGATGGCCTCGGGGTCGGGCTCGGTGGTGCGTCGCGCGAGTTCGAGCGCCAGGACGATGCCTTCGCCCTCGGGCGTATCGATGGAAAACGCGATCCCGTGGTTCGGCCGCAGGTCGGCATGCGCGCGCTCGGCCGTCCACTCGATGTCCTGCGGGTAGTGGTTCTCGCCGTGGACGATGATCAGGTCCTTCAGCCTCCCGGTGACGAACAGTTCCGACTCGTGGACGAAGCCCAGGTCGCCGGTGCGCAGCCACGCGCTGCCTTCGGCGCCATCGAGGCGTCCGCCAAACACCGCTTGCGTTGCCTCCGCCTGCATCCAGTAGCCGCCACCGACGCTCGGCGAACTGACCCAGATCTCGCCGACAGCGCCGGGTGATGCGCGTCGGCCCGTCACCGGGTCGACGATTTCCAGCGCCACGCCCGGCAACGGCCGCCCGCATCCCACGAGCCGTCGACCGGTGCGCGGCGATGCGGCATCGGCCGCCACGAAGCGGTGTGCCTGCAAAGCCTCGGCATCGGCTTCGACGATGAGCGGCTGCGGGCGTTGCCCGCCGATGGTCACGCCGAGTACCGATTCGGCCAGCCCGTAGCAGGGCATGAAGACGCCAGGTCGCAGGCCGGCCTGGCCGAAAGCCGCGAGAAGATCGTCGACCATCTCAGGTCGGATCGGCTCCGCACCGCAGGTGAGCGACACCAGGCTGGTGAGATCGCCTTCGAACGGTCGGCCTCCGAGTGCCTGGATGCAGGCCGCATAGGCCGAGCCCGGCGCACCGCAGTGCGTGATCCGCTGGGCCTCGATCGCTTCGAGCCAGCGCCGCGGCCGGCGCAGAAAACTCATCGGCGACATCAGGATGCTGCATCCGCCCGCCACGAAGGGCGCGATCACGCCGAAGACCAGCCCGTAGTCGTGAAAGTGCGGCAGCCAGTTGAGCACCCGGGTATCTCTGCCGGCGTGGGTCGCCTCGATCAGCGATGCCACGTTGGCCATGACGTTGCCGTGCGTGATTCGCACGCCGCGCGGCGTGGACGTGGAGCCCGACGTGTACTGCAGATAGGCCAGAGTGTTCGAATCGATCACGGGCCGCTCGAAGCCCTGCGTTTCGTCGCTGAGCCGATCCCGTGCGGGCAGGGCCATCCAGCGCGCTTGCGTGAAGGTGCCGGGATCGAGCGCTGCCGAAGCCGCATCGAGCAAGGCTTCGGTCGTGAGGACGAGCGCCGCACGCGAGTCGACGATCACGCTGCGCAGACGCGGCGCACCCTGGTGCAGGCGATGCGGATCGGGCGCAGCCACGGGCACGGCCACGCGCCCGGCCACGATGCAGGCCCAGAACGCGCGAACGAAGTCGAGCCCGGGAGGAAACGCCAGCAGAACGCGGTCGCCGGGGCGCGTCGTTTCCGCGATCCAGGCAGCGGCGCTGACCACCTGACGCCTCAGTTCGGCATAGGTGGTCGATTGGTCGAGCGAAAGATCTTCCGTGAGCCAGGCATAGGCCAGCGAGTCGGGCAGGCGATCTGTGTGGGAATCGAATAGCTGGGCGAGGGTGCTCATTGAACTGACATGCGGAAACGGAACGCGATCGAACGCGGGAAGCAAAGAACCATGGTGGGTCCTTAGGTAGACGGTACAGGCTCTTGCGACCGAGGGAGTTCAGCTTTGTTGCCAGCGGGTTGCAAATTTCGCACCCATTGCAAACCGTACAACAACGATGCGAATTTTCGCCGAGCGATGACATCGAAAGTTTGAAAGCCGAAGCCCCGCGCTATTGTCGGACACCGCCCCGTGTAACGATAAATGTCAGCGACTGCCTTCGGCTCGGATGTCTTCAGCAGCGCGATTGCGCATGTCCTGCAGCATTCGCTCGCCGGCCTCCTCGAGCGCGCCGTCGTTGCGCACCTGGATCGCTTCGGTCGGCGGCGCAAACTGGCCGGCGCGATGAACGCGTTGTTCGACCATGTCCGCGCTTTCGCGCGCCCGCGCGGTCAGCCGTCGCCGCAGCGTCTCGGCGCCCGCGCTCACGTGCACCACGATCATTTCGGGAAACCGCGCACGCGCCTCCGGAAGATAGGCGCGCGAGCCGTTCACCAGTACCCACGCGCCGCGATGGATCGGCGAGAGCTCGTCGTGGCGCACCCCATAGCGCAGGCCGTTCGCCTGCCAATCCAGCGCGAAGGCCTGCGCCTCGCAGAGCAGGGCGAACGCGCGCGCGTCGACGCTGTCGTGGTCTTCCTCGCCGGCATGCAGCGGCCGCGTGATGGTGCGCCGCGCGAGGTGCACCGCGAGCGGCGCAGGCGCATGCGTCTTGACCCAGTTCAGAAGACTGTCCTTGCCGGCCCCCGACGGGCCGATGAAATAGAAGAGGCGCCCCGTCATGCTCGGAGCCCGCATTGCTCGATCAACACGAAGTCGGCGCCCGGCGCGGGCTCGCCGAACAGCGACACCGAGTCGAAGCGCAAGGGGGGCAGGCCGCTGAACCAATCGCTGGCTGCTTCGTGCAGGGCGGCCACGGTGGTCGGCGACGCGTCCTTCAACGAGCCCGTGAGCGACATGTGAAAGCGAAAGCAATCGAACACGTACGGATAGCCCCAGCGCTCCAGCAGTGCATCTTCGTGCGGCGTGAGGCCTGCTGCACGCCGCCTGGCCAGGTCGTTGGCATCGAGCGGCGCTGCCTGCGAATCCATTTCGATGACGCAGCGCGCAGCCATGGCGTCGATGGCCCCGCTGTCGCCGTGCGGGACGAGCGCCAGGAAGTCGTCGATCCGCGCCACCTCCAGCGTGGGCATGTCGAACGAGGCGGCTTTGCAGATGAGCCGCAATGCCGCGCGCACCGATGCCATATCCGCCTGCGCCGCGAGCTTGAAAGGCGCTCTCAATGTGGCGTGCCATCCGTACCGGCGCGGGGCGGCCGTCCATCGACGCTGCTCTTCGGCGGAGACACCGGGCACCGGCGGTTGCGGCATGTCGACTTGCCGCGCTGCGCAGCGGCCGATCCATCGGCTGCCGGCCTCCCACCATTCGGTGTCGACGCGCGGCGCAAAGTAGAGGGCGTAGCGATGCATGGCGTTATCCCGAGTGGGCCACGGTGAGCGTGACCCGGTCGCCCGCGAACCAGGCGCGGGAGAACTCGATCGGCTCGCCCCTCGGATCGACGTTGACGCTCTCGACCAGCAGCACCGGGCGATTGACCGACTGCTTGAGATGCGCGGCCACGTCGCGTTCGGGCATCTGTGCCGTGATGCGGTTCTCGAGCCGCGTGTAGTCGTCGACTCCGCACGCGGCGAAGGCGGCCGTGATCGACCCGGTCTCGCGCACGACTTGCTCGAGGCCGGCAAAGCGCGGCAGCGGAAAGTAGCGTTCGCTGAACTGCATCGGCTGCTGTTCGGCATCGCCGAGCACATGCAGGCAGAGCAGCGCACTGCGCGTCGGCACGCGCAGCACGCGCGCCTGAGCCGCGGTGGCCCGCACGTTGCGCGCATCGATCACATGCAGTGTCCCGCGCAGCCCGAGCGACGTCATGCTCTGCTGGTGCCGCACGCGCTTGGCGAGCGCCACGTCCACCGCGAATTCCTCGACGTAGGTGCCGCTGCCTTGCGTCGCACGCAGCAGGCCGCGGTTGCACAGGCTTGCCAGCGACCGGCGGATGGTGTGCCGGTTGACGCCGTACAGCTCGGCCAGCGCATGTTCCGACGGCAGCCGCTCGCCGGGCGGGTAGATGCCGCGCGCGATCGCGTCGGCAAGCTCGGCGGCGATGCGGGTCCAGAAGCTGTCGCGCGGCGCAGGCGATGGCGCCGTCGAGACGGAAGAAGTCGAAGTCGTGGAAGGCGTAGCGGTTGTCATGAAGATTACACGCGCACTCTCTAATCTCGCGATCTGTGATTAAATTGTCTATACAACTTTTGGCGAGCGTATCACCGACATGTTTCATGCCTTTGACAATCTCCCGGCCGATCGGCCATTGTGCAGGCCGGACTGGATGGCGTTGCTCGCACGGGCGCCCGTCGCGCTGCTGGAGCCGGCCCTTGCGCAGCACACCCGCATCGAACCCCAATGGCTGCGGCCGCCGGAAACCGGCCTCATGATGGTCCAGGGGCGTGCGGGTGGCACGGGAGAGCGATTCAATCTCGGTGAGGTCACGGTCACGCGCTGTGCGTTGCGCGTCGGCGGTGTGTCGCGCGAGTCGGCCAAGGTGGGCGTGGCCTACGTACTCGGCCGCTCGCACCGGCAAGCCCGCCTCGCGGCCATCGCCGATGCGCTGCTGCAGGACCCCGCGCAGCAGCCCGAACTCGAGCGGCAGTTGCTGGCGCCGTTGCGCGAACGACTCGCGGCCGACCGCGCGAGCCGCCATGCGCAGGCACAGGGCAGCAAGGTCGAATTCTTCACCGTGGCCCGCGAGGCCGGCACGGCGCCCGACGACGAGGACACCGAATGAAAACGCAGGACCTGAGCACCATGGGCGCCGGCTTTGCCGACCTTGCGCGAGACAGCCAGGCGGTGTTTCGCGCCGCACTGGAAGCGCTGTCGCATCCGGGCCGGCTGATCGACATGCCGCGCGAGGCCGAAGTGCCCGAGCGAGGCCACGCGGCCTCGGCCGTTCTTCTGCTTGCATTGCTGGATCCGGACTGCCGCGTGTGGCTCTCACCGACGCTCGCGAGCAGCGACGCTTCCGCCTGGCTGCGATTCCACTGCGGCTGCCGCGTGGTCGACGAGATCGGAGAAGCCCACTTCGCCTGGGTGGCCGCGAGCGACGAGCCGCCGCCGCTCGACCGCCTTGCACAAGGCACCGAACACTATCCCGACCAGTCGGCCACCTGCATCTTCGATGTGCCGTCCCTGGCCGACGGTGCCGGCGATGAGGGCTGGACGCTGCGCGGCCCGGGCATCCGCGACAGCGTGCGCCTGTGCGTCGACGGCCTGCCCGACGCCGTTGCGCAGAAGCTCCTGGCCGAGCGCAGCGCCGGGCAGGCGGCGTTCCCGTGCGGGGTCGACCTGTTCCTCGCCACCGAGCGGCAGATCGTCGGTCTGCCGCGCACCACCCGCATCGAACTCGAAGGCTGACCCATGTACGTTGCCGTCAAGGGCGGAGAAGCCGCCATCCTCCAGAGCTACCGCTTGCTGGCCGCGCGCCGGCGCGGCGCACGCGACACACCCGAACTCTCGGTCGCGCAGATTCGCAGCCAGCTCCGGCTGGCGGTGGATCGAGTGATGACCGAAGGCTCGGTGTACGACCCGGAGCTCGCCGCGCTCGCGATCAAACAGGCCGCAGGCGATCTGGTCGAAGCGATCTTCCTGTTGCGCGCGTACCGTGCGACGCTTCCCCGGCTGGGCACGACCCTGGCGCTGGACACCGCACGCATGCAGCTCGACCGACGCGTGTCGGCAACCTTCAAGGACCTGCCCGGCGGACAGGTGCTGGGGCCGACCTACGACTACACACAACGGCTGCTGGACTTCTCGCTGCTGGCTTCGGCCGACGATGCCGCTGATGCCGACGCCGAGGCAGCCAACGATGCGAAGGCCGACGTTCGTCACGATGCCGCAGCACACTCCGATGCCGACCCGCACACGCCACGGCACGCACCGTCAGGCGCTGGCAGCGACGAAGTCCCCCGCGTGGTCGATCTGCTCAACCACGAGCGCCTGATCGAAACCCGCCGCATTCCGCCCGGCGACCCGGCGCCCGTCGACCTCACGCGCGAACCGCTGCGCTTTCCGGCCGACCGGGCCACACGGCTGCAGAACCTCGCGCGCGGCGACGAGGGCTTTCTGCTCGCCATGGCCTATTCGACGCAGCGCGGCTATTCGCACACGCACCCCTTCGTCGGAGAGATCCGCTTCGGTAGCGTCGCGGTCGAGATCGAGCCCGAAGAACTGGGCTTTCCTATCTCGATCGGCGACATCGACATCACCGAATGCGAAATGGTCAACCAGTTCGCCGGCAGCAAGACCGAGCCGCCGCAGTTCACGCGCGGCTACGGGCTGGCGTTCGGCCACAGCGAGCGCAAGGCCATGGCCATGAGCCTGGTCGACCGCGCCCTGCGTGCCGACGAGTTGGGCGAGCCGGTCGAGTCGCCCGCGCAGATGCAGGAGTTCGTGCTTTCGCACAGCGACAGCCTGGAAGCCTCGGGCTTCGTTCAGCACCTGAAGCTGCCGCACTACGTGGACTTCCAGTCCGAACTCGAGCTGGTGCGCCGCATGCGCGCCGCCGCACCGAAGGCCACGGCCGGAGACGACGCATGAAAGAGCAGGACTTCAACTTCGCCTACCTCGACGAGCGCACCAAGCGCATGATCCGGCGCGCCATCCTCAAGGCCGTGGCCATTCCCGGCTACCAGGTTCCGTTCGGCTCGCGCGAGATGCCGCTGCCCTATGGTTGGGGCACCGGGGGCATTCAGGTCACGGCTTGCGTGATCGGGCCACAGGACGTGCTCAAGGTCATCGACCAGGGCTCGGACGACACGGTGAACGCCGTCAACATCCGGCGCTTCTTCGAGCGCACGACCGGTGTGCGCACCACCACCCGCACTGGCGAAGCCACGCTGATTCAGACCCGCCATCGCATTCCCGAACAACCGTTGGCCGAGGGCCAGGTGCTGGTGTATCAGGTGCCGGTGCCCGAGCCCATGCAGCGGCTCGAACCAGTCGAAGCCACCACCCGCACGCTGCACGCGCTCGCCGAATACGGGCTGATGCACGTCAAGCTCTATGAAGACATCGCGCGCTACGGCCACATCGCCACCACCTACGACTACCCGGTGCTGGTCGACGGGCGCTATCTCATGTCGCCCTCGCCCATCCCCAAGTTCGACAACCCCAAGATGCACATGAACCCGGCCCTGCAACTGTTCGGCGCGGGGCGCGAAAAGCGCATCTACGCCGTGCCCCCCTACACCCGCGTCGAGAGCCTGGGCTTCGAAGACCATCCCTTCGAGGTGCAGCGCTGGGCGGTTCCATGCGCGATGTGCGGCGCGACCGACAGCTTTCTGGACGAGGTCATCACCGACGACGCCGGCACGCGCATGCACGTGTGCTCCGATTCGGACTACTGCCAGTCGCGCCGGCAGGACGCCGTGCCCGCGCCGCAGCCACTCGAGGAGGAGACGCCATGAGCGCCGACGTGAACTCCAACCCGCTTCCGTTGCTGCGCGTGCGCGGCATCGGCAAGCGCTACGGCGACCGCGTCGCGCTGCACGAGGCGTCCTTCGATCTCTGGCCCGGTGAAGTGCTCGCCGTGGTCGGCGAATCGGGCTCGGGCAAGTCGACCTTGCTGAACGCAGTGGCCGCGCGCAGCCGGCCCGACCACGGCAGCGTGCTCTACCAGATGCGCGCGAGCGGACTGCGCGATGTCTTCGCGTTGTCGGAAGCCGAGCGGCGCCTGCTTGCGCGCACCGACTGGGGCTTCGTCCACCAGGACGCGGCCGACGGATTGCGCATGGACGTGTCGGCCGGAGCCAACGTCGCCGAGCGGCTGATGGGCCTCGGCGAGCGGCACTACGGCCGGCTGCGCGCCACCGCCGCCGACTGGCTGCAGCAGGTGGAAATCGACCCCGCGCGCATCGACGACACGCCGCGCACCTTCTCGGGCGGCATGCGTCAGCGCCTGCAGATCGCACGCAACCTCGTCACCCGGCCGCGCCTGATGTTCATGGACGAGCCCACCTCCGGTCTCGACGTGTCGGTGCAGGCCAGGCTGCTCGACCTGCTGCGCCAGCTCACCCGAAAGATGCAGCTCGCCGCCATCGTGGTGACGCACGATCTCGCGGTGGCGCGGCTGCTCGCCCACCGGATGATCGTCATGCAGCAGGGCCGCGTGGTCGAGGCCGGTCTTACCGATCAGGTGCTCGACGACCCGCAGCATCCCTACACCCAGCTCCTCGTTTCCTCGGTGCTTCAGCCATGACCGCCACCCTGCTCCACATCGAAGGCCTGTCCAAGCGCTTCACGCTGCACCACCAGAACCACCTCGAACTCCCAGTGCTCGAAGGCGTCGAGCTGCGCGTGGATGCGGGCGAATGCGTGGTGCTCGAAGGCCCCTCGGGCCAGGGCAAGAGCACGCTGCTCAAGCTCATCTACGCCAACTACCGCGCCAGCACGGGCCGCATCCGGATCTGCCCGCCGGGCGAAGCTCCGATGGAACTCACCGAACTCGCGCCGCGCGAGCTGGTGCGCCTGCGCCGCGACACGATCGGCTACGTCAGCCAGTTCCTGCGGGTGATCCCGCGCGTGTCGGCGCTCGACGTGGTGGCCGAGCCGCTCGCGGAAGACGCCCAGGACGACGCCGCCGGCATCGAGGCCGCGCGCGAAGAAGCGCGCCGCTGGCTCACGCGGCTTCGCATTCCCGAGCGGATGTGGCATCTGGCGCCCGCCACGTTTTCGGGGGGCGAACAGCAGCGCGTCAACATCGCGCGCAACATGATCAAGCCCAAGCCGCTGCTGCTGCTCGACGAGCCGACCGCCTCGCTCGACGCCGCCAACACCCGTACCGTCATCGAGCTGATCCGCGAGGCCGCAGCGCGCGGCACGGCCATGATCGGCATCTTTCATGACGCCGAGGTGCGCTCGGCAGTCGCCACGCGCCGCATCGACGTCGGCGATTTCAGGAGCCTTGCATGAACCCGGAAACCCTCTTCACCAACGCCCGCATGGTGCTGCCCGGCGAGGTGGTGCACGGCAGCCTGCGCGTGGCGGACGGCCGCATCGTCGAGATGAGCTCGGGCGCAGGCGGATTCGGCCAGGTCGATCTCGAAGGCGACTACCTGTTGCCGGGCCTGGTCGAGGTGCACACCGACAACTTCGAGCGCCACCTCATGCCGCGCCCCAAGGTGCAGTGGGCCGAAATGCCGGCCCTGCTCGCGCACGACGCCGAGATTGCCGCTGCCGGCATCACCACCGTCTTCGACGCGCTCGGCGTCGGCGAAGCCGACACCGACAGCCTGCGCGGCAGTTCGTGGGACGCAGCGCTCGCGGCGCTCGACCACTGCAGCCGCCACGACCTGCTGCGCGCCGACCATCACCTGCACGTGCGCTGCGAACTGCCGGCGCCCAACACCATCGATCTGTTCGAGCCCTTCCACGGGCATCCGCGGCTGTCGCTGATTTCGCTGATGGACCACACGCCGGGCCAGCGCCAGTGGGAAAACATCGACGTCGCGCGCATCTACTACACCGGCAAGAAGGGTTGGAGCCCCGAGAAGTTCGAGCGCCAGGTGGCCAACGCCGCGACGCTGCAGGCCCGCTATGCGCAGCCGCATCGCAGCTACTTCGTCGACTACTGCCGCACGCACGGCATCGCGATGGCCAGCCACGACGACACGACCGTCGCCCACGTCGAGCAGGCGCATGCCGAAGGCGTGAGCATGTCGGAGTTCCCGACCACGCTGGCGGCGGCGCGCGCTGCGCGCGAGCACGGCCTGGCCACCGTCATGGGCGGACCCAACGTGGTGCGCGGCGGCTCGCATTCGGGCAACGTGGCCGCGAGCGACCTGGCGCGCGAAGGCCTGCTCGACATCCTGTCGTCGGACTATGTGCCCAGCAGCCTGCTGAGCGCGGCGATGCGGCTGGTGCACGACGAGATCCTGAGCCTGCCGCAGGCCATCGCGACCGTGTCGCACGCGCCGGCACGCGCAGCGGGGCTGGACGACCGTGGCGCGATCGTTCCGGGCCTGCGCGCGGACCTGGTGCGCGTGCGCATGACCGAGATGCCGGACGGGCGCCGCCACGCGGTGGTGCGCAGCGTCTGGCGCGAGGGCCGCCGGGTGCTCTGATCCGGGCCGGGCCGGGCGGCCCGGCGGCGGCGCACGGCCCGTGACACGCGAGCTTCGCCGAACTGTCAACAGAGCGTCACATCGCTTGCGCAGACTCCCAGTTGTCTAGACGACTTGGAGCTCACGGTGGACAGCATTCTTCGCATCCGGCATCTCAACAAGCATTTTTCGAACGGCCGGCATGCGCTGTGCGACATCGAACTCGACGTGAAGCGAGGCGAGATGGTGGCGCTCATCGGCGCTTCCGGTTCCGGCAAGTCGACGCTGCTGCGGCACATGGCGGGCCTCATCGCTGCGGACGATTCGAGCGAGTCGCTCATCGAGATCGACGGAAGCATCGTGCAGCAGCGCGGGCGCATCCACCGCCAGATCCGCAAGACGCGGGCGCGCGTCGGCTTCGTGTTCCAGCAATTCAATCTCGTGGCCCGGCTGCCGGTGCTGACCAACGTGCTGGTCGGGTCGCTGCACCGCACGCCCTGGTGGCGCGGCTGGGTGCGGGCCTTTTCGGCCGGTGAGCGTGCGGTGGCGCTCGAGGCGCTGCGACGCGTCGGCATTGCCGACTGCCATGCCCAGCGCGCGTCCACGCTGTCGGGCGGCCAGCAGCAGCGCGCCGCCATCGCCCGGGCGATGGTGCAGGGTGCGAAGGTGGTGCTCGCCGACGAACCCATCGCCTCGCTGGACCCCGAATCGTCACGCAACGTCATGGAAATCCTGGCCCGCGTCAATCGCGAGGACCAGTGCACGGTGATCGTCTCGCTGCATCAGGTCGAGATCGCCATGAAGTACTGCCCGCGCGTGATCGCGCTGCACCGGGGCCGCGTCGTCTTCGACGGACCGTCGGCCGACCTCACGCCGGCGCTCTTGCGCGAACTCTATGGCGTCGCGGTGGAAGAGCTGCTGGTCAAGCCGGTCGAGGCGCCCAACGTCCACGTGCTGCCCCAGGCGGCACCGCTTTCATGGGCTGCACGCCACGCGCGCGCGGCCTGATCCTTCATCCATTCACTTTCACGGGACCTATCCATGATCAAGAAACTGTGTGCCATCGCCGCCGTCGGCCTGGGCATGAGCGGCGCTTTTGCGCAAGACATCAACTTCGGCATCATCTCCACCGAGTCGACGCAGAACCTCAAGCAGGACTGGGCACCGCTGATCGACGACATGAGCCGGCAGACCGGCCTGAAGGTCAAGGCCTTCTTCGCGCCCGATTACGCCGGGATCATCGAGGGCATGCGCTTCAACAAGGTGCAGCTCGGCTGGTTCGGCAACAAGTCGGCCATGGAGGCGGTCGACCGCGCCAACGGCGAGATCTTTGCCCAGATGGTGAACGCCGACGGCACCCAGGGCTACTACTCGCACCTGATCGTCAATCGCGAAAGCCCCATCAACACGCTCGACGACGTGCTCAAGCACGGCAAGGAACTGAGCTTCGGCAACGGCGACCCGAACTCGACGTCGGGCTATCTGGTGCCGGGCTATTACGTGTTCGCGAAGAACAAGGTCGACGCCAAGTCGCTCTTCAAGCTCACGCGCAGCGCCAACCACGAGACCAACGCGCTGGCCGTGGCGAACAAGCAGGTCGACGTCGCTACCAACAACAGCGAGAACCTGGAGAAGGTCAAGGAGCGCTCGCCCGACAAATTCAAGGAGATCAAGATCGTCTGGACCTCGCCGCTGATTCCGCTCGACCCGCTGGTGATGCGCAGCGACTTGCCGGAAGCCACCAAGACCAAGATCAAGAACTTCTTCTACAACTACGCCAAGACCGACCCCCGCGAGAAAGAGGTCGTGATGAAGATCTCGAAGCTGTCGGGATTCAAGGAGTCGAGCAACAAGCAGTTGATTCCGATCCGTCAGCTCGCGCTGTTCGGCCAGCGCAACAAGGTCGAGGCCGACACGGGCCTGAGCGATGCGGACAAGAAGGCGCAGCTGGCCGACATCGACAGCAAGCTCGCCGCGCTGGAATCGAATTGAGCTCCCAAGCCGAGTCCTCCTGATGTCCTCGACGGCAGCTCCACAGGCCGTGGCGATCACTTCGCTGCCCGCGCCCAAGCGCAGCCTGGTCCGGCAGTTCGGCTGGGCCGTGGTGCTGATCGTGCTCGCGGCGTCATGGCAGGGCGCGGACATGCGCCCGCTCGACCTGTGGCGCGATTCCGGCAACATGGCCACGTACGCGGCCGACTTCTTCCCGCCCAATTTCACGCAGTGGCGCATGTACGTGGCGGAGATGGTCATCACGCTGCAGATCGCCGTCTGGGGAACCGCGCTCGCCGTGGTCAGCGCGGTGCCGCTGGCGCTGCTGGCTTCGGCCAACATCGTGCCGTGGTGGATCTACCAGCCCGTGCGCCGCCTCATGGACGGCTGCCGCGCCATCAACGAGATGGTGTTCGCGATGCTGTTCGTGGTGGCGGTCGGGCTCGGCCCGTTCGCGGGCGTGCTGGCGCTCTGGGTGCACACCACCGGGGTGCTGGCCAAGCTCTTCGCCGAGGCGGTCGAGGCGATCGATCCGCAACCGGTCGAAGGCATCCGCTCGACCGGCGCGAGCGCGCTGCACGAGATCGTCTACGGCGTGATCCCACAGGTCATGCCGCTGTGGATCTCCTTCGCGCTCTACCGCTTCGAATCCAACGTGCGTTCGGCGTCGGTCGTCGGCATGGTGGGCGCGGGCGGCATCGGCGTGGTGCTGTGGGAAATCATCCGCGGCTTTCAATACGCCGAGACCTGCGCGGTCATGCTGATCATCGTCGTGAGCGTGAGCCTGATCGACGTCATCTCGGCGCGCATCCGCAAGGTGCTCATCTGAGCCGTACCACCCTCCAACCGTTCAAGCCATGGCCCTTTCCATCGAAGACATCGTCCACCTGCTCGGCACCGTGGGCCAGCGCCAATACGGCCGCGAAGCGGTCAGCCAGCTCGAGCACGCGTTGCAGTGCGCGCAACTCGCCGAGGCGCACGGCGAAGCCGGAGAGACAGTGGTCGCGGCGCTGCTGCACGACCTCGGCCACCTGCTCGTGGCCGCGTCGGAGCGCGACAGTTCGGCCGATTCGATCGCCGAACGCGACGATCTGCACCAGTTCATTGCGCTGCCCTTTCTGCGCGAGCTGTTTCCACCCGCGGTGCTGGAGCCGATGCGTCTGCACGTCGACGCCAAGCGCTATCTGTGCGCAACGGAGAGTGGGTACTGGGACACGCTGTCGCCAGCGTCGAAGCGAAGCCTCGAATTGCAGGGCGGTGTGTATTCGCCCGCGGAGGCAGAGCGCTTCATCGCCCAGCCGTTCGCCGAGGAAGCCGTGCGCCTGCGGCGCTACGACGACGCCGCCAAGGTGCCGCACTGGGCGACACCGAGGCTGTCTCACTTCGTGCCGGCGATGGTCTCGGTGTCCGCGGTGTCCGCCGACCGGGCCTGAGCGCCGGCTGCCGTGGGTGCGGCCGGCCGTTCTTCGCGGCCGTCCGGATGGCGTGCGAAGCGCGCCGGGTCCCGTCCGTGCACCGGTGCCGGGTCGGGCCATGGCCATCCCCCGAACTGCGTGCTTCGGTAGTCCGTCATGGCCTGGGCGATCTCGGCCTGGGTGTTCATGACGAACGGGCCGTATTGCGCGACCGGTTCGCCGATGGGCCGGCCCTGCAGCACCAGGAACTCGCCTTCTGTCTCGCCGTTGACCAGTTCCACCTCGGCATCGGCGCGCAGCTCGATGGCGGCGTGCCGGTCGACGGCCTGGCCGGCCACCGTCACCGAGCTTCCCTTGAAGAAATAAAGGCTGCGCCGCGTTCCGGCGCCTCGGGCGGCCGGCAGCGTCCAGCGCGCAGACGGGGCCATTCGCACGGTCCAGATCGCCACGTCGGCGTCGGCCGCTGCGGCCCACGAATCCGGCGGCGGCGCCAGCGGGCCGCCCGCGCCGGGCGCGCCGTCGATGGGGCCGACGCGTCCAGCCACGCTCGCCACGTCGGTGCTGCGGCCGTCGGCATCGGTGGCCGTGAAGTGCGGCACGTCCTCCGACCAGAACATCGTGAAATGCGGCTCGGCCAGCTTGTTGCGTGCGGGCAGGTTCAGCCAGATCTGGAACAGCTCCAGTGGATTGGCCGAGCTGCCGTCGAGCAGCGGGAACATTTCCGAATGCACGATGCCCTTGCCGGCCGTGACCCATTGCACGTCGCCGCCGCCGAAGCGCGCAGCGGCCCCGAGCGAATCGGCATGATCGATCAGGCCCTTGCGGACGATGGTCACGGTCTCGAAGCCGCGGTGCGGATGGCCCGGAAAGCCGGGCACCGGATGGCCGTGGTACATGCTCCAGCCGTCCTTGCGGCTGAAGTCCTGGCCCAGGTCCCGGCCCGCGAGTGGCGCGTCGGGGCCCATCTGCGCATTGCCGCGCGGGTACGCGTCGTCGTGGTAGGCGCAGAAGAGAAACGGGTCGATGGTCGTCCAGGGGAACCCGAGCGCCTGGATGCGGACGATGGGGTGGGTGGTGTCGTTCATGCTGCTTAGGTGGGGTCGGACCGGCGGTTGAGAAGGTGCGCGGCCGCGACGGTCTGTTGCAGTGCGCGGGACAGTGTCGCGCAAGCCGTTGACACACGCCGGCATGGGTTTCCGGCCCGGCGGTAGGCTCATGGGCCTCCAGAGCTTTTTTTTCGACCATGCTGAAGACCCTGACCGACCTGTGGGACGCCATCCGTCCACCCGACCCTGCCGACACCGAACGCGAGAGCCAGCACCTGCTGCAGCTGGCGACCGCGGTGCTGCTGGTCGAGATCATGCGTGCCGACACCGGCTTGAATGACGCCAAGCGCAGCGCCGTGATCGCCGGTCTGCGCAATGAATTCGGACTGGAGGACGACGAGTTGGAACGGTTGGTCGAACTCGCGCAGCAGACGGCCAAGACGGCCAACGACTATTTCACCTTCACCTCGCGGATCAACGACTCGTTCGACATGGCGCACAAGGTGCAGGTGATCGAGCACATGTGGCGGGTCGCCTACGCCGACGGCGCGCTCAGTGCGCGCGAAAACCACCTGATGTGGAAGGTGTCGGACCTGCTGTACATCCCGCACGGCGCCTACGTGCACGCGAAGATGCGCGCCCAGGGCCGAGAGCCCGGCGTGCCTCCATCCGATCAGCGGGGCGGGGCGGCGGGCAGCGCGTAGGCCAGCACCGAATCGCCCGGCTTGGTGCCGGTCGATCCGTGTCCGCCCGCGACCACCAGAACGTACTGGCGGTTGTCGGCGCCGGTGTAGGTCATCGGCGTGGCCTGGCCGCCAGCCGGCAGACGGCTGCGCCAGATCTCGCGCCCGCTGGTCACGTCGTAGCCGCGCACGTAGTCGTCCAGCGTGCCGGACAGGAAAGCGACGCCGCCGGCCGTCATCACCGGCCCGCCGATATTCGGCACACCCATCTTGAACGGCAAGGGCACGGGCGCCAGATCGCGCACGGTGCCGTTGCGATGCTTCCACGCCGTCTGGCCGGTCCGCAGGTCGACGCCGGCCACATAGCCCCAGGGCGGCTGCTGGCACGGCAGCCCGAGCGGCGAGACGAAGGGTCCGAGCTTGACGGCAAAGGGCGCGCCGAAGTTCTCGTTCAACGCGGGCAGACTGCCCTTCGGCGGCTTGCCGCCTTGCACCATCAGCGCACTGTCGTCGGGCCGCGGGATCAGCGTGGAGACGAAGGCCAAATAGGTCGGCGTGGTGAAGGCGATCTGCCGCGCCGGATCGACCGCGATGGCGCCCCAGTTGAAGACGCCGAAGTTGCCCGGATAGATCAGCGACCCCTTCTCCGACGGCGGCGTGAAACGGCCCTGGTAGCGCAGGCGGTGGAACGCGATGCGGCAGGCGAGCTGGTCGAACATCGTCGCGCCCCACATCTGGCTGCCCGACAGCGGCGGTGGATCGAAGGACACCGCCGACCGCGGCTGCGTCGGCGCGGTGCGGTCGCCCTTGGCCGCACCCTGCGGCGCCCGCACTTCGGTGACCGGAAGCACCGGCGTGCCGGTGCGCCGATCGAGCACGAAGAGTTCGCCCTGCTTGGTGGGCTGAACGAGGGCAGGGACGGTCGAGCCGCCGACCGTGAGGTCGATCAGCGACGGTTGGGCCGGCACGTCGTAGTCCCACAGGTCGTGGTGGACGGTCTGGAAATTCCAGCGGACCTTGCCGGTGGCCAGGTCGAGAGCCACCACCGAGGACGAATAGCGCTCGACGGCCGCGCTGCGGCTGCCGCCCCACTGGTCCGGAGGCTGGTTGCCGAGCGGCACGTAGACCATGCCCAGCGCTTCGTCGACCGCAGACACCGACCAGCTGTTGGGCGAATTGACCGTGTAGGTCTGCCCCGGCGCGATGGGCGCGGTGTCGTCGGGCCGGCCGGAATCCCAGTTCCAGACCAGGGCGCCAGTGCGGATGTCGAAGGCACGAATGACGCCGGATTGTTCGTGCGTGGACACGTTGTCGAGCACCGTTCCGCCCACGATCAGCAGCTTCTGCGTGACCACCACCGGCGAGGTCGAGTAGTAGGAGCCCGGGTTCAGGTTGGGCATGTGCGCCCACAGGTCGATCTGCCCCGCGCCATTGCCGAAGTCCTGGCAGACGGCGCCGGTGTCCGGGTCGAGTGCGATGAGGCGGCCGTCCGCCGTCGGCATGAACAGGCGGGCCGGGCACGATGGCCGCGTCTTCGCGTCGGCGCTGACGACCGGCTGCTGGGCGCCAGCAGGCGTGGCCGTCGTTTGCTTGGCCGGGTCGGGCCGAGCGGGCGTACCGGCGGTGCCGGTCGACCCGGCCGGCGGCTCGTACGACAGGCCCCGGCAGGTCAGATGCTGAAGGGCGAGCTTGTCCTGGATCTTCGGGTCGTAGCGCCAGATCTGCGCGCCGGTCGTGGCATCGAGCGCGATCACCGACTGGTGCGGGGTGCAGAGGAAGAGCCGGTTGCCGATCTTGAGCGGCGTCACCTCGAAGGTCGTCTCTTCGGGGTCGCCCGGCCGGCCGCGCACGTCGCCCGTGTCGAAGCGCCAGGCGAGCTGGAGATCGGCGACGTTGTCGGGCGTGATCTGGTCGAGCGGCGAATAGCGCTGGCCATGGCCGGTGCGTCCGTAGGCATGCCATTCGCCGGGCGGTATCGGGTCCTTGCCCGCTGCTGCTGATGCTGCCGGGGCCGCAGGAGCGGCTTGGGCGGCTGCGGGCAGTTGCCCTGCCACGTCGTGCGGGTCGCGCGTCCACGAGGCCACCGCCAAACAGGCGAACAACAGGAGCGCCAAACTGAGCGCGAGGCCGCCGCCGCGATGGAACGAGGCCGTCTCACGCCGCCCGGATTCGACGTCGACCAGCGAACGCGTGACCCACGGCGTGAGCAGCAGCACGCCGAGCAGGAAGGGGATGTCCAACCGGGCCGCCAGCGGCCACCAGTCCAGGCCGGCCTCCCACAGCGACCAAAGCAGCGTCCCACCGAAGAGCAGCGCATAGGCCCATAGCGCGGAAGGGCTGCGCCGCATGAGCAGCCAGAATACGATCAGGAAGCCGACGCCTGCCAGTGCGTAATACCGACTACCGCCCAGCGTCATCAACCAGCCGCCGGCTGCGACCAGGCCCAACCCGATCAGCAGCGTCAGGAGCGCCAGCGCATTGACGGCGAATTCGCTGCCCGGCTTCTGCGGCTTTCTGCGAGCCGGCTGCAGCAGGTCGTCGTCGGGGAGGTCTTCAGTGATGGTGGCCATGTTCGCCATGCACGTGGCGGTGTGCGATTTCTTCGGCAGTCGCGCTGCGCACGCCGGTGACGGTCACGCTCAGCGAGAGCGTCTTGCCGGCCAGCGGGTGGTTGCCGTCCAGCAACACCTGCGGGCCCTTGATCTTGGCCACGGTGAAGGCGTGCGGCTGGCCTTGGTCGTCACGCAGTTCCAGTTGGCCACCGACCTTGACGCCAGGGGGAAACTCGCTCTTGGGAATGGTGCGCAGAAGCGACTCGTCGCGCGCGCCGAACGCGTCTTCCGGCGACAGAGTCAGCGTGGTCTTGAAGCCCTTTTCCTGGCCTTCGAGGGCGGCCTCGAGCTTGGGGAAGGTATTGCCGTAGCCGCCGTGCAGATAGACCATCGGCTCGCGGCTGTCCTCGATGAGTTGCCGCGTCGAGGCGTCGGCAAGGCGGTAGAGCAGGGTGACGACGGCGTTGGATTCGATTTTCATGGGGGGCAAGTCTACGGTGCGCCGAGCGGGGCCAGCGCTGTGCACTGCGCTAGATGGCGCCCACGCTGCCGGTGATCGGCAGCACCACGCCCGTGATGTAGCTGGCGCAGCTCGGCGCGGCCAGAAACACGTAGGCGGGCGCGATTTCCTCCGGCTGGGCCGGCCGTTTCATGTCGGTGTGGCTGCCGAAATCGGCCACGTCCTCGGCCGAACGATCGGCTGGGTTCAGTGGCGTCCAGACCGGTCCGGGCGCAACGGCATTGACCCGGATGCCCTTGGAAATCAGATTGCTCGCGAGCGACTTGGTGAACGCATGGATGGCGCCCTTGGTGGTCGAGTAGTCGAGCAGCTGCGACGCGCCTTCGAGTCCTGTGACCGAACCCGTGTTGAGGATCGAGCCGCCGCTCTGGAGATGCGGCACGGCCGCGCGTGCCATCTGGAAATAACCCACCACG
Organism: Gammaproteobacteria bacterium; assembly: GCA_018820395.1. Classification (GTDB taxonomy): domain Bacteria; phylum Pseudomonadota; class Gammaproteobacteria; order Burkholderiales; family Burkholderiaceae_C; genus Variovorax. Next base: position 10,621 of record JAHJOG010000053.1, on the reverse strand, counting down.
TTGGTCCGCAGCGTGAGGTCGAGCCGCTCGTCCGTGATGTCTTCGATGGACGCGGCGTGGAGCTGGAACGCGGCGTTGTTCACCAGGATGTCGAGCTTGCCGAAAGCGTCGACGGTGTCCTTCACGGCCTGATTGCAGAAGGCCGGGTCTCTCACATCGCCGGGAATCAGCACGCAGTGCTTGCCCTCGCCCTGGACGCGACGGCGCGTTTCCTCGGCATCGACCTGCTCTTCGTGGAGGTAGACGATCGCCACCTCCGCGCCTTCGCGGGCGAAGAGCACGGCCACCGCGCGGCCGATGCCCGAATCGCCGCCCGTGATGAGCGCCACCATGCCGTCGAGCTTGCCGCTGCCGAGATAGCCCGAGGCCATGAACCTCGGCTTGAGGTCCATATCGGCTTCGAGGCCGGGCTTGTCGAGATGCTGGGACGGCATCGGGTTTTCCGGCTCGGCACGATGGCCTGCCTGCGTGGCCCCGCTGTTCGGCTCGCTCGCGCTCTGGGCCCGATCGTTGGCTTCCTGCTCGCTTTGCACCTTGCGGTGCTCGTCGGCGACGCCGGGTGCGGCTCGAAGTGGATCGATGTCGGAGGTCATGGCGTGCGGAGCATGGAGTGAAGGAATGAAGGCTAGGCCGGAATCCCCGCCCGCTCTGTAGGAAGCCGCGCCCAGCAATTGCCAGGGGTTTGAGCCGCCCCGCGCTGTGCCCCTTCGCCTACGAACGCCATCAGCGAACACCCGCTTGTGCGCGGCCCGCGACGGGTCGAGCGTCAGTTATCCATTCACGGACGACAAAGGAACTCTGATGGTCGATTCACACAAGCCGAAGACGCCCGACCCAGCGCCCCCCACGGACCCTTTCGAAACGCGCCTGGGCGACCGCGGCGCCGCCTCGGGACGCAACATCGAACAGGACCGTGCCATCGGACAAGGCGACCCCATCGAAGGCAGCCGCATGGGCGGCGAGAAGGGCACCTTGGACGGCTTTCCCGACGTGCCGGACAGCGGCACCCATCCCGCGCAGGTCGAGGAAGCAAAACGTTTGGCGCAGAAGCGCTGAGGAGAACGTCATGCCGAAAGGTGACAAATCCAGCTACACCGACAAGCAAAAGCGCCAGGCGGAACACATCGAAGAAGGCTACGAGAAGCGCGGTGTGAGCGAGCCTGAGGCCGAGCGGCGAGCCTGGGCCACGGTGAACGCCGAAACAGGCGGCGGCAAGAAGAGCGGGTCAGGACGAGGGCAGAAGGAAGACCACACGCCGTCGCACCAAGGCGGTGAGCGGGGCGGCGCCGCATTGGCAGGGCGGAGCGCTGCAAAGCGGTCGGCGTCGGCGAAGAAAGCAGCTGCGACGCGGAAGCGTCACGCCGCGGAAGGGCGTTGAGGGGTGGAGGGCCCGGGCTGCTGCGCGACCGGCGCATGGTCGGGGTCGATCGCATTCAGCGTCTCCAGCGCGTCCAGCGCGCAATGCGCCAATCTGCCGGACTCGAGTATGGACGCCCGTGCACCGGCGAGTTCGATGGGGTGATGATGGCCCGGCGTCCACAGCGGCTCGGGGTAGGTGGCGGCCACCATCCGGCGCGCGGCCTGCATCGCTTCCCAGGCCGCCATCAGGCAGAGCCTCGCGCTCCAGTGTTCCGACGCCACGTCGTAACTCGCGACCTCGGCACGTTCGGCGACGTCGCGTTCTTCCGGCGTCATCGCCAGACGTGCGAGTAAGGGTGTTTTGGGGGTGATGTATTCGGCGGCATTGAGCCGCATGAATACGGCGTCCATGCTCTTGATGGCGAGGTCCATGGCCGCCAGGCAGGCTTCCAGCTTGTCCAAGCGCGTTCTCCCTGAATGACTTGTTCTGCGCGCCATCATGTCAGCCATCCAGCGGACCGGCAATGAAAAACGCGCCCTGAAGGCGCGTTGTTGGAGAGAGGGGAAAGTCGCGAAAACTCGACCGCCCTGGCGCGCGTTTTAGCCGCCCTTTTTGGCCCGCTTACCGGGGTTCTTCTTGCTGCGGGTGGCGGTGCCGCGCTCGAGGCTGACTTTCTGACCGCCGCCGGATTTGGGGAGGTTGAAGCCCTCGACGGGAACGGGCCGGGGAGTGGCAAGGCGATCTGCCTCGGTGCGGATTTTCTTTGGCATGGAAGGCTGGCTATAGAGTTCGAAGCCCGATATTAGGCCACATCGTCGAGCAGGCGCACCTTGACCGTCTTGCCCTTGACGCGGCCAGCGGCAAGCCGGCTCGCCGCTTCCCGGGCCACTCGTCGGTCGATGGCGACGTAAGTCGAAAATTCATTGACGTTGATCTTGCCGACCTGGTCCTTGCTGAAGCCAGCCTCGCCGGTCAGCGCACCCAGGACGTCGCCCGCGCGGATCTTTTCCTTGCGGCCGCCGACGATCTGCAATGTCGCCATCGGCGGACGAAGGGGTTCGCCGGATGATGCAGGCACCAGCTCGGCCAGCGGGTGCCAGTCCGACTCACGCCCCTGCAGCTGCTCGATCTTGCCGACGCTGCCCATCTCGTCGAGGCTCGCCAGGTTCAGCACCAGGCCGGCGCGCTCGTCGGCCTGGCCCACGCGGCCCGTCCGGCCGACGCGGTGGATGTGGACTTCCGGGTCGGGTGTGACGTCGACATTGATGACGGCTTCGAGCTGCGCGATGTCCAGGCCGCGCGCCGCCACGTCGGTGGCTACCAGCACCGAGCAACTGCGGTTGGAGAATTGCACCAGCACCTGGTCGCGCTCGCGCTGCTCCAGCTCTCCGAAGAGGGCCAACGCGCTGAAGCCTTGCGCCTTGAGCACCTCGGCGAGGTCACGGCACTGCTGCTTGGTGTTGCAGAAGGCCAGCGTGCTCGTCGGCCTGAAGTGGTCGAGCAGCCGGCCCACGGCGTGCAGTCGTTCGTGTTCCGGCACTTCGTACCAGCGCTGCCGGATCTGCGCTTCGGCATGCTGCGACTCGACGCTGATGCGCTGCGCGTTCTTCATGAAGCGCGCGCTCAGCGCCGCGATGCCTTCGGGGTAGGTGGCCGAGAACAGCAGGGTCTGGCGTTCCTTGCGGCAGGCGGCCGCCACTTTGGTGATGTCGTCGAAGAAGCCCATGTCGAGCATGCGGTCGGCTTCGTCGAGCACGAGGGTGTTCACTGCATCGAGCTTCAGGTTGCCGCGTTCGAGGTGGTCCAGCAGCCGACCGGGCGTTCCGACCACGATGTGCGCGCCATGGGCCAGGCTCGCCTGCTGCCCCCGCAGTGCGACGCCACCGCACAGGGTGACGACCTTGATGTTTTCTTCGGCGCGTGCCAGCCGGCGGAATTCGGTGGTGACCTGATCGGCCAGCTCCCGTGTCGGGCAGAGCACCAGAGTCTGGACCGCGAAGCGGCGGGGATTGAGATTGGCCAACGCAGCCAGCGCGAAGGCGGCCGTCTTGCCGCTGCCGGTGCGGGCCTGAGCGATCAGGTCTTTGCCGAGGAGGGAGACCGGCAGGCTGGCCGCCTGGATCGGCGTCATCTGCAGGTATCCGAGCCGCGCAAGGTTCGCCAGCGTCTGCGGAGGGAGTGGCAGCGAGGCGAAGTCGGTGGCGGCGGATTCCGTCACGCCAAGGTCAGCGGCGCTGCGAGTTGTTGCTGTTGACGGGCGGCGGGCCGCGGCGCTCGAGGTGCCGGAACGTGATGCGGCCCTTGGTCAGGTCGTAGGGCGAGAGTTCGAGCGAGACCTTGTCGCCAGCCAGAATGCGGATGTGGTGCTTGCGCATCTTTCCGCCGCTGTAGGCGATGAGCTGGTGCCCGTTGTCGAGCGTGACGCGATAGCGCGAGTCGGGCAGCACTTCGGTCACCGCCCCGTTCATTTCGATCAGTTCTTCCTTGGCCATGGTTTACCTCTGAATGATGGTCTGTGCGGATGGGATCAGCTGGAGGGCGCCCGTGCGTTCGCGCACCCAGCTGAGTCCCTGGTCGATGGCGAAGCGTAGCGCCGCGGCGTGACTGCCGAAACTGGGTGTGAACCGGAGGACCCGGTCGTGCGTGCCGCTGCCGCGGCCGGAGCGGATCGACACCGACGCCTTGAAGCGGCCGTCGTCGAGATCCTTGATGAGGGGTGAAACCAGATACTTGCCCACCGCGATGCTGTGTTGAATGATGTCCATGAAAACCTTGCACGGTGCGGCGCCGCAACGTGCGATGAAGGGTAAAACTTGCGCAGATCCGCCGGAATTGGCGCCCACCGGAGCAGACAGCGCGCTGTTCGCTCCAAGCGTCTACGAAGGCAGTGAGAGCGTCCGGGTGCTCTTGCGGCACGCCGATACGCTGGAGGGCCGGCCCGAAAAACACATGGGCCGGAAGTTCGGGCCCGCCGGCACGATGACGAAATGCTTCGTCGTGCGATCGAAACGAACTCGCTATTGTAACCGGCCGGCACCGTTCGTGCTTGTGCCGGTCGTCGACGCGCACTCAGGCGATGCCGAGCATCTTCCTGTTGGCCGCACGGTCCACTGCGCCGGCTGCGAAATCGTCGAAGGCGCGATCCGCCACGCGGATGATGTGGTCGGCGATGAACCTGGCTCCTTCACGTGCGCCATCTTCCGGGTGCTTGAGGCAGCATTCCCACTCGAGCACGGCCCAACCTGGGAAGTCGTACGCCGCCATCTTGGAGAAGATGGCGCCGAAATCCACCTGGCCGTCGCCCAACGAACGGAAGCGCCCGGCCCGGTTGATCCACGGCTGGAAGCCGCCGTAGACGCCTTGCTTCCCGGTCGGATTGAATTCGGCGTCCTTCACGTGAAAGATCTTGATGCGCTCGTGAAAATGGTCGATGTAGGCGAGGTAGTCGAGCTGCTGCAGCACGAAGTGGCTCGGGTCGTACAACAGGCAGGCGCGGGCGTGGTGGTCGACCCGGTCGAGAAACATCTCGTAGCTCACGCCGTCGTGCAGATCTTCTCCGGGGTGGATCTCGTAGCAGACGTCGACGCCGGCCTCGTCGAACGCATCGAGGATCGGCCGCCAGCGCTTCGCCAGTTCGTCGAAGGCCTCCTCGATCAGGCCGGGCGGCCGCGGCGGCCACGAATACAGGTAAGGCCAGGCCAGCGCGCCAGAGAAGGTTGCATGCGCCGTGAGTCCGAGATGGGCCGAGGCCTTGGCCGCGAGCCGCAGTTGCTGGACGGCCCACGCCTGCCGCCGGGTGGGGTCGTTGCGGACCTCGGGCGCGGCAAAGCCGTCGAAGCCGGCGTCGTAGGCCGGGTGCACGGCCACCAGCTGCCCCTGCAGATGCGTCGACAGCTCGGTGAGCTCGACGCCGTGGTGCGCCAGCGTCCCTCGGATCTCGTCGCAGTAGGTCTTGCTTGCCGCGGCAGTCTCGAGATCGAACAGACGGGCGTCCCAGCTGGGAAGCTGGATCCCCTTGTAGCCGAGCTTGGCGGCCCAGCCGGCGATGGCGTCCAGCGAATTGAAGGGTGCGCTGTCGCCGACGAACTGCGCCAGGAAGATGGCCGGGCCCTGGATGGTTTTCACTGCGAGGTCTCCTTGTTCAATGCGTCCATGCTATTGCTTCTGCGCCATTCGGCGTAGCGCCCGCGCCTCACGGCGCATCCATCGCTCAGCGTGGGTATACGGAACGCGACACAATGGTGCTTCCCTCTGAATGAAGGCCGTTGTGCGGCACTTCCGACTGCGATGTCTCAAACCGTTTCGGGTCGACTCAAGATCGGCCTCTCGGCCTGCTTTTCGCACGCCGATCCGACGCGTCCGATGTTCATCAACAAGACGCTGCAGTACGTCGAACAGTCGATCGCCCATTGGTTGATGTCTGCCGGCGCCATGGTGGTGATGGTGCCCTGCCCGACGGGCGAAACAGCGCGCGGCGACACCAAGCTGTCGCATTACGCGGAATGGCTTGACGGGGTGGTCATGCATGGCGGAGCCGACGTGTGGCCCGGCAGTTATGGCGAGGTTCCGCTCAAGGATGCGTGGATCGGCGACCGCATCCGCGACCTTTACGACCTGGCCCTGGTCGAAGCATTCGAGCAGGCCGGCAAGCCCATCTTTGGCGTCTGTCGCGGACTTCAGCTGATCAACGTGGCCTTCGGCGGCACGCTCTATCAGGACATCGAGGTGCAACACCCGCAGGGGCTCAAGCACCGCGACCCGGTCGCCTACGACCAGCACTTCCATGAAATCGGCATCACCCCGGGTTCGCGCTTGTCCAAGCTGTATCCGGGGGTCGACACGGCGCGCGTGAACAGCATCCACCATCAAGGCGTAAAGGACCTCGCGCCGGGGTTCGAGGTGGATGCGTGGAGCCTGCCCGATCGGGTGCCGGAAGCCATCCGGCGACGTGCGGACCGGGGCCGCAGCTACATTGCGGCGACGCAGTGGCACCCGGAGTTTCACAAGTACGGCAGTCCCGACACCGTGGACGACACACCCATCCTGCAGGACTTTCTGTGGGCCTGCGCCACGGCCAAGGTCAGTCCGAAGTCGCCGCTGCGCAGCGCGCCCGGCAAGATCCGCGACCGCGCGGCGCGAATGTTGCGCCAGGCCTTGCTGCGCGCCTAGCGGCCCGAGCTGTTGCGCGTGCCGCTGACCGCGGCGTCGATGGTCCCGAAGATCGTGATTCCGCTGCCGCCGGAGGCCGCGGACGAATCACCGGCCGTGGGTTGCGATGCGCACCCGCCCAGCATGCCCAGCATGGCCACGGCAAGTGTTGCAAAGAGCTTGTTCATGAAAATCCTCCTGTTCAACCGAGGTGCTTGCCGACAATGCCTGCCAGCTCGAACATGGTGACCTGGTCCTTGCCGAACACGGGCTTCAGCTTGGCGTCGGCATTGATCGCGCGCTTGTTCACTTTATCCTGCAGACCGTTGGCCTTGATGTAGTCCCACAGCTTCTTGATCACCTCGGTGCGGGCGACCGGATCCGGGCCGATCACCGCGGCGAGCGCATCGCTGGGCTTCAGGCCTGCACCCGGTTTGCGAGGGGCCTTGGGCGCAGCTGATTTGCCAGCGGCCTTCTTGGCGGGCGCCTGGGGCGAAGTCTTCGCAGACGTCTTGGCCGGCGTCTTTCCCTTGGCGGCGGGAGCGGCCTTGGTGAACGTCTTTCGGGGCGGGAACTTGCTCGTCCGCGGCTCGAACTCGAAGCTCACCTTGGATTCGTCCTTGTTCCACACCAGGAAAGCCTTGAAAGCCCGTCGCGTGCGCATGGACACGAACTTGTCGAGCAGGTCGGTCTTGCCGGTGGCCAGGAGCTTTCGGATCTGCTCTTGCTCCACGGGTTGCTGCAGGATGATCTTGCCGGACTTGAAGTCGCACGTGGGGGTCGGCTGCGCCTCGGTCGGCACCGACTTTTCGCAGACGTAGTTGCTGCCGTGTTCGAACACGCGGGCACCGCATTTGGGGCAGGTGCCGAGCGACTCCTGGCCGCCGAAGTCGACGATCTCCCCGGTCTCCGCATTCTTGTCGTCGCCGAAATCGAACTCCAGCTTCCAGTTCTTCGCTTCGTCGTCGTACTTGATGACGATCTCCGAAGTGAAAGGCCACCCCGCTTTCGAGCGAAACCCGTCGAGCGGCCCGATGTGCTTGTCGCGCAGCAGTGCTTCGGCCTCGGCGACCTCGAAGGTCCGGCCGGCGGGCGACTTGCCAAACGAGAATCCGCACGCTTCCTGCCCGGGCTTTCCGGTACAGGCGTAGCGGCGATAGTTCTCCTTGACCACGCCGCCGCAATTGGGGCAAGGCGTCTGCAGCGTGGCGTAGTCGCCCGGGACGGTGTCGCGGTCGTATTCCTTGGCCTTGCGGACGATGTGCTGCGTCATCTCCGCGATCTCGCGCATGAACGCGTCGCGGCTGAGCTTGCCGTGCTCCATCATGGCGAGCTTGTGTTCCCATTCGCCGGTGAGTTCGGCCTTGGAAAGCTCTTCGACGCCGAGCCCACGCAAGAGCGTCATGAGCTGGAAGGCCTTGGCCGTCGGAATCAGCTCGCGGCCTTCTCGCAGGATGTATTTCTCGGCGATCAGGCCTTCGATGATGGCTGCGCGCGTGGCGGGCGTGCCGAGCCCTTTCTCCTGCATGGCCTCGCGCAGTTCGTCGTCGTCGATGGTCTTGCCCGCGCCTTCCATCGCGCCCAGCAATGTGGCTTCCGAATAGCGCGCGGGCGGCCGCGTCTTGAGGCCCTTGGTGTCGACCGCTTCGGCCGTCACCATTTCGCCGGGCTTCACCGGGACGAGGCGCTTGCCGTCCTTGTCGTCTTCCTTGTTGTCGTCGTCCTGCGCTTCCTTGCCGTAGATCGCCAGCCAGCCCGGCTTGACCAGCACCTTGCCGTCGGTGCGGAACGCGTACTTCTTGCCCGCTTCCTCGACCGTGCTGATTCGCGTGGTGACCTGGTATTCGGCGCTCGGAAAGAACACCGACAGGAAGCGCCGCACCACGAAGTCGTACAGGCGCTGCTCGGCGTCCGAAAGCCCGCTCGGAGCCTGCAAGGTGGGAATGATCGCAAAGTGGTCGCTGACCTTGGCGTTGTCGAAGATGCGTCGCGACGGCTTCACGTAGTTGTCGTCGAGCGCCTGCTTCGCATAAGGCGCCAGGTGCTTCATCCCGCTGTTGGCCAGCATGCCCATGGTGTCCTTGACCACCGGCAGGTAGTCCTCGGGCAACGCGCGCGAATCGGTCCGCGGATAGGTGAGCGCCTTGTGACGCTCGTACAGGCTCTGCGCCAGGGCGAGCGTGGTCTTGGCGCTGAAGCCGAAGCGCGAATTCGCTTCGCGCTGCAGCGAAGTCAGGTCGAAGAGCAACGGAGACGCCTGGGTGGTCGGCTTGCTTTCTTCGGTGACGGTGGCGGGCTTGCCGCGCGCCGCGTCGGCAATGGCCTGCGCGTCGCGCTGGTTCCAGATGCGGTCGGACCGTTGCTCGGGGTCGGGCACGCCATCCGGGCCGGGGGGCGGCTTCTTCCATTGCGGGTCGAACCACTTGCCGGGATAGTCGCCCGCTTCCGCGGCGAAGGTGCCGTGCACTTCCCAATAGTCGCGGCTCACGAACTTGCGGATCTTTTCCTCGCGCTCGACGACGACCGACAGCGTCGGCGTCTGCACGCGGCCGACGGTAGTGAGAAAGAAGCCGCCGTCGCGCGAATTGAACGCCGTCATCGCGCGCGTGCCGTTGATGCCGACCAGCCAGTCCGCTTCCGATCGCGAGCGAGCCGCGTCGGCGAGCCCCTTCATCTGCTGCTCGCTGCGCAACTGCTCGAAGCCATCACGGATGGCCTGCGGCGTCATCGACTGCAGCCACAGGCGCTTGACCGGCTTGCCCAGCGGCGCCTTGCCGCCCGCGTACTGCTCGATCAGGCGGAAGATGAGTTCGCCTTCTCGCCCCGCATCGCACGCGTTGATCAGCTGGGTCACGTCCTTGCGCTTGGCCTGCTTCACGACCGCGTTCAGGCGGGTCTTGGTCTTGTCGACCGGCTTCAGGTCGAACCTCGGCGGAATCACGGGCAGGTTGGCAAAGCTCCACTTGCCGCGCTTCACGTCGAACTCCTCGGGCGCCTGGATCTCGACCAGATGGCCGACGGCGCTGGTCACGATGTAGCTGTCGTTCTCGAAGTGCTCATCGTGCTTGTCGAACTTGCCCGCCAGCGGCGTGAGCGCGCGCACGATGTCCTGCGCCACCGACGGCTTCTCTGCAATCACCAAAGTCTTCATCAACAAGTCATCCTTACAATCTGGCGCTTCTCGCGCGCACGCACGCGCACGTACGCGTACATATTCAAACTAACAGACTTCGGCGATGGCTTCCAACAATCCCACTTCCGGCGGTCGCCGCATCCAGACGCGGCGCTCCGCGGTGCATGGCAACGGCGTGTTCGCGGTGAAGGACATCGCCGCCGACGAAACGCTCATCGAATACACGGGCGAGATCATCACCTGGAAGGAAGCACTGCGCCGCCACCCGCACGACCCGAGCCAGCCCAACCACACCTTTTACTTTCACATCGACGACGGCCGCGTGATCGACGCCGTGGTCGGTGGCAATGCATCGCGCTGGATCAATCATTCGTGCGAACCCAATTGCGAGGCCGACGAAGTCGAAGGGCGCGTTTTCATCAAGTCGTTGCGCACCATCGCCGCCGGCGAAGAGCTCAGCTACGACTACGGCCTGATCATCGACGAGCCGTACACCAAGAAGCTGAAGGCCGACTTTCCCTGCTGGTGCGGGGCGCCGTCTTGCCGCGGCACGCTCCTGGCGCCCAAGTCCGCCAAGAAGAGCAAGGGCGACAAGAAAGCGAAGAAGGCGAGCAAGGCGGTCGATGTCAAGGACGGCAAGGGCAGCAAAGCCGGCAAGGGTGACAAGCGCGGCAAAGGCCGCAACGGTTGACATGCCGACGTCGAGCTGGCGGATGGACGAGACGGTGGACGAGGCCCGCGCGCTCTTGCCGGGACTGACCTTCGAACTGTTGGACGAGATCGATTCGACCAACAGCGAACTGATGCGCCGGGCGAGAGCGGGTCGGCGTACGACCACTCTGCTGGTCGCTCGAAAGCAGACGGCCGGCCGCGGCCGGATGGGGCGACGATGGGAAAGCGCCCAGGCGTCGTCCGAGGCGGCAACGCTCACCTTCTCGCTCGGCCTGCCGCTCGTGCCCGTGAGCTGGTCTGGTCTGTCG